>NZ_JBBCVB010000024.1:0-94716 GCF_037199905.1 Serratia sp. MMO-28
CCTGGCGGATTTCATCATGGTTCGGGCCACAGAAAGGCCCAGAAAAAAACCGGATATATGGCTGCAATACCTGTTCACTTTATTCAAGAAAAACACTGGCATCATCGGGAGGGTCCATATACGCCTGTCGTAGCCGGCCGTGATGCGCCGTGGTGGAGTGAGGGGAGTCGCGCAGCGGCCGCCCGATATGGCAAGGGCCGGGGTGCAGGGGGCTGGCTCTTGAGCCCCCTGCTCGGGCGCTTTCGCCACATAGCTAAGTGAGCACAACATGTTAAGCGACCGAAATAAACACTCATGCCCTAATCTCAAGATGTGAACAAGAGACAGCCCAACTGATGAAAATCCCCTCAAAACAACTCCTCCGCCCCCTGACTGTATGCTTTCGCCACCTGCTCACCCGCACTTTTCATCTGCTGAATGACATTCACCAGCTTCCTGGCATAGTGCGGATCGGTAGCATAACCGGCCTGCTGCAGCGCGTGGGCAGCCTGCTCCGGGCTACGCGCAGCGGCCACATTGGCATAGCGGGGGTTATTGGTCAGCAGCTTGACGTAGTCACCGATCGCTTCCACATAAGAGCTGTAAACGCGAAAACGGGCTTTAATCTTCTTCGCGGCCCCCTGCTCATATTCGGTAGTGGTAATTTCCGTCACCGGCCCGTCCCAACTGCTGCCCGCTTTGATACCGAACAGGTTGTAACTCGGCGTTCCGTCGGCAGTCGGGATTTCACGCTGGCCCCAGCCAGATTCCAGCGCCGCCTGCGCCACAATCAACTGGTGCGGAATGCCGCTCTGCTGGCTGGCTACCCTGGCCGGAACCGATAGCCGCGCGACAAAGTTGCCATTGTTGAGCGGCGCCGTGGCGACCGGTGGCAGTTTGGGCAGCGCACGGCGCACCATTTGCTCCAGCGCCTGAACCGGCAACCGTTGCAGCACCTGATTATCCAGCAACATCGGCGCGGTGCCCGCCGTTTCGCTCGGCTCACTCTCCGCCGCAGCAAGCTGTTTGACCATCATCTCCGCCAGACCGAGCCCTTTCTGCGTCATCTGCTGGGCAATCTGCTGATCGTACATCGAGGTGTACAGCCGGGTTTGATCGCTGCTCAATACGCCGTCTTGCGGCAAAGCGGCACGCATGCTCTTCAGCATCATCTGCACGAACATGCCCTCAACCTGCTGAGCGACCTGCTTGAGATTGCCTTGCGGATCGGCGGTGACCTGGCGTTTCAACCCGTTCAAGGCCTGCGCGTCATACGCCGCGCCCGACATCGTCAGCAGATCGCTGCTCATCAGATAATCTCCAGCTTGGCACGCAGGCAGCCCGCACTCTGCATCGCCTGCAGAATCGACATCAGATCGATCGGCGTGGCCCCCAGCGCATTCAAGGCCCGAATCACATTGTTCAGGTTGGCGCTGGCGTTGACTTTCTGTAGCGATCCCCCCTGCTGTTGCAGCGAGATCTGGGTATCCGGCGTCACCACCGTCTGGCCACCGCCCAACGGGGTATCCGGCTGGCTGACAATTTCCCGGCGATCGACCACCACCGACAGATTGCCCTGCGCCACCGCACAGGAGTCGAGCACCACATCACGGTTCATCACCACCGAACCGGTACGTGAGTTGATGATCACCTTGGCATCCATCGTCCCTATATTGATGCTGATATTCTGGATATCCGCCAGAAAACGCACCTGCGAACTGTTGCCGCGCGGCACCAGCACCTGCACGGTGCGCGAATCCAGCGGTGATGCCGTGCCGCCGCCGCGTTGGCGGTTGATGGCATCGCTGATCTGCTGCGCTAAGGTGAAATCATCGTCCTTCAACTGCAGATTGATCACCCCGTCCTGACCAAAGGTGGTAGGCAGTTCACGCTCGATAATCGCGCCGTTGCTGATACGGCCACCCGCCAGTTGGTTGACCTGCACGCTGCTGCCGCCCGCCGCCGCACCGGCACCGCCCACCAGCACGTTGCCCTGCGCCAGCGCGTAAACCTGGTTATCCACGCCTTTGAGCGGCGTCATCAACAACGTGCCACCGCGCAGGCTTTTGGCGTTACCCATCGAGGACACCACCACGTCGATGTTCTGGCCTGCACGGGAAAACGGCGGCAGCTTGGCGGTCACCATCACCGCCGCCACGTTTTTCAGCTGCATGTTGGTGCCGGGCGGTACGGTGATCCCCAGTTGCGACAGCATATTGCTCATACTTTGGGTAGTGAACGGGGTCTGCATGGTCTGATCGCCGGAACCGTCCAACCCGACCACCAGCCCGTAGCCGATCAGGGCGTTGTCACGCACCCCTTGCACCGTCACCAGGTCACGGATGCGTTCGGCGTGAGCTGGCAACGTCAGTGCGCCCATCAGCAGCACCATTACAATTTTCTTTAACATCCTGCCCTCGCTGGCCTTGCTGAAAAACGTGATTGCCGCAGGCGGTAATACAGCCACTGTTTAAAACGGTGAAACATTCAGGAAGAAACGCTGCAACCAGCCCATGGTCTGCGCTTCATTAATGTAGCCATTGCCAACATATTCAATGCGGGCATCCGCCACCTGTGTCGAGGTGACCGAGTTATTGCCACTGATGGTGCGCGGGTTAACCACGCCGGAAAAACGGATAAATTCGGTACCCTGATTGATAGCGATCTGTTTCTCTCCCACCACGTGCAGGTTGCCGTTGGCCAAAACCCGATCGACGGTGACGGTAATGGTGCCGCTAAAGGTGTTGTTGGCGTTGGCCCCGCCTTTGCCGCCGAAGGTACTGTCACCAGAGATATCCATATCGGCGCGCGCATTGCCCAGCAGGCCGTCGAGATAACGCGGCGAGGTTGCAACGCCAAATTTACTCGCCCCATTGCGGCTGGCATTGGCCGATGAACTCTTGCTGGCGCTGACGTTTTCCTGCAGCACGATGGTCAGGGTATCGCCAATATTGCGCGGGCGGCGATCTTCAAACAGCGGTTGATAGCCGTAATTCATCGGCTGCGCCGCCTGGAAAATCGAGCCGTTTGGCACCGGAGCCCCCGCCGGTGCCGGTTGCGCCGTGGTCGCCCCGTCCACCAGCGGCGTGCGCGGAATATAGGCGCAACCGCTGAGCGTCAGCAGCACCATGGCCCACATCGCTGGCAACCTGCGGCCCACCGTTAAATCTGTGCTTACCACAGCACTCTCCTACCCGTTACAGTTGTGTCAGTTTTTGCAGCATCTGATCGGACGTCGATACCGCTTTGCTGTTGATCTCATAGGCCCGCTGGGTCTGGATCATATTGACCAACTCCTCCGCCACGTTGACGTTAGAGGTTTCCACATACCCCTGATACAACAGACCGGCACCGTTCAGGCCGGGTGTACTTTCATTCGGCGCGCCGGAGCCTTCGGTTTCCTGATACAGGTTTTCCCCCACGCTCTCCAGGCCGCTGTCGTTAATAAAGGTGGTCAGGGTCAGTTGCCCCACCTGCTGAGCCGCGGTTTGCCCCTGTTGGGTGACGCTGACGATCCCGTCACGGCCAATGGTGATGCTCAGGGCATTGGCGGGAATGGTGATCGCCGGTTGCACCTGAAAACCGCTGGCCGTCACCAGTTGGCCGTTCTGATCGATCTGGAACGAACCGTCGCGGGTATACGCCTGGCTGCCATCCGGTAGCATGACCTGGAAAAAGCCCTGCCCCTTGATCGCCACATCTTTACTGTTGTTAGTCTGCGACAGGTTGCCCTGGCTGTGGATGCGTTCGGTCGCTACCGGGCGCACGCCGGTGCCGATCTGCAAACCGGAAGGCAGCGTAGTCTGTTCGGAAGACTGCGCTCCCGGCTGGCGCATGGTTTGGTACAACAGGTCTTCAAACACCGCACGCTGGCGCTTAAAACCGTTGGTGCTGACGTTGGCCAGGTTGTTGGCGATCACGTCCATATTGGTCTGCTGCGCATCCAGACCGGTTTTGGCAATCCATAACGATGGGATCATGGTTTATTCCTCTGCACTTAACTCATTGACAGCAATGCGTTGGCGCGCTGTGCGTTTTCATCCACGCTGTGGATGACCTTCATTTGCATTTCGAACCGACGGGCGTTGGCGATCATCTCCACCATGGTTTCCATCGGTTTAACGTTGCTGCCTTCCAGCACGCCCGGCATCACCCGCACCTGCGGATCGTTTGGCAACGTATTGCCCCGCTGCTGCTGGGCGCTGGCGGTCAGGTGAAACAGGCCATCATCACCGCGCACCACGTCACGCGTCTCGGCCTTCACCAGCTTCAGGCGGCCAATTTGCGCCACGGTATTCGGCGGATCGCCCGCATTCAGCGCTGAAATGGTGCCGTCTGCCGCGATGGTAAGTTGCGCCTGAGGCGGCACTTCGATAGGCCCGCCGTCCCCCATCAGCGGCAGCCCCTGCACCGTCAGTTGCCCGGTGGGGGAGATCTGAATACTGCCGTTGCGGCTGTAGGCTTCGCTGCCATCCGGCAGGCTGACCGCCAGAAAACCGTCCTGTTGCAGCGCTACATCCAGTGGCCTGCCGGTGTAATTCAGCGGCCCCTGGCTGACATCGGCACCCGGCGTGGAGGCCGTTACCAAGGTGCGCGTCGGCAGGCTCGGCCCGTCAATCGGCACCGCACGCAGCGCCAACAGTTGCGCACGAAACCCTGGCGTTGAGGCATTGGCCAGGTTATTCGCCGTAACCGACTGCTGTTCTAACGTATGGCGGGCGGCGCCCATGGCGGTATAGATCGCGTGGTCCATAATTCAGTCCTATTAACGCAGGCTGACCAGCGTCTGCAAGATCGAGTCCTGGGTTTTGATGGTCTGCGCGTTCGACTGGTAGTTCCGCTGCGCCACGATCATGTTGACCAACTCCTGGCTCAGATCGACGTTAGAAGACTCCAGCGCACCGCTGGTCAGCGTGCCAAAACCGCCACCGCCAGCCAAACCAACGCGCGGCTGCCCTGAAGCACCGGTGGCCTTCCACACGTTATCCCCCTGCGACGCCAGCCCTTCCGGGTTAGAGAAGTTGGTCAGGACGATCTGGCCCAGCAGTTGGGTCTGCTGGTTGGAATACACCCCCACCACGGTACCGTCTTTGTTGATCTCAAAGCCTTTGTATTCGCCGGTGGTATAGCCATCCTGTACGATCTTGCTGACGGAATCGCTGCCCACGTTCTGTTGCAGGCTGCCAGCAAAGCTCAGGTTGAAGGTTTGCGCCGGTGCGCCATCTTTGGCCGACATTGGCACCACCAGGTTGAACGGTGTGGCGCTGGGGTTGCCCGCCGCATCTTGCGTATCGGTCAGAACGCCGCTGGTGTTGAAATTCAGGCTACCGGCTTTGGCGGCTGGGGAACCTGCCACGCTGCCGTCCTGGGTATAAACATCCCACTGGTTATCCGCCGTTTTAACAAAATAGGCGTTGATATTGTGGGCATTACCCAATGAGTCGTAGGTCGTGATGGTGTTGACGTAATTAAACGAGTCGGTTTTGCTCGGATCAAACGGCGTGACATCCGGAACCTGGTGGGTGGATTTCAGGTTGATCACCATGTTGCCGGAGGTGGTGGCACGTGCAACCATCATCCCTTCCGGAATGCTCAACGGCACCGGATCGGCTCCTTGCTGGATCGTTGGCGGCGTACCGCCCGCTGGATACCCGGTCAGACTCAGGCCCTGCATGTTGGTAATGTTGCGGTTTGCGTCCAACTTGAACTGGCCGTTGCGGGTGTAGAAGATCCCGCCGTCAGCATCCTGCATGCGGAAGAAGCCATTCTGGCTGATGGCAATATCCAGCGAACGGTTGGTATTGGTGGTGGTGCCGCCGTTAAAATTCTGGGTGATCCCCGCCACTTTCACCCCTAGCCCAATCTGTGAGCCCGCAAACATATCCGCAAAGGAAACGCTGCCGGATTTGAAGCCGAAGGTAGCAGAGTTGGCAATGTTATTACCGATCACGTCCAGGTTGGTCGCTGCCGCGTTCAACCCACTGACTGCTTGAGAAAAAGCCATGTTATGCTCCGAATAAATCGAGTACAGAATATGTTCAGAATTGGCTCAGCAGTCCGTTGCCGACGAGGGAGATCATTCCGTTTTTTCCGCAGCCCCAAGTTTGGATAAGATCAGGCGCACATCGTCCAGCGTTGCTGTTCCCGCCATGCCCAGATCCAGTTTTGCGCCATCCGCCCCGCGCGTAACGCCGTTGACCATGGCAAAGCGCAGCGGTTGTGCCACCAGTTGTTCACTGCCGTTTTTGGCGTTGATCGCCACGCTGTAGGCTCCGTCTGGGGCATTGGTGCCATCCTCCAGCGAACCGTCCCAGGCAAACGAATGCACGCCCGCCGTCAGCCCACCGATCTCAATGGTGCGCACCACCTTGCCGGTAGCATCGCTGATGGTAGCGGTCACCGCATCGGCGGTGCGCTCCAGTTCAATGCCAAAAGGCGTGGTGCTCACCTTGCCCCCTTCATTACCCACCAGGATCTCGTTGCCCGGCACCATCACTCCATGGCCAATCAGGGCGCTGGCCTGGATTGACTGATTACCGTTGATCTGGCCAGAAATTGCCCCCAGCGTGGTGTTCAGCTTTTCAATGCCGCTGACGGTGTTGATCTGCGCCAACTGGGTGGTCAGTTCGTTGTTCTGCATCGGGTTGGTTGGATCCTGATTTTTCAACTGCGCCACCAGCAGCGTCAGGAAGTTGTTGTGTAAATCATCGCTGGTGCTGTTGCCGCCAACGCGACTGTTGGCTCCGGCAATGCTGTTGTCCAATGATTCGTTCGTGGTTGCGGCAATCGCCATAACAGGCTCCGGTTACTGACCCAGCGTCAGGGTTTTCATCATCATGGATTTGGTGGTGTTGAGCACTTCGACGTTGGCCTGATAGCTGCGTGAGGCGGAAAGGGTATTGACCATTTCCCCCACCACATCAACGTTAGGCATACGTACATAGCCTTTGGCATCTGCCAGCGGGTTGCCGGGCTGAAACACCAGGCGATCGGGAGCCGGATCGTCCACGATCTGGGCGACACGCACGCCGCCGGTAGCCTGCCCTGGGGCGGCTGCGACCTGAAAAACCACCTGTTTGGCACGGTACGGCTGGCCGTCTGGGCCGGTGACGCTGTCGGCGTTCGCCATATTGCTGGCGCTGACGTTCATCCGTTGGGACTGCGCCGACAGCGCAGAACCAGAGATATCAAAAATATTCAGTAACGACATGCACATTATCCTCCTTGCAGCACGGACATCATGCCCTTGATCTGCCCGTTCATCAGGGTCAGATCGGTCTGATATTTCAGGCTGTTATCGGCAAAATGGGTACGCTCGCGATCCATATCCACCGTATTGCCATCCAGCGCAGGTTGATCCGGCACGCGGAACAGCAGATCGAGCGACGGGGGTTGTGCGTTTTGCGCTGGAATATGGCGGGCTGAGGTCAGATTCAACGCAATCCCGCCGCCGCTCACCCGCCCCTGCGCCATCACTTTGTGCAGTTGGCTGGCAAAATCGATATCGCGCGCCTGATAACCCGGCGTATCGGCGTTGGCAATGTTGGCGGCCAGAATTTCCTGCCGCTGAGCGCGCAGGTTCAGCGCTTCCTGGCCAAAACGCAGGGCGGCGTCCAGTTTGTCGAGCATGCTCCCTCCGTGAGGTTAGAGTTTGGAGCCGACAGCATAAACGTCACTATTACCCGTCGATCGCAGGAATAAGGGCAAAATGCGTCGCTATTTGTCTGCTTAGTCTGCGTGCGCTCTGGTTACACTGAGACGAACCGTTGTTGTATTCGAAGGCGAAAATGAAAGGTCACTTGTCAGGTATCCCCGCCCTACTGTTTACCGCCCTGCTGTTCAGCCATCACGCGCAGGCCGACGATCTGGCTGCGCAGATTGACCGTTTTATCAAGCTGCAATTCGCCAGTAGTTCGGTCGAGATCGATGTACATGTGCGTACTCCGGCTAAACAATGGCCGCAGTGTGAGCAGCCACAGCTTTCATTCCCCCCCAATTCCCGACGCTGGGGCAATCTCAGCATTTCGGCACGCTGTGGTCAGGAACGGCGCTTTATCCAGGTTCAGGTGCAGGCCATTGGCCACTATCTGGTTTCAGTTCGCGGGATCGGTGCTGGCAGCAAGCTGACCGCCGCCGATGTCACCCTGAAAACCGGGCGGCTGGACACCCTGCCACCGCGCACGCTGACGCAAACCGAGCAGGCGATCGGTACCGTCAGCCTGCGCAATATCAGCCCGGGGCAACCGCTGAACCTGGCGATGCTCAGGCGCGATTGGGTGATCAAGGCCGGGCAACCAGTGCAGGTAATGGCGCAGGGTGAGGGGTTTAATATCAGCGGTGCAGGCAAGGCGATGAACAACGCGGCGGCGGAAGACAACGTGCGGGTACGGATGCTTTCCGGGCATATCGTCAGCGGTATTGCCCGTCATGACGGCACCATTCAGATTGCGTTATAAAAAAATAAAGGTTTGCTGCTGCTTGCCGATAACAGAGCTATAAAATATTTTTTATATACACAACGGACCTGGAGTTGCCGCTAGGCGGCAAGGGCGTGAATCCCCATGAGCTTAGGTTGGGCGAACGCCCGTAGCCAACAACGCTGCGGCTCCAAGTAATAAGGGTATATATAGCGCCTCTCCCAACTTCACAGTGAAAGAAAGGAGCACCAGGGCAATACACTATATAAGCCACAGAAAGTGGTAAAAAACGGAGATTGAACATGAGTATCGATCGCACCCAGCGGCTGCAACCGGTTCCGGCGGTACAACCGCGGGAAACCACCAGCGAAAGCGCGCTACCCGCGCGTAAAAACGTGCAGCCGCAACCTGCCGTCAGCGGCACTCAGGTTAAGCTGAGCGACGCGCAGGCACGCCTGATGCAACCAGGCACGCAGGATATTGACATGAACCGGGTGGAAGCCATTAAACAGGCGATCCGCAACGGTGAATTGAAAATGGACGCTGGCAAAATTGCCGATGCGCTGTTGCAGGACATGCAAAACAATGCCCAGTGGATATCAGGCGACAGCTAACAGAAGGTAAAGAGTCCCAATGGAAAACTTGGCACAACTGCTGGATAAGCTGCTGGAAACGCTGAATGCATTAGACACGGTGATCGCACAAGAACATACGTTGTTGTGTGCAAATTCGCTGGACGGTGTGGCATTACAGCGCGTCACCGATACCAAAAGCCAACTGCTGGCCACGGTCAATTATCTCGAAAAACAGCGGGTAAGCGCAGAGCGGCCCTATGGGGTTCAGGCTCCTTACGCGCGTCACCCACAGCTTGCCGCCGATTGGCAACGCGTGCAGCAACTAGGCCAGCAGCTGCGTGAACAGAATCAGCACAACGGGCTGTTGCTCAAGCACCATATTGATCACAACGCCCAGGCGTTGGCCGTATTGAGTAAACAGAACCAAGCGCTGTATGGCCCCGACGGCCAGGCACGCTCCGGCAGCCTGTTGGGGCGCAAGATCGGGGTTTAAACAACGGCCCCCTTCATTGCATTTGTTGCCTCACAGCCCCTTGCTCAACGGCGAGGAGTACGGGCGTTTTGGCCAAACTCAAACGCCCGGCGGCAAAAAACCTCCCCCGTCCCCATTGCCATCACCTGCAGATGCACTACTCATAATTCACGATAATCTGATTACCGATCACCCGCAGTGCGGGGTTTAATGCCCCACGTGCCTGCACGTAATACACAAAGCGGAATTCACTGTCAGCCGGTTGGCCGTTCATCGCCTCGCTGCGCCCACTGCCCGCATCAAGCGTGATGCAACGTGCCACTGTACATAGCTGCACCCGCAACCCGGCCGGTTCAGCAGACAATAATTGATAGCGCCAACTGATGCTGGTAATGCGCGCAGGTTGGCCCGGCAGAGGGGTAACCGGGCGCAATACCTGGGATTCAGCACGAACCAGGCCGTGCTGCAACTCTACGCCGTCATTACTCGCCACCCAGGAACCGGATGCCGCTTGTGCAGCCAACGAGGCTAATCCTAAAAACAGGGCTAAACCGGCTTTCATCAGGCAGCTCCGATCGTGGACGTCATACGGATTTGGCGATCGTCATTTATTTCCAAATTCGACAGCACCACCAACTGCGGCAATGTGCGGCGCAGGAAGCGCGCCAGCAGCGCGCGCAGCGCATGATTCACCAGCAACACCGGCGGTGCACTGAGCATTTCCTGCCGCTGCAACGCCTCTTTGGCCTGATCGAGCAAGCGGTCCGCCAGCCCCGGTTCAAGGCCGCCCCCCCCTTGCAGCGCTTGCAGCAGCAGGCGCTCAAGAGGGGTATCCAGGCCGATCACCTGAATTTCACCGCCGCCGGGGAACCATTGCTGAGTGATGGCTCGCCCCAGCGCCACACGCACCACGGTGGTTAATTCGTAAGGATCGCTCTGGTTCGGTGCATGTTCCACCAGCGTTTCAATAATGGTACGCATATCGCGGATAGAAACCCGCTCCGCCAGCAGGTTCTGCAACACCTTATGCAGGATGGTCAGTGAAACCACGCCCGGCACGAAGTCTTCCGTCAGTTTTGGCATGTCCTGCGCAACGCGATCCAATAACTGCTGGGTTTCCTGGCGGCCAAACAGCTCGCTGGCAAACTGGCCAAGCAGATGATTGAGATGGGTAGCCACCACCGTACTGGCTTCAACCACGGTAAAACCCTGGATTTGTGCCTGCTCACGCAGTGCGCTGTCGATCCACACCGCTGCCAGACCAAACGCCGGATCGACCGTGTTATCCCCCGCCAATTCCCCCACCGCATTACCCGGGTTGATCGCCAGCCAACGGCCCGGGTGCGCCTCGCCGCTGCCGATTTCTACCCCTTTCATCAGAATACGGTAGCTGGCTGGCGGCAGTTCCAGGTTGTCACGAATGTGCACCACCGGCGGTAAATAGCCCATGTCCTGCGCGAATTTCTTGCGGATACCGCGGATACGCCCCAGTAGTTCACCATTTTGCTGAAAATCCACCATCGGGATTAGGCGATACCCCACTTCCATACCTAGCGGGTCTTCTAACTGTACGTCCGACCAACTGGCCTCCACCGCCTGCGGGCTCTCCTGGGCTACCGGCGGGGCTTTTATTTTCGGTGGTTGTTGTTCACGCCCGCGCAGCCACCAGGCCAGCGCCAGCAAGGCGGCGGTAAACAGCAGGAACACCAGGTTTGGCATACCGGGTACCAGCCCCAGCAACCCCAGCACCCCGGCGCTCAGCAGCATCACACGCGGGTTATTAAACAGTTGCCCCACCATCTGCTCGCCAACGTCCTGATCGGTCGCCACGCGGGTGACGATCACCCCAGCGGCGGTGGAAATCACCAGCGCCGGGATCTGTGCCACCAGGCCGTCGCCAATGGTCAGCAGGGTATAGCTTTCCGCCGCGGTGCCCAAGGCCATGCCGTGCTGGATCACCCCCACCAGCAGCCCACCCACCACGTTCAGCACCATGATCATCAGGCCCGCTACCGCATCGCCACGCACGAACTTGCTGGCACCGTCCATCGAGCCGTAGAAATCCGCCTCTTGCGTCACCTCGGCACGGCGTTTCTTGGCTTCGTCCTCGCCGATCAACCCGGCGTTGAGATCGGCGTCGATCGCCATCTGCTTGCCGGGCATACCGTCGAGCACAAAGCGGGCGCCCACTTCCGCAATACGCCCGGCCCCCTTGGTGATCACCATAAAGTTAATCAGCACCAGGATAATGAACACCACGATGCCGATGGCAAAATTACCGCCAACCAGGAAGTGGCCAAAGGCCTCAACCACCCGCCCCGCCGCCGCCGAGCCGGTGTGCCCTTCCAGCAGAATGATGCGCGTCGATGCCACGTTCAGCGACAGGCGCAACAAAGTAGAGAACAGCAGGATGGTGGGGAAAGCGGCAAACTCCAGCGTGCGCTGGGTGAACATCGCCACCAGCAGCACCATAATCGACAGGGCGATATTGAAGGTAAACAACAGGTCGAGGATAAACGCCGGTAATGGCAGCACCATCATCGACAAAATCATCAGGATCAGTATCGGGCCGGCCAGCACCTGCCACTGTGTATCTTTAACATTACCCGGCAAACGAAGCAGGGAGGCCAAATTAGCCATCATGGTTACTCTCTCAAGCCAAAATCCAGTGCTTCCGGCACCGGTAAACGTTCAGGTTTTTTCGGGATCAAGCCACCCTCGCGCTGCCAGCGGCGTAGCTGGTAAACCCAGGCCAGCACCTCGGCCACGGCGGCATACAGGGTGGTTGGAATCGCTTGCCCAATCTCGCTGTGGCGATACAACGCACGGGCCAATGGCGGTGCTTCCAGTAAGGGAATACGGTGTTGATCCCCCAGTTCACGAATGCGCAGAGCCACGTCGCCGGCACCTTTTGCCAAGACTTTGGGGGCACTCATTTTTTTATCGTTGTACTGCAACGCCACCGCGTAATGCGTCGGGTTGGTAACGATCACATCGGCCTTCGGCACATCGGCCATCATGCGGCGGCGCGCCATCGCCCGCTGCTGTTGGCGGATCCGCCCTTTCACATGCGGATCGCCTTCCTGCTGTTTGTATTCGTCGCGGATCTCCTGTTTGGTCATCTTCAACTTCTTGAAATGGCTCCAGAGCTGATAGAACACATCGAACGCTACCATCGGCACCAGGCCGAGCACGATCAACATGCCGCAAAAGATGACGATCTGCAGCGCATTGCCCAGTGCCTCGAGCGGCTGCTGGGTCACCAGATGCAGCATCGCCGCCCAGTTGTGCCACAGATACAGGCCGGCCACCCACCCCACCAGGAACGCTTTCAGGATCGCTTTCAGCAGTTCCGCCAACACCTGGGTGGAGAACATGCGTTTAAGCCCGGCGATCGGGTTCATGCGCTTCACATCAAATTTGACGTTGAAGGCCACGCCCCCCAGCAGCATCGGGGCGGCCAGCGCCACCAATACCAAGCCGGCCATCATCGGCATCAGCGCCCACATCGCCTGACGCAGCAGCATGGCAAACTGCCGCAGCATCTGTTTGTCATTGCTGACCATGTTATGGTCGAAATGCAATCCTTCACTCAGCATACGCGCCAGTTGCTGAGCAATGTGGCTCCCGGCCACCCAGAGAATGGCTAGCCCGGCGATCAGCATCAGTATCGAGGTCAGTTCGCGCGATCGCGCAATCTGGCCTTCCTCACGGGCTTTTTCCAAGCGGTGAGGTGTAGGGGCTTCGCTTTTTTCCAGATCGCTGTCTTCAGCCAAGGAAAGGGTTCCTGTTTAGCGCAAAGGAATAAAATTGCCATCAGCATGGCAAAAAAATGCTGATTTCATTGCAGGAACAACGGGGGAAAAGGCCGGTTATTTGCGGCATGGGTGATAAGCCCGGCTGTCACGCGCAGTGACCGCGCCCCACAGCCGGGCAAGCGTATGGCATCAGAACCCGAGGCTATCGAGCAGGTCATCCACCTGCGCCTGATTAGCGATCACCCCAACGCCATGCTGATCGAGCTGCGGGCCATTGAGCAGGTTGTCGTTCGGCCTTTTCTCTTTGGCTGGCTGCTCAGGGATATTTTCCATCAATACCATCAGCAGTTGTTTTTCAATCTCCTGCACCACGTCCATCATGCGTTTGATCACCTGGCCGGTCAGATCCTGAAAATCCTGCGCCATCATGATTTCCAGCAACTGGGCGTTGGTGAAGGCGGTATGCTCCGGCACCCGATCCAGATACTGGCGCGTGTCGCTGACCAATGAACGGGCATCGGCCAACTCAATCGGATCGGCAAACCAGGCGTCCCAGCGCCCTTTCAGCGCTT
Organism: Serratia sp. MMO-28; assembly: GCF_037199905.1. Classification (NCBI taxonomy): domain Bacteria; kingdom Pseudomonadati; phylum Pseudomonadota; class Gammaproteobacteria; order Enterobacterales; family Yersiniaceae; genus Serratia; species Serratia sp. MMO-28. The sequence goes on from NZ_JBBCVB010000024.1 coordinate 13,774, forward strand.
TGGCCTCTGACTCCAGCTCTGCCTGACGCGGTTGAGCCGCCTCTACGCAGTTGAGCGCACGCTCCGCCGCATGCGCCGTCATGGTGACAACGTAGTCAAGACGGTCACGCGCATCCGGGATCGCCTCAGCCGCCTGGGCGATCGCCTGATCGAGCCCCAGTTCCCGCATGCTGTCACGCAGCATGCGGGTCAGTTGGCCGATACGGAAGATGATCTCACCCGCTGTCGCTGCATCGCTGGCAGGCATTGGAATGTCTCTCATTGCCCTCTCCTTTTACATACCCAGTTTTTCAAAAATCTTGTTGAGCTTCTCTTCCAGTGTCGCCGCCGTAAAGGGTTTCACCACATAACCACTGGCTCCCGCCTGGGCCGCAGCAATGATGTTCTCTTTCTTGGCTTCTGCCGTCACCATCAATACCGGCATCGATGCCAATGTGCCGTCAGCGCGGATCGTTTGCAGCAATTCGAGGCCATCCATGTTCGGCATATTCCAATCCGACACCACGAAATCGAAACCACCCGCACGGAGTTTATTCAACGCGTCTGCTCCGTCTTCCGCTTCTTCCACGTTGTTAAAACCCAACTCTTTCAGCAAATTTCTGACAATGCGTCGCATGGTGGAAAAGTCATCCACCACCAGAAATCTGAGATTTTTATCTGCCATACTCACTCCTAAGGTTTTAACCATTTATGCCCGCCGTACTTCAAATTACAGGGCGGTATATATCTTTATCATTCACCCGCATCAGATGCGTAACGCCTGGCCCCCAACGATCTGCGCCAGCATGCGTTGACTCATGCGCTCCAGTTCCACCACCTCGTTGACGCCTCCGGTGGCGATCGCCTCACGTGGCATGCCAAACACCACGCAACTGGCTTCGTTTTGCGCCAGGGTATAAGCCCCGGCACGGTGCATCTCCAGCATTCCTGCCGCACCGTCATTCCCCATTCCGGTGAGAATCACGCCTACCGCATTGCGCCCGGCAAACTGCGCCACCGAGTGAAACAAAACATCCACCGAAGGACGATGGCGGTTAACCGGCGCGCCGTCGTGCAACTTGACCTGATAGTTGGCCCCGCTGCGCACCAACTCCAAGTGGCGATCGCCCGGTGCGATATAGGCATGGCCCGGCAGCACCCGCTCACCGTTTTCAGCCTCCTTCACCGTGATCTGGCACAGCTTGTTAAGCCGTTCGGCAAACGAGCGGGTAAAACCCGGTGGCATATGCTGGGTGATCAGCAACGCCGGGCTGGTGGCCGGTAACGGTTGCAGCACCTGACGAATGGCTTCGGTGCCACCGGTGGATGCCCCGATGGCAATCAGCTTTTCACTGCTCAACAGCGGCGTATGGCTGAGGATCTCCGGTGCCGGGGTGGAGGAGCGCTGCGGCAGGCGGGCTTTCGCCGCCGTGCGGATCTTCTCGGCAATCAATTCGCTATAAGCCAGCATGCCTTCGCGGATCCCCAACTGGGGTTTGGTGACAAAATCAATCGCCCCCAGTTCCAGCGCGCGCAGGGTAATCTCTGAACCTTTACCGGTCAGCGAGGACACCATCACCACCGGCATCGGGCGCAGGCGCATCAGCTTTTCAAGAAAATCCAACCCGTCCATGCGCGGCATTTCAACGTCCAGCGTCAGCACCTGCGGGTTGAATTTTTTGATCAGATCGCGCGCCACCAGCGGGTCTGGCGCGGTCGCCACCATCTCCATGTCGGGATGGCTGTTGACAATTTCGGTCATGAGCTGCCGCATCAGGGCCGAGTCATCTACGCTTAATACGCTGATTTTATTCATTACCTCTCCTTGGTCAGGCCATATACGGTCTGCCCACGCAAGTAGAAATCCCGGCTGAGCTGGCTGAAGTTCTCGGAATGCCCGGCAAACAGCAGCCCCCCTGGCTTAAGCAGCGGCACAAAGCGGCGCAGAATGCGCTCTTGTGTCGCCTTATCGAAGTAGATCATGACGTTACGGCAAAAGATGGCGTCGAACGGCCCCGGTAATTCCCATTCTGCTGCCAGCAGATTCAGCGGCTGGTAATGCACCTGCGCCACCAGTTCAGGCCGCACCCGCACCAACCCATGATGCGGCCCGGTGCCGCGCAGAAAATAGCGTTGCAGCTGTTCTGGCGTCAGGGTGCGCAGATCCTCCTGGCGGTAAACCCCTGCTTCAGCTTTTTCCAGCACCTGGGTATCAATATCGCTGGCCCACACCAAGGTGCCCGTAGCCCGCGATCCCAGCGCGTCGTTCAAGGTCATGGCGATCGAATAGGGTTCCTCCCCGGTAGAGGCGGCGGTGCTCCATACGCTGTAACCGTTTGGCCGGGAACGCGCATGTTCAGCCAGAATAGGGAAATGGTGCGCCTCGCGGAAAAAGGCCGTCAGGTTGGTGGTCAGAGCATTGATAAAAGCCTGCCATTCGGCGCTGTTCGGGTCGCTTTCCAGCAATGCCAGGTAATCACCAAACCCTTGCAGATCGAGCAGGCGCAAGCGGCGGACCAGGCGATTGTAAACCATTTCGCGCTTATGTTCCGCCAGCACGATGCCAGCACGCTGGTAGATCAACTGGCTGATGCGCCGGAAATGCACATCCGACAGCGGCAACCGTTGCACCATCTGCGCCAGTATCGACGTCGGTTCTCGGTTAGGGACTGGAAGCGTATTTTTCATACCCTGGCACCTGGGGAATTCATACGATTTATGCGATTTGACAATCTGCTGAGCCCTCTTTTATTGGCGACACGCCGTTGTTACGATTTTCTGGCAGCGTCACGTTATCGTCCGCCAACCGGAACACCGATACCGCGTCCGCCAGCGTAATAGCCTGATCCTCCAGAGCCACCGCTGCCGAAGCCGCTTCTTCGACCAACGCAGCATTCTGCTGCGTGACCTGATCCATCTGGGTCACCGCCTGCGAAACCTGCTCGATACCACGGCTTTGCTCGTCTGAGGCTGAGGCGATTTCGCCCATGATGTCGGTTACTCGCGTCACGGAGTGCACGATGTCTTGCATGGTGGTGCCGGAGCTTTCCACCAACATCGATCCCTGCTTCACCCGATCCACCGATTCGTCGATCAACCCTTTAATCTCTTTGGCCGCTTGCGCACTGCGGCTGGCCAGATTGGGTACCTCACCGGCCACCACGGCAAAGCCGCGCCCCTGCTCACCGGCACGGGCAGCTTCGACGGCGGCGTTCAGTGCCAGAATATTGGTCTGGAAGGCAATTCCGTCGATCACGCTGGTAATTGCGCCGATTTTTTGCGAACTGCTGGCAATATCGTGCATGGTGGTAACCACATCACCCGCCAGTGCTCCACCTTTAACCGCGGTAGCAGAGGCTTCACGCGCCAGCAACGAGGCCTGGCGTGCGTTATCGGCATTCTGTTTCACCGTGGCGGTTAACTGCTCCATGCTGGCCGCGGTTTCCTCCAGCGAAGCGGCCTGCTGCTCCGTGCGTGAAGAGAGATCGTTATTGCCTTCCGAGATATCCTGCAGCCCAATCAGGATCGATTCCGCCCCTTCACGCACCGCGCCTACGGTGCCAATCAGCGAGTTCTGCATGCGTTGCAGGCTGGCAAACAGTTGGCTGATCTCGTTACGGCCCACCACCTTAACCGGCGTTGCCAGATCGCCACTGGCGATCCGCTCGAAATGGCTGCGCATAATACCCAGTGGCCCGATCAGCATATTGCGCAGCCACCACATGGCACTGCCCGTTACCACGATCAGCATCAGGACGGCACCACATACCAGCCAACCGGCCAGCGTAAAGGAAAGCTGATTGGCCGCATTGGCCTGGTTGATATTCTCGTTAACGCGTTGCAGGTACTGGATAACGTCGGCTTCAAACAGGTCTTGGGTCTTTTGCGTTGGTTGATCCATAAACGCCTGCAGATCGCCCTTTTCCAGAAACCCGATCAATTCACGCAGAGCGCCGCGTAGCCGCTCATAGCTGGCTTTGGTGCTTGCCGTCAGCTGTTGTTGCTCACTGGGCAAGGCGAGAAACTGATTGAAATAGAGATCGGCTTTCAGCAATGAGCTGCGCGCGCTGCCCATCAGCGCATTGACCTGCTCCTGGGGCACTTTCAGCGCGGCACGAGTCCCGGCGCGGTTGAGGGTATTACGGGCCTGTAATAGCGAGACCCAGCTCAGGCTGAGTGCATCGCGCTGTTGGCTGCCCTGGCTGATAAGGTTCAGATTATGGTGATCAGAGCGGGAAGCGGTATACGACAAGCCCGTGCTGATCAGTTGCATCAAGCAAAACGTCAGCAGTAACAGAAACAGACTGGTAGAGATACGGATTCGGTTAAACACGCTAAGCCTCCTGACAGCCGGTCGTCGACCGGCTCACGACGGAAAAAAGGGCGCGGCCTGCCGGTGGAGATGCCGCTGCCCATTGCCGGTTAGAACGTTGCCCAGTTCTCCTGCAGATCGCTGGCGTTGGTTTTTTTATGATTAACAACTGGAGTAACGGCTTTCCCCGTAACAGGGGCGTTGAACTCCCCCTGGCCCTCGGCCTTTAAGCGGAATACCGCCACCGACTGGGTCAGCAGGCTGGCCTGCTGTTCCAACGCCGCCGCTGCCGAAGCGGACTCTTCCACCAGCGAGGCGTTCTGCTGAGTTACGCGATCCATTTCGGCCACCGCCTGCCCGACCTGATCGATACCGCGGCTCTGCTCATCAGAAGCCGAGGCAATCTCGCCCATGATGTCGGTCACACGGGTGACGGCATTGACGATATCGCCCATGGTTTCACCGGCGCTTTCCACCAAAACAGAGCCCATGTCCACACGGCTGACGGAGTCTTCGATCAGGCCTTTGATCTCTTTGGCCGCCTGCGCACTGCGGCTGGCCAGATTGCGCACTTCCCCGGCCACCACGGCAAAGCCACGGCCCTGCTCACCGGCGCGAGCGGCCTCCACTGCGGCATTCAGTGCCAGAATATTGGTCTGGAAAGCAATACCGTCGATCACGCTGGTAATGTCGGCAATTTTCTGCGAACTGCCGGCAATGTCCTGCATGGTTTGCACCACGTTGGCCACCACCTTGCCACCCTTCTGCGCGGTTTCAGACGCACTCAGCGCCAACTGGCTCGCCTGACGGGCATTTTCGGCGTTCTGTTTCACCGTGGCGGTCAGTTGCTCCATGCTGGCGGCCGTTTCCTCCAACGAGGCGGCCTGCTGTTCTGTGCGTGAAGAAAGATCGTTATTACCGGCAGCGATCTCGGAAGCGCCGCTGTAGATCGCATCGGCCCCCTGACGCACACCGCCGACGGTTTCGATCAGTTCACCCTGCATATGTTTCAGGCTGGCCGCCAGAACCGCCATTTCGTTACGGCCGATAACGTCGATCGGCTGCGTCAGATCGCCTGCGGCAATCTGTTTGATATGCGCAATCATGCGATTCAGTGGGCGGATCAGGATATGGTGAATACCGAGCCAGACCAGGACAATCACCGCCAGCACGACGATCAGCATGATGAGCAGCGTCCAGATGGCGAAGCTGAAAGAGCGGTGGCTGTCTTCGACGGCGTTCAGGTAGAGCTGGTCGTTCTGCCGGAGATAGGTGTTATAAACCTGCTCAAACCCATCCTGATAACTCTGGGTGGGCTGATCGAAGAACTCGTTGATTTTGCCGGAACCCAGCAGTTGGATCAGATCGGACAGGGCATCATGCAGAATGCCGTAGTTCTGCTTGAGTTTTTCTGCCGCCTGCGCATCCTGGCGGGTATCCTGCGGGATTTTTTCATAGGCCACATAATGCTGCTCCGCCACGGTCAGCGTGTTTTTCGCTGCGGCCAACAGTTCATTGACGCTGGCACCGCTGCCGATCTTGCTGGCATCCATCATGTAACGGATGCCGGCACGGTTGAGGGTATTGCGCGTTTGCAGCAGGTTCACCCAACTTGCGTTCAGTTCGGACTGTTGCTGTCGGATCGTCTGTAATACGGTGAAGTTTTCTTTGTCATTTTTAAGCGAGGAGAAAAACAGCCCGCCGGAAATCAATTGCAAGGCGCCAAATAGCACTAATACCAGCAACAGGCTGGTAACTACCCTCATACGATTAAACATGTTTACCCTTATTAAAACTGGCACAGACCAACGTTATCTACGTTAACTTTCAACGTTATCGGCGCAGTTGCAGGGAACTTTATGGCGAAGGGAAACTAATTTGCGGGGCTGGAGACGGAGCGCAGCAGGCTGCGCTCTGGTATTCGATTGTGTTTAGGCACTTTTCGCTACGTTATCCATCAGCGACATCTCTTCGCTGCTCAGCAGCTTTTCGATATCCACCAGGATCAGCATGCGCTCGCCAAGCGCCCCCAGGCCAGTGAGGTATTCGGTGTCCAATGTTACCGCAAATTCGGGGGCCGGGCGGATCTGCTCGGTGGTCAACGACAGGACGTCAGAAACGCCATCCACCACGATCCCCACGACTCGCTGCCCAAAGTTCAGCACGATCACCACGGTGTTTTCATCATAAGACACCCCTTGCTGGGCAAACTTCACGCGCAGATCGATAATCGGCACGATCACACCGCGCAAGTTGGTCACCCCTTTGATAAACGTTGGGGTATTGGCGATACGCGTTACCTGATCGTAACCGCGGATCTCCTGCACCTTGAGGATATCAATACCGTACTCTTCATTACCCAAGGTAAAGATCAGGAACTCCTGACCTACCGTTTCGCCAGCCAGTTTGCTGACGGCTGCCAGTCCTGCCATATGATCCCCCTTAATAAAACCCGTTAATCGTTATGCGGCCACGTCCGTCAGACGCTGTTCACGGTTCAAGGTCTGCAACGCTGATACATCGACAATCAGCGCGACGCTGCCATCACCCAGGATGGTGGCGGCGGAGATCCCCGGCACTTTGCGGTAATTGCTTTCCAGGTTTTTCACCACCACCTGATGTTGGCCGATCAACTGATCCACCAGCAGCGCATAGCGGCGGCCCGCGCTTTGCAGGATCACCACAATCCCCTGCGTGGCTTCGCTTTTTGCCCCGGCAACGTCGAACACCCGGTACAGTTCTACCAACGGCAGATATTCTCCGCGCACCTGCAGCACGCGTTCCCCACCGGCCAGTGGATGTAAGTCTTCCTCCTGCGGCTGCAGCGACTCCATCACCGCATTCAGCGGCAGAATAAAGACCTCTTCATTAACCTTGACCGACATGCCGTCGAGGATCGCCAGCGTCAACGGCAGCAGAATACGGATCGAGGTGCCCTTGCCTGCCTGAAAATGAATCTCAACATGGCCGCCCATCTCCTGAATATTTCGCTTCACCACGTCCATCCCAACGCCACGGCCAGAAACGTCGGTCACCTGCTCGGCGGTGGAGAAACCCGGTGCGAAGATCAACATCCCTACCTCTTCATCACTCATGCTGTCACTCACCGTCAGCCCCTGAGAAGCGGCTTTCGCGAGGATTTTCTGGCGATTCAAACCCGCGCCGTCATCGGTGACCTCAATGCAGATATTGCCCCCCTGATGTTCTGCCGACAGGATCAGATTACCCACCGCGGGTTTGCCCGCCGCCAGGCGCATGGCCGGTTCTTCAATGCCATGATCCAGGCTGTTACGCACCAGATGCGTCAGGGGATCGATAATGCGTTCAATCAGGCTTTTATCTAATTCGGTAGAGCTGCCTTGCAGGGTCAGTTCCACCTGCTTACCTAGCTTGCTGGCCAGATCGCGCACCAGACGCGGAAAACGGCTGAACACATACTCCATCGGCATCATGCGGATCGACATTACCGACTCCTGCAGATCGCGGGCGTTGCGCTCCAGCTGGCTCATGCTGTTGAGCAGGTCGCCATGATTCACCGGATCCAGCAAGCCAGAACGCTGTGCCAGCATCGACTGGGTGATCACCAGTTCGCCCACCAGATTGATCAGTTGATCGACCTTTTCTACCGCCACGCGAATGCTGCTGGATTCACTGGCCTTGGCACGGGCTTTCGGTACTTCTGCCGCAACGGTCTGGGGTACGCTGGCAGGCGGTGCTTCCGGCTGCGCTTCGTTGAGCGGGGCGGCTGGCTGCGCGGGCGCGGTGAATGCGATCTGTTCCGGTTCCAGCACAAAACACAGCACTGCGCTGATCGCCTCTTCGCTGGCTGAGGTCAGCAACGTCACTTCCAGGCTATTTTCGCTCTGCTGCGGATTCTGGACTTCCCCCAGATTACCCAGCTCTTCCAGCATCAGCGGAATTTCGCTCGGTTTCAGGCCGCTCAGGCGGATACACATTCCCTCGTCGCTCGCCGCAGTTGACTCCACGATGGGGGTTTCTATGGCTGGAGCCGCTGCGGGCGTACCCTGCTGCTGTGCTTCCAAAGCCAGTTGCCGCAGTGCCTGACAAATATACTCAAAGCTCTCGGTATCAGGTTGTTGCGACGTTTTGTAGGCGTCCAGTTGCTCCTGCATAATGTCTTTGGTTTCCAGAAACAGGTTGATAATCTCGGTGCTTAAGCTCATTTCCTGACGCCGGGCACCATCCAGCAGATTCTCCAGCAGGTGGGTAGTTTCCTGCAGTACGGAGAAACCGAAAGTGGCTGCACCGCCTTTGATTGAGTGCGCAGCGCGAAAAATTGCATTCAGCGGCTCAATATCTGGAGCCAACGGGTCCAACTCCAGCAGATGTTGCTCCATATCGGCCAGCAACTCGTCGGCTTCATCAAAAAAGGTCTGATAAAAAGCACTAATGTCCATGCTCACGGGGTCACCTCGGCTTGCGAGTCACTGTTAGTCGGTAAAGTGGCGGAAGGGGCCGCCGGAATCGCCGTGGTTGGGCTGGGCTGCGCCGGGCGAGCTGCCGGCGTGGCCGGAAGCGCTACCGGGGTCGGGCCTGCCGCGGGCTCCACTGCTGGCGGGGCCACCGGTTCCACTGTCGCTACCGCCGCCTGCGGCAGCAACTGCCGCACGCCTTCAGGCTGGCCGATTTCCATCGCATTGCTCTCCGCATTTTCGTGTTCTATGCCCTGCTGGGTTTCTTTGTTCAAGACCAGGATCGTGATACGCCGGTTAATGGCGTCTTCAGCACCGTGCTGCTTCAGGCTCATGGTGGACGCCATGCCGACCACTCGCAGCACCTTTCCTTCCGCCAAGCCGCCACCGATCAGTTCCCGCCGTGAGGCATTGGCGCGATCGGCTGACAGTTCCCAGTTACTGTAATAGCGTTCGCCTGTGGCATAAGGCAGATCGTCAGTATGCCCCGCCAGGCTGATCCGGTTCGGCAAGTCGTTCAGCACCGGAGCAATGGCACGCAGAATATCGCGCATATAGCTTTCCACCTGCGCACTGCCAGACTTGAACATCGGCCGGTTCTGGCTGTCGATAATTTGGATACGCAGCCCTTCGTCCATCATGTTGATCAGCAAATGCGGGCGCAGCGCCTTCAGGCGTGGATCGGACTCAATCAGTTCATTCAGCTTATCGCGCAGCTTGTTCAAGCGCAGCTCTTCCGCTCGTTCCTCAGACGACTCCGCCTTTTTTCTCACCAATCCGTCCTGTTGAGTGGGATCGTCACCGCCACCTGGGATCGGGCTGCTCTCAGCACTGCTTTTGTTACCGTTGGTCAGCGCCACTTTCAGCGGCGTGCGAAAATATTCGGCAATCTGCGTCAGCTCCTGCGGGCTGGCAATCGCCAACAGCCACATCACCAGGAAAAACGCCATCATCGCCGTCATAAAATCAGCGTAAGCAATCTTCCAGGAACCCCCATGATGAGCGGCATGCTGGGCTTTGCGCTTTCTGACCAGAATCACCGGGTGGTTTTGCTTCATGCGTCTTGCTCTTCCGCCGCCTGCGCAGCCGGCGCTTTCACCCGGCGCACATGTTCTTCCAGTTCAACAAACGAAGGCCGTTCGGTGGTGTACAGTGTCTTACGGCCGAACTCGACCGCAATCTGCGGGGCATAACCGTTCAGGCTCGACAACAATGTCACTTTGATGCACTGCATCATTTTGGTGGTTTCAGCACTTTTCTGGCGCAACAGCGTGGCCAGCGGCGAGATAAACCCATAGGCCAGCAGAATCCCGAGGAAGGTTCCTACCATGGCGTTGGCGATCAGCGCACCCAATTCAGCCGCCGGGCGATCGGCCGAAGCCAGCGCATGGACAACGCCCATCACGGCAGCCACAATGCCAAAGGCCGGTAACGAGTCGCCAACCATCGCCAGGCTGCCCGCAGGCACTTCGCTCTCTTGTTCAAAGGTTTCAATCTCTTCGTCCATCAACGCTTCAATCTCAAATGCGTTCATGTTGCCGCTCACCATCAGCCGTAAATAGTCGGTAATAAATTCCACCAAATGGTTATCGGCAAGGATGCGCGGATAATTAGAGAAAATTTCACTTTCCTGTGGGTTATCGATATCAAATTCGAGGGATAACATGCCTTGCTGGCGGGATTTGGCCAATAACCGATACAGCAATGCCATCAGATCCATATACAGCTCTTTGCTGTATTTAGAACGATGCATCAGTTTGGGAATGGCACGCAGCGTGGACTTGATCGCCTTACCGTTGTTACCGACGATAAATGCGCCAATACCCGCCCCACCGATAATCAGGAATTCTGCTGGCTGATAGAGGGCGCCAAGATGGCCACCAACGATCATATAGCCACCAAATACCGCACCCAAGACCACGAGATAACCCAAAATAACTAACACACGTATTCCTTAAATTCACAATGTGGATGGAAGCTGGGGTCAGCGCGGAGGAATAACATAAAACACAGCACGGGCCACTCCATGGCCCCGGTGTGCCGGGCTCCTGCGTTTTACTGTCTGTTTTTGGTTTCAGTAAATCGGCATTACTGCAGACTCAAACTGCGCGTTTAACCTGCTCGTCCAGCAGTTGAGGAATAATATCGGCCAGTTGCGGCGAAAGTTTACGTTTTTTTACTGCACGGGAAGGTGGTTGGCATAAGCTGCAAACAAAGCTGTTAAGTGGTTGGTAAGCATGAGTAATAAAGGTGCCATGGCAGCAATTACAGGCGGAAAGCTGCAACATGCCGCTGTCGACGAAACGAACCAGCGTCCAGGCGCGGGTCAAGGCCAACAATGGCGCTTTACCTGGCTGCTCCGGACACTGTTCCAGGTACAGGCGATAAGCCTTGATCACTGCTTCCACACCCCGGCATTGCCCGCTGTTCAGTAGGAAACGATAGGCGTTGTAAAACATGGATGAATGGATGTTCTGTTCCCACGTCATAAACCAGTCAGTAGAAAACGGCAGCATGCCTTTAGGCGGTGGGCTGCCACGTAACTCCTTATAAAGTTTGATTAAACGCCCACGGCTGAGTTGCGTTTCGCTTTCCAGCATCTGCAAACGAGCCCCCAAAGAGATCAACTCCATTGCGAGTTGAATATCTTTCGCTTCCTGCACAATACTTTTATCGCTCATCATCAGGCCCTTTTCTTTGTCGCACTACCGTTCTTACCCGATAGCTCTTGCAGTAAATGGCTTGATAGCAAAATCCCGGTATGGATTTGCTGCAGATCGTCCACGCGGGACTCTTTGGTCAAACGTTCAATAGTATTGTGATCGTTGAAGCGGAAATGGCAGACTAATTGATTGGTTTCTGCCAATTTGACCATTTGTGGCAACGTGAGTTGCGACAAGGCATCAGCCATAGTTTCGTCGATCCCCAAGCGGAACATAGCAGACGCCTTCTCGTCATTTATCAAACGTTGCGCCAAAAGCAAATATGACAAGTTGATATCATAAATATGTTTAAGTAGTTCAGACGTACCCATATTCCCCATCCCGACAGACTATGTTTAAAAACATACGCTGGGTGATAAACTTATCGCCCGTGATTTGGGTTTATTCCCGAAGTTGGCAAACAGATCTCTTCATGTCAACCATGACAATGCTGAAGCCTTACTCCATTAGGGCCGCGTTACTCAGTATTTGGTACGTATATGAACCAATCGCTCTAGATATACAGCAACCCCGCTTTATGACACTTTCGCCATAAAACTATTTTACAAATTGTTAGGATTATTCCGGATATCAATATAACTCTACCTCTGAACCTTTAGCATACACAACGAGAGCTACAGGCTATTTTAAAAAAAGTGCTACGCAAGTCACAAAAATAAAAAATATTTAAGAAAAGCATCAGGATGTGTGACTGTTTTTTGATTCATTATAGTTCAAAAAGTAACCACAAGTAAGAAAGAGTCTTAAAAATAATGTTTATTCGCTTAAAAACACACTTTTTTAGATCAATTCGAACAAATGCATCACCAAAGCCAAATAACAGAACAAAAATCTGCAAATTCACAATAAATTAATTATTAACAACCAGTTAGACTAAAAAATCCTCATGAAGATAAAATAACACATGTAAACTATAGGGTTTTAACATTTCAGAATTGACTTAATAATCGAAAAAAGAACGCTGTTTTAATTTTTGACTAAAGAGTTCCAACCGTTCTTTATGACTTTTAACAACAAAACAAACGTAACATGATGTTTCAAAAACAATGAAAAGTACCATTGCTGACATCAGAAAAATCCCCAATAGAAAAAGACTAGAATGGTTATCGTCACAAATGATTAAAACATTATTTTTATTTAATTACCTGATCGCCTACGTGGCATAGTGTTATTCCAAGCGCGCCCCCCCTAATACTCTACTTTATTTTAAGAAGGAGGCGGCATAGAGAAAGTGGCCTTTCACTCAGCCCCTAACTTGGGTATTTCTCACCTTATTCTAGCCACACCTCTCACCTTCTCAGTAAATAATTCACCTGTTGTTATTCGATGGCTCGCCTTAACGCAGATGATTTTCATTCCGGTAATGAGATAATTTACTGTAACTTCGCGCTGAGATAATCGTTTCAATGACAGAAGCGTCGCGTTCAAACCGTTATTCAGGAGAAAAATTGAACCGCAAAGAGTGTTTGGCAGCTAAAGTCATCAGACCAGATGCTTACACCAACAAATATAGTAACTGCAGGCCCGCGAGATATCGCGATACGGATAAGCAAAGTGCACAAGCCGTTACCTCCGAAAACCTCATCCTGCCTGAGTATTGCACCTGTTCAAAATGGCAAAGAAAATAGTTTCCCAAGCTCTCCCCCTAAGAATATCCCTAATTAATGCTTTGCACGCTCAGGAATATTGCCGATATGGCTAGCACATATTATCATTCCCTATGCGCTCACAACGCCATTGGGTTTATTTTGTTGTCGCGTGATTCGTTTGTTCTTTTCCTTCGTTTGTGTCCGGCGGTGCATCTCAGTTCGCGGTTACCCCGTAAACAGGTGATGTTTCTCTTACTGGTTTAAAATAATTAACAGGCTACATTTCAACCATGACCAATACCATCGATTATCTGATGACATTCCGTAAATGCTCCAGTTTGGACAGCTTAGAAAAAGTCTATGACAAGCTTAATTACTCCATCACCAACGATGGCGAAATGAGTAACATGTACCGCGCAGCCGATCATCGCCGCGCAGAATTGGTGTCAGGAAAGCTGTTCGACCTAGGAAAAGTACCGAAGTCACTGTGGGCACAGGTTCTTTAACTCCCCCACGATTACGCGCGCGCTTCTTTTTTATCTTTTATGGCTGATCCCCTTGCCTAGCTCAAGATTTGCTGCCGCGCGTGATACGAAACACATTTATTGGGTTGCCAAAGCTCTACCCTTTTAGCAAATCATCAAGCTACAGGAGTGGAATATGGGGTACTACAACGTTTTAGTTGCAGTAGCAGTGGCGGCAGACAGTCACCGGCTGGTAGAAAAAGCCGTTTCTATTGTGCGCCCCTACAATGGCCAAATCACACTGGTGAGTATGATCGCCAACCCCGAGATCTATAATAACTTCGCTGGCCCAATGCTCGGCGATCTGCGTGCCTTGATGGAAGAAGAGACATTGCTGTTTATGGAAGAGCTGCGCTCGCGCACCGATTACCCCATCAGCAATACCCGTATTATCCACGGTGAGCTGGGCGACTGCCTGACTTATGCCAATCAGCGGCAACCCTTTGATCTGGTTATTTGCGGCAACCACAGTGACAGTATGCTGAACAAAGTGACCTGCTCCGCTGCGCGTTTTATTAATACCAGCAGCATTGATGTATTGATCATACCACTATGACGAACGGGCAATCGCCGTATCATTTCCGCTGACTTACGTTTACGTTTTCCAGGCCAGGCTTGGCTAACGCTTATTTCATAATGTAAATTAAGCCACGTCAAATGATCAGAATCATCCTGCCACAATAAATAATTCCCAATGGAAATCACTTATCTGAAAATATTACCCCCTGATAAAATTGATATTCAACTCACTTAATGAGCGATGTAAAGAATCGCTCATTAAGTGACATGAAAAATACACGTTTATTATTTTTCTTTAGAATGAAAGTTGTCTGTCTGCCATATGCCTATGCGCACATAACGTTATTTTCTCATGCCACATATTGGGTAGACTAGATTACTCACCCTGCCGTTCAGGAGAATCCGATGTCCCAGCAACCGCATTATAGCCGCCGTTTCGTTTTGGCCTCTCGCCCACATGGCGAGCCACTGGCTGAAAATTTCCGCTTGGAAACTGTCGAGATCCCCCAGCCTAAGGTAGGCCAGTTATTGTTACGTACCGTCTACCTTTCGCTTGATCCTTATATGCGTGGCCGTATGAGTGATGCTCCTTCATATGCAGCACCGGTGCAAATCGGGCAGGTTATGGTCGGGGGCACCCTATCCCGCGTCGTTTCATCACTGCATCTTGACTTCAAAACCGGCGATTGGGTGTTGGGCTACGAGGGTTGGCAAGAGTACACGCTGTCGGATGGCCAAGGGTTGCGCAATCTGGGCTCCAAGCTGGACCACCCTTCCCGGCTGCTTGGCGTTTTAGGTATGCCAGGATTTACCGCTTACATGGGGCTGCTGGATATTGGCCAGCCACAAGCGGGGGAAACGGTTGTGGTTGCCGCCGCCAGCGGTGCCGTAGGTTCGGTGGTTGGGCAGATCGCCAAACTAAAAGGCTGCCGCGTGGTAGGCGTTGCCGGTGGGGAAGAAAAATGCCGTTACGTTGTCAATGAGCTGGGTTTTGACGCCTGTATCGACCACCGCGCCCCTCAGTTTGCAGCAAAACTGGCCGCCGCCTGCCCGCAAGGTATTGACGTTTACTATGAAAACGTGGGTGGTGCGGTATTCGATGCGGTTATTCCATTGCTAAACACCAAGGCACGTATCCCGGTCTGTGGCATCATCGCCCAATACAATGCCACCGAATTACCTGCAGGCCCAGATCGCTTACCTTTGCTGCAAAGCCTGATTCTGCGCAAGCGCATCAAGATGCAGGGCTTTATCATCTTCGATGACTATGCCCCGCGTTTTGGTGAGTTTTTGCAGCAAATGGGGGAATGGGTTAGCCAAGGTAAAATCAAATTCCGCGAGGATATCGTCGATGGGCTGGAAAACGCGCCTCAGGCATTCTTTGGTCTGCTGCAGGGGAAAAACTTCGGCAAGCTGGTGATCCGCGTCGGCAACGAGTAATAATCCGGTTAGGGCGCACGGCTCCGGCAGGCGCCCCTTTCATTAACGGACTAGATGCCAATCTCGGTACGTACGTCCAACAGTTCGGGAAAAAAGGTCAGTTCCAAAGCCTTTTTTAAGAAGCTGACGCCGCTGGAGCCCCCGGTTCCTGATTTGAACCCGATGATTCTTTCCACCGTTTTCATATGGCGGAAGCGCCACAGCTGGAAGCTTTCTTCAATATCCACCAGTTTCTCTGCCATTTCGTAGGCTTCCCAATAGGTTTGAGGATTGTTGTAGATCAGCTTGAACACTGGCAACAAATCCGGGTTGCGCTGGTATGGCTGCGTCCAGTCACGCTCAATGCTCGCCTGTGGAATGGGTAAACCATGGCGGGAAAGGTAAAGCAGGAATTCGTCGTACAAGCTAGGGGCTTCCAGCAGCATTTTTAACGCCGCATGTTTTTCTGCATCAGCGCTGAAAACCGCCAACATCGCCGCATTCTTGTTACCCAGCAAAAACTCGATTGAACGATACTGATGGGATTGAAAGCCAGAAGAACTGCCAAGTACCTCACGAAACTCTGCATACTCCGAGGGTGTCAACGTTTCTAATACCGCCCACTGCTCAAACAACAGGCGCTGGATCTGCTTTACCCTGGCCAGAATCTTAAAACAATGGCTAAGTTGATCCTGCTGAACCAGAAGCCGCGCGGCCTGCAATTCGTGCAGCATCAATTTCATCCATAATTCCGACGTTTGATGCTGCACGATAAACAGCATCTCATCATGATGCTGAGGGTTGGAAAGAGGTTGTTGGCAGACCAGTAACCGATCCAGGCACAGGTAATCACCGTAACTCATACGTTTAGAAAAATCGGTGACGATGGTGCCTTCTAATTCCCGCTGATTCATCTTTTCTCTCCCGGCGCTCCGTTCTGGGGAAACGCGCTGCTGGTTGGCAAAATGAGAGAAAACAATAGTTCATTTACGTAACATATAGGCAACAATTAACCAAAGATGTTCTGCAGATCACATGCCTGCCTCTTCCACGCATCAAACCCACAGTGCCTTTATGGATGCCGTTTTTTGCCCGGCATCATTCTGATCAAGGTGTTATCCAGCATAATATAGTGATGAAACAGTGCCCCAACCGCATGAATACCGACAATAAAGTACCCAACATCGGCAATCAGCTCATGGAGCTCTTTCAGATTATGTTGTACGTCAGCATTCGGCTGGCCCGCAATCGGCATAGGATATGAGAAAAATGACCATTCCACATTGCCGTAATACAGCGACAAGCCCCCCAACAAGGGCAGGCTGATGAACATCAGGTAAAGAATGCCATGGGTCGCTTTGGCCAGACGAATCTGCCAGCGTGGAGGCGTTGGGATTATCTCTGGATCTTTATAGGCAAACTTGAGGACAACCCGAATTAACATCAGGAACAATATCGTGACCCCAAAGGTGTAATGCAGCGTTTTCATCCACTCCCTGAGATTACTGCCCTTGGGGGCAATCCCTTTCAGTTCCATCACAGCATAAGTGAGCACGACCAAAATGAAGATTACCCAATGGAAAAAGATCTGACTCGGTGCAAACTTCCGGTTCATGCTTCCCCCTTTCATCTCAATATGTAACCTACGCCTACTATAGCCCTGTTTAGTTAAATCAACATTAAAAGGCTCGCCTGGCTTTTAGCAACCGCTCATCAAAATTCGCATCCAGGTGCGAATTTTTATGATATTCGTATCTGGATACGAATATTTGACAAATTCGTCTTTGGATGCGAATTTACTATGACACCGTCCTCCCATGTTGGCCAAAAAAATGAAGGCAAAAATCAGCGTCATCACCGGCGATTTGGCAAATTCACAGCAGGTTGATACGGCCAGCTATATTGCACATCTCGATAAGTTGCTCTCCGAGTTACAACAAGCCAAGCGCCTACAACAATACGATATCTTTCGCGGTGACAGTTTCCAGATCGTCTCTACGCCAGAGCAGGGATTACTCTTGGCTGTGTATATCCGCATCGCACTACGGGCAGCCAATGCAGCTCATTGGGATGCTCGTTTAGCCATAGGATTGGGTACCCAACAGGCAAAAAACACCGGTTATGGCAGCGCATTCCTTAATTCCGGCAACTCGCTGGATAACATGGCAAAAAATTGCTATCTGGCTCTGAAAACCGACAATGAAAAAATCAACGGCATTGTCAGCGATCTGCTGCCGATGTTAGATCATGTCATCGGCCGTTTGTCACAGTCTGAAGCCAAGATCGTCCAGGCCAGGATGTTTACCGGCACCAACAAAAGCGTAGCCGCAGCGTTGCAGAAAGCGACCTCAACGGTCTCTGCCACCTTAAAACGGGCAGCCTTTGACGAGATGATGCGATTTATCACGGCAATAAACAGGATCACCTCATGACGGATTTAACCTATGCCTCACTGTTGATCTGGATGCTGGTCGTCCATCTGGTTGCCGATTTTCCTCTGCAACCACTCAGTTGGGTGCAGGATAAGGCCCAGAATCGCCGCCGTTCGCGTTTTCTACTGTTACATGCCCTGCTGCATGGCGTGCTGGCAGCTTTTGCTCTCTCCCTATTTGGCTTAATGCATAGCGGATTATCGGCCCTAAACGTGTTGAGCGCACTGCTGATAATCAGCATCAGCCATTACCTGATCGACTTGATGAAAGTGACCTGGTTCACTCGGATAAGCTCAGTGAACAGTCTCTTGCTGGATCAGGGGTTACATATGGCCGTTATCCTTTGCCTGTGGCTGTATCTCAGCCCGCATGCTGGAGAATTGCTATATGTCATATGGCAACAGGCGTCCGGTTGGCAACTCAGCCTGACTTTACTGGCCTACCTGCTGATTTATATGCCCATGGGCATTCTGATCGGGCAGTTGCTGGCGCACTGGGCACCACAAATGCCGCTCAGTGCCAAAGCTGATAACGACTCACTGCTGCGGGCGGGTAAACAGATTGGTTATCTGGAGAGGACGCTGCTCCTGACGTTTGTGCTGATTGGGCAGATTCCCGCCATCGGTTTTCTGCTGGCAGCCAAGTCCATTTTCCGTTTTGGCGATCTGCGGCAAACTGGGGATAAAATGCGTACCGAGTATGTGCTACTCGGTACGCTGTTTTCTTTTACGCTGACCATCATGCTGGGGCTGATGATCAAGAAATTATTATAGCCACTCCCCGAAACGGCGAATGTAGAAACGCTTCATCAGTTGCGCCACGACGCAGTAACTGACCAAGGTTGCTGCCAACCAAGGGAAGTATTCCCACGGCAGTGGCTGTAAGCCAACCCAAGCGCCGAGCGGCGAGAACGGAATATAAATACCGAGCGCCATGATAATCCCGGTGGTCAGCAACACTGGCAACGCGGCCGTGCTCTGGATGAATGGGATCTTCTGGGTTCGCAGCATATGCACCACCAGCGTTTGTGATAACAGCCCTTCGATAAACCAGCCAGACTGGAACAACGCCTGATGTTCCACACTGTTGGCGGCAAATACGAACCACATCAGGGCATAGGTGGTGATATCGAAAATAGACGATGTCGGCCCAATCCACAGCATAAAGCGGCCAATGTTTTTGGCATCCCATTTGCGCGGTTTACGCAGGAACTCTTTGTCCATCTTGTCCCACGGCAGCGACAATTGGGAAATGTCATACATCAGGTTCTGTAACAGCAGGTGGATCGCCAGCATCGGCAGAAAAGGAATAAAGGCACTGGCAACCAGAACAGAGAACACGTTACCGAAATTGGAACTGGCGGTCATATTCAGGTATTTGATGATATTGCCGAAGGTTTCGCGCCCTTTGATGACCCCTTCTTCCAGCACCATCAGGTTCTTTTCCAGCAAAATGATATCGGCCGATTCTTTGGCAATATCGGTGCCGGTATCAACGGAAATCCCTACGTCAGCATCGCGCAACGCCGGAGCATCATTGATGCCATCCCCCAGGAAACCAACCGTATGGCCGTTGGCCTGCAGCATCTTCAGCACACGTGATTTCTGCAATGGCGTCAGTTTAGTGAATACCGTGCGCTGCTCCACTTCACGTGCCAGCAGTACATCATCCATCTGTTCGATTTCCAAACCAGAGAGCGGCTCTCCAGGTTCCAAGCCAACGTCACGACAAATTTTGCAGGTGATCACCGGGTTATCACCGGTCAGCACTTTCACCGCTACGCCATTTTCCTGCAATGCCGCAATCGCTTCCTGCGCACTTTCCTTCGGCGGATCGAGGAAGGTCAGCAGCCCTTCAATCACCAGATCGCGCTCATCCGCCACGCTGAGTGGCAGCGTGCAGCCTTCCTGCCCCAGATCGCGCGTGGCCAGCACCAGCACACGGAAACCATCTTCGTTGTACTGGCAGGCCAGTGCCTGCAAAGCAGCACGGCGCGCGTCATCAATCTCCCGTACCTGCTGCCCTTCGCGCATGTGGGTAGCAATTGCCAGCATCTCTTCCACGGCACCTTTACAAATCAGCAACTGGCGCTGCTCTTCATCCTGCACCACAATCGACAGGCGACGGCGTACAAAATCAAACGGCAGTTCATCCACCTTGCTATAACGCCCGAGTGCCTCAACGCCCGGTTTGCCACGCCCAAAACGGATCACTGCCTGATCCATCAGGTTTTTCATTCCGCTTTGATGGAAACTGTTCAACCAGGCCAGATGCAGTACGTGGCTGTCTTTGTTACCGTTCACATCCAGATGATGCTCTAGGATGATACGATCCTGCGTCAAGGTACCGGTTTTATCGGTACAAAGCACATCCATCGCGCCAAAGTTCTGAATGGCATTCAGACGCTTGACCACCACTTTGCGGCGCGCCATGGCGATCGCGCCTTTGGCCAGGTTGGAACTGACAATCATTGGCAGCATTTCTGGCGTCAGGCCAACGGCCACCGCTAATGCAAACAGCGCGGCCTCCGTCCAGTCGCCCTTGGTGAAGCCATTGATCAGCAGGACGATGGGCACCATCACCAGCATAAAGCGGATCAGCAGCCAACTGACGCTGTTCACCCCCCGATCAAACGCGGTTTGTGAGCGGGAACCGACAATCGACTTGGCCAGAGAACCAAAGTAGGTGCGGCCCCCGGTCGCGACCACTACCGCCGAGGCGGTGCCGCTGGCCACGTTGGTTCCCATCAGGCAAATATTCGACAGTTCAAGCAACTCGCTTTCGCTGGAGGCATCGATTTCAGTCGATTTCTGACTAACGTTACCCAGCGCGTCATATTTCTCGATCGGGATCGCTTCACCGGTCAAGATGGCCTGGCTGATAAACAAGTCACGGGAACTGAGCAACCGCACATCCGCAGGCACCATATCCCCAGCGGAAAGTTGGATAATGTCGCCCGGGACCAGTTCCCGGATCGGGATTTCCACCGCCAACGCCTGAGCGCTGAAACTGCTGCGGCGCAGCACCGTCGCGGTCGTACGTACCATCGATTTCAGCGATTCGGCAGCTTTGTTGGTACGATATTCCTGCCAGAAACGCAGCAAACCGCTCAACGTCACCATCACCAGAATAATGATCACGCCGGTGAGCTCAGTTTCTTCACCGTGCCGGGCCGGAAGCCAATAGTCGGTAAAGAAACTGATCCCCGCCAACACCATCAGAACAAAAATAAACGGGTTATTAAATGCGCTGATTAACTGCACCAACGCATGGGGGGCCTTCTCATGAGCAACCTGATTGGTGCCAAAGTGTTGCAAACGTTCTTGTGCATCTTCCTGGGTTAATCCAATGCGGCTACAGTTTAAATTTGCCAACGTCTGATCGAGGCTGTTCTTTGCCTCAAGAGCGATGGCATAGGGCGCGCTGCTTTTATCACGGCGGCGTGCTTTTTCTTTAATATAGGTCATGACGCTATTCTCTTATTTTACTCTGCGCACAGGGGGATCCCGCCCGGATTAACAGGTGAACATGCGCAAGGTGGAATTTATTGAATTAGCGTTGTTAACGTCATTATTATTGCGCTAACAACGCAGAATAATAAACGCTCCGGGGTGCTCGTCCATAACGGCTCCTTATCACCAAGTAGGTGAATGTTGATAATAATTAAACCGGCAATTCAGAAGCGACTCGCCAATGCACCGCACTGACGCTTCTTTCCAGACTGACGCGGCAGACAATACTTTCAATATCTTTCTGTGCAACGGGATTGGCGATAATTTCCGCACACACTTCTAACTGACCAGGAATGGCAATATCGGCACTGCGCAGCGATTGCAAACGTAATGCAACGCCGTTCAACGCTTGCAGAATTAACGTGCGTACCAATATTTCATCCTGTTCGCCACAGGTCACCATGATGCGGTAGCGTAATTCCAGATCAACCGCCTGTTGTTGCGGTTGCAGATTAATACGCTGCGCCGCTTCACGTAGCAGGATGTTGGCACACAGGATCACCAGCGTCGCCAGTACGGCCTCCCAATGTTGCCCTAGGCCGCACAACACGCCGATCGCCGCAGAGCACCACAGTGTCGCCGCCGTATTCAACCCACGAATATTGAGACCTTCACGCATAATGACGCCAGCGCCAAGAAAGCCGATCCCGGAAACAATTTGCGCAGCGATACGCCCAGCACTAGAGGGTTCCGTGGTAAACGAACTCAGGATAAATACCGCAGCACCAGTCGCCACTAACGCATTGGTACGTAAGCCGGCCATACGTTGCCGCCATTGCCGCTCGGCCCCAATAATTGCGCCCAGGCTCATCGCCAGTAATAAATTTAAGACAAAAGGAGTCATAGCCATGATCTTCCCCTTAATAAACAGCAGGAGGGTGAATCATGTGCTGTTAAGCACACGCAAGATTGCGCTGACAATAAATCAGCGGATTAGCGTTGAATGCCTGGAGGGAAAAGGTTGTAGCGATGAAAGACCATAATAATATCCGAATCAAATCTCCCGAAGCCATTCAGCCTCAGGTACAACAATGATGTTCGGGTTGGCACAACTCGCAATAACGAGAGAGGGTGCTGCCCGCCGTGTTCGGCAAGCAACAAATCAGAAGGAGATCGGTCAGCTTGCCTTAATTATTTCGCTGCTACTACAACTGTCCAATTGATTTTCTCCGCTGAAATTTTGGCTGAAGTATAGTTATATGGCCCTATGAAGTAAAGACTAATTTATTAAACGAATACTAAACTGAATATCCTCGTTATTTAATTATGTCGGTAATAATCTCCCCTAAATAATTTGCGTGACAGAAAGGTAAGCCCCCCTGATTCACCCGAGTTGTTGCTGTAACCAATGCAGTAGTGCTTCAACCGCAGGTTGCAAACCCGTGGCCTGCGGCCACACCAGATAAGTATCGTCATTCCCCAAACGCTGTGCCGCTGCTAACGGCACCAACCGGCCCTCAGCAATCAAGTCGCCGACCAGCACCGCTTTCACCAAGGCAATGCCAAACCCCTGTTCAGCAGCGCGGATCAGCAAACCTGCATCATTAAATAGCGCCACTTGCTGACCACCGCTGGCATACCCTTGTGCCTGAAACCAGGTACGCCAAGGCGTGACATCATGTTCAAGCAGGGGAAGCGTGGCCTCAGCACGGGCAAAAGCCTGCTGCCACTGCAAGGCCAACGCCGGGGTGGCAACCGGCACCACTTCACCTGTGGCAATTCGCTGTGCTTGCACACCTGGCCATGTTCCCTGCCCCAGGCGAATCGCCGCATCAAAACCTTTACGAGCCAAATCCTGTACGACCAGGGTAGCGTCAATATCCAACCGAATCCCAGGGCAAGCACGATGGAACTCTGCCAATCGAGGCAATAACCAATAATGGGCAAAAGAAGGCAGTACGCTGATGCGCAACGTCTGGCTTGCCGCAATCCGTCTGACGCGGCTGATACCTTGCTGCAAGGCTACCAACGCGGGCTCAGCCACGGCCAGCAGTTCACGACCGGCAGCATTCAGCCGCACCCCACGCCCATTACGCTCAAATAACGGACAGCCAATGGCCTGTTCGAGTTGCTGAATCTGTTGGCTGACGGCGCCATGAGTCAGGTGTATCTGTTGCGCGGTTGCGCGCAGATTCTCCAGCCGAGCAGCAATAATAAACGTTGGTAAAAGATGAATAGGCAGACGATCGTTCATTTCTGGTTAGCTTTATTATCCAAAAAGGCTATTTTTCATCGATATCGATGCCAATGCAAATCCTCTATCCTGTCATCCTAACTTATTGGCACTAAGGAAAAATACATGCACCCGCGTTTGCAACAGGATCTTGACGATCTTCCTGGCATACTTGACCACACCAATCAGTTGGCAAAAGGGTTTCTCGCAGGGCTGCAGCAGCGCCCAGTATGCCCGCCATTGGCCGCACAACAGCTTAACGCCGAGGATAAAATACTGCGGGAAGAAGGCCACGGAGCGCTAGCAGCTCTGGACGATTTTTGGCAGCGTTATGCCACCGGGCTCTCCGCTAGCGCCGGACCACGCTACTTTGGCTTTGTCACCGGCGGTAACACCCCGGCGGCCTTGGCAGCCGACTGGCTGGTTAGTATTACAGACCAGAACAGCCAACTCAGCCATGATACCATTGCTGCAGCCATCGAGTTGGCCACGATTGAGCAACTCAAAGCACTCTTGCATCTGCCGGCTGATTTCAGCGGTAGCTTTGTCAGCGGAGCCACTATGGCCAATTTTGTCGGTATCGCTATCGGCCGCCAATGGCTTGGGCTGCAGCGCGGAATTGATGTGGCACAGCAAGGGCTGGCAGCCTTGGGCCCAATTCAGGTACTTTCAGCCAATGCACACTCCAGCAGTGTGAAATCACTCAGCATGCTCGGTATCGGGCGTGATGCATTGCAAAGCATCTCTCAGCAGGCCAACTCGGAAGCGATCGACATCACCGCTTTGGAACAGCATCTTGCCGCGACGCAGGGCAGACCGACGATGGTATTAGCCAGCGCCGGTACGGTGAACACCGCCACCTTCGACGATCTGCCTGGTTTGCTGGCGTTACGCGAACGCTATCCATTCTGGCTGCATGTAGATGCCGCATTCGGCGGCGTGGCCGCCTGTTCCACCCGCTATGAACACTTGCTGCAAGGCTGGCAACAAGCCGACTCGATCACCGTCGATGCGCACAAATGGATGAACGTCCCCTATGACAGCGCGATTCAGTTCACCCGTCATTTGGCGCTGCAAATGCAGGTATTCCAGAATCACTCAGTTTATCTGGAAGCCCCGACCTTGCGCCCAGATAACTATCTGCACCTGACGCCAGAGAACTCACGGCGTTTTCGCGCTCTGCCATTATGGATGGCATTGAAGGCTTACGGCCGCAACGGCATGCGGGAGATTGTGGAGCGAAACGTCACACTAGCACGCCGTTTGGGGGAGGGGTTAGCGGCCAGTAAAGGATTCCGCCTGCTGGCCCCGGTCAACCTGAACATCCTGTGCTTTGCCTTGACAGAGATTGAAGGTGAAGCAGAAGCCGCGCGTGACCGTTTTCTCGCACGTCTGGATCAGCATGGAGTAGTGCGCTGTACACCCACTCACTATGCCGGTCAGCCTGGCATTCGTGCTGCACTGGTAAACTGGATGACCGAGGAGCGGGATATCATCTTGGCATTAGAATCAATGCGTACCTGCCGGTCAGAAGCTATTTAACCGTCGGGCGAAATGACGCCGTTGTGATAGCGTAACGGCGTATTACCCAGCGTTTAGCCATACCGCTATCGTGCAGCAGTTCACAAGCACGCTCAGTCCTACAGCCTGTAAATTGTTAAGAAAAATCTGATTTTCTATTTCACCCGCTCCTTTCTGTTACAGCCAACGTACACCTACAATAATCAGGTAAAGTGCTATGCTGAATGCGGTATCACCATTGAAAAAGCCGATGGGCCGCAGGATAAAAACAAATTAACTATATGTTAATAAAGAAAAAATCATAACTTCAATCCGTCCCCTTCTTGCTTGGCGGGAAATTATCCAAATGATTATCATCATCAACAAAACCAATTAATTTATGCAACGAATTGAATTTGAATGTTAAATTCAAATTAATGATACAGGCAACCCACACATGACGATCAAAAAACAAGCAAATACAAAATGAAAGTTAATGTTTAAGTACTGTTTAATAGTTATCCTACAACGGCATAAACAGGCCTTGTGCTAAGCTAGAACAAGTTAACGACACTGAACCAACCAATTAAGTGGTATATGGTGTGATTACCAATGATGATTCAACCAGCAGGTATAATAATCCAACTTAAGCTAAACTGATGGATTGTTAGGATTAAAAAATTTAGTCAGAAAAGGCATTGAGTAGTGTTAGTTTTATTGATAGAACTTGGCGTTCATAAAATGCAATTTTTTTGTACCTTTTCAGCCTTGAAAATCAGGCTTTTCTTATTACTACCGCAGTAAACGGGTTTAAGTGGGGAGTTTCAAATGCCAACAATTATCATGGATTCATGTAGTTATACTAAACTAGGACTGACGGATTATCTGGCCGCACATGGTATGAAAAAACGCCATATTAGTGCTGTCACCGATATCGATTGTTTGAATGAAAAATGTACCAAGCTTAAGCCGAACCTGGTTTTTTTGAATGAAGATTGCTTTATACATGAAGCAGATGCGACGGAAAGAATAAAACGGGTTATTTCTCAGCACCCTGATACGTTATTCTTTATCTTCATGGCGATCACCAATGTCCATTTCGACGATTATTTATACGTACGTAAAAACGTTATCATCTCGTCAAAGTCCATCAAGCCAGAAACAATGAGTCGGCTGCTCACTCACTACCTTGAGAAAAAAACAGCCCGCCTTGAAAAAAACTCACTCGACCAAACTCCGGTGACACTCAGCCAGACCGAGTCCAATATGTTACGCATGTGGATGTCCGGCCAGGGAACCATTCAAATCTCCGATCAGATGCAGATCAAAGCAAAAACGGTCTCTTCCCATAAGGGCAATATCAAAAGAAAAATCAAAACGCACAACAAACAGATTATTTATCATGTTGTTCGCTTAACCGACACACTGACCAATGGCATATTCGTTAACAACCGCTGACCTAACTCGCGCCACAATCTCACAGGTTGTTTCACTGTGAGGCCAAACAAGCGCTCTACTGGAGTCTTTCTCCAGCGAAACCGAAATACCTGTTCGCATCGACACGTTTTGTCCTGTCGCAACGGGTATTCCCGTTTAATTGCTAATGCCGATATCCGCCAAGATGGTGTCTTTCAGCTAAAAATTGGCCATGAACCGGGGAGTTATTTCTGTTCTGCGGAACGCAATTCAACGAAAGTCCCATCACGACTGTCGATCTCATTGAAGAACCATATACCGGCAGGATAATCCTCCAATGCCACCAGATACATGGTGCCTTCATTAAATACCTCTACTGCCAACACAACGCCTTCACGGCGTGGGCCACCGTCGGTTTTCACCGTCACTAGATCGTTAACCTTCATGATTTACCTCATCATTTGTCGCGATTATCAGCGCATGGCAGAATAAGAAGAGAAACACCGTAAGCACACTTCTTCGGGTTGCGCCCCACCCAAGCAGTTATTCTAAACCGTTAAAGCTTAGCAGAGCACCGCCACACGATTCTCACTGTTCTGACATTCTGCCCAGCAAATTACAGGCACAAAAAAACCCGCCTTGGCGGGTTTTTATCAATCAGCAATGCCGATTAGATAGCGGTAACGTTAGCCGCTGACGGACCTTTAGCACCGTTCTCGATAGAGAACTGTACGTTCTGGCCTTCAGCCAGGGTCTTGAAACCTTGATCCTGGATAGCAGAGAAGTGTACGAATACATCTTTGCTGCCGTCTGCAGGAGTGATGAAACCGAAACCTTTAGATTCGTTAAACCACTTCACTTGACCTTTGATCATGTTAGACATGTCTAATTCCTTCAATAATAAATTTAAGCCGCCATGGGCATGTTATAGCCGGTCATCAGTTACTTATGGAGGCACTAGAAAGGAAATTCGTCAGAGAAGAGCTATCTAGGATAACGCTTTAAATTTGAACTACTTTACTCAAAATGTCGTGCATAAATAGGTCTGTACCACAGGCCGGTAAGCATTACCTCATGACCGGCGTTGAATAGCAACTCTTTTTTGCCTTACAAGAGCAGAAACCGGGGCGACTGCACAGTATTTGCTCCCATCAGTCGGAATTATAGGCACTTTCCTTGGCAATAGTGTGGATGAAGGCTGTTGCAGCAACAGAGCTGATACCCCCTTGCGCTAGCGCACACTTTAGTTTGGTGTCATGTTTCCATCACAAGAACGTCACAATACCACCATAAGATAATCAGCGATTATCCTCATTCGGTTAACACCAAGGATTCCGTTTATGACCATGGTTAAAGCAGCCAATCATCAAGAAGCAGAAACCCTGATCCGCTCAGGGAGCGCAAAAAAAATCGAGCTGGCCTATAACATTGACAGCGACGATTTCTTCCAGCTCGCCAGCTTGTGGTGTGATCAAGGTGCCAAAATTTCCAAGGGGAAAGAACACTTTATCATCTCATTAAAAGGTTTTCGCATTCCGCCGAACGACTGACGCAGCCCCTCTTTGGGTAGCTCCGCCCTATCTCCTACATACCGCAGCGGTTATTCCTATAAAATAATACCGTTCCGCAGGTGTATCCCTGAATCGGGCATCTTCCCGATTCCCCATACAAGGAGAATGGCATGTCAACCAGTGCACCACTGCCTAATACCATGAAAGTTATCGAAATCAGCCAGCCCGGTGGGCCAGAGGTTCTCGTGCTCGCAGAGCGCTCGCTCCCTGCGCTGGCACCCGGTGAAATATTGGTGAAAGTTGCCGCAGCCGGGGTCAACCGCCCAGATGTCATGCAGCGCCGCGGGCAATATGCGCCACCACCGGGTGCCACTGATATTCCAGGGCTGGAGGTAGCAGGGGATGTGATTGCGGTCGGCAGCGGAGTGCAGCGCTACGCAGCTGGCGATCAGGTTTGTGCGTTGATCGCCGGGGGCGGCTATGCGCAATATTGCAAAGTACATGAGAGCAATGCGTTACCGGTGCCGAGGGGTTTCAGTATGATTGAGGCCGCCGCTATCCCAGAAACCTTCTTCACCGTTTGGGTGAATGTCTTTCAACGCGGCCATCTGCAAGCCGGGGAAACGGTACTGATTCATGGCGGGACTTCCGGGATCGGCACAGTGGCCACCATGTTGGCGAAAGCGTTCGGTGCGCACGTCATCACCACGGTAGGTTCGGAGGAGAAGCGCCAGGCCAGTCTGGCGCTCGGAGCCGACGTAGCCATTAATTACCATAGCGAAGATTTCGTTGAGCAAACGAAACGCGCCACCGATGGCAAAGGCGCGAACGTGATTGTCGATCTGATTGCCGGTGATTATGTCGCCAAGAATTATCAGGCCGCCGCAATGGATGGCCGTATTGTGCAGATCGGAACCCAGCACGGTGTGATCAAAGAACTTAATCTGATGCCATTGCTGCTTAAACGCCTCACCCACACCGGTTCGACCTTGCGGGCACGCAGCGTGGAAGATAAAGCGCAGATCGCCGCCGAATTAGAGCAAAAGGTGTGGCCATTATTGGAACGCGGTGCGTTAAGACCGCAGATTTTCAAGACGTTCCCACTGGAACAAGCCGCACAGGCCCATGCGCTGATGGAGTCCAGCGTTCATATTGGCAAGATCGTCTTGGTGCCCTGAAAACCAATCCCTGCGGGCCTCCGTCTGCAGGGAACATCAACAGCATAAGTTTCGACATTCACTTTCTGGCCAATGGGCAGAGAAAAGGGCCGCCACAGCGACCCTGTAATCACTATCTGGCTAGCTTCTGACTTTTCTGTAGATAAGCAGCACCACCAAAGCACCAACAACGGCCACCACAAAGCTGCCCAGATTAAAACCATCGACTCGGCCCATACCGAAGAAGGTACTGATATAGCCACCGACAACCGCCCCGACGATCCCCAAGATGACGGTCATGATAAAACCGCCATCATCTTTGCCTGGCATGATCCACTTAGCCAGAATACCGGCGATTAACCCAAAAATGATCCAGGAAATGATACCCATTTTTACTCTCCCGATTTATTTTCTGACTAAAAAAAAACCAATCACCAAACCAACATTAGCACCGACACTAACCCATCGGTTGTCTGTTATTTAGGAACAATTCACAAATATTTCATATCATTAACGTGACGCAGTCTGAAGGCCGCTGGCAAAACGCCATACAGGGCCAATACAGGCCAAGCCTTGCCTACTGGTGTTCCCCGCTAACGGCACCTCCAGGCAGCCAATTAAACAGGTGCGTATCTGCAATAATTCGTATCTGCATGTTATTACTATAGTAAAAAATCAGCACTTTACTCAGTTATCGACGACAGATTTTGGTTGTACAAAATTTATGCTAATGTCATCTTGTTGTCATTTCTAACAGGTATAACAAGCTATACTTGCTTTATGGGCATCGGACTCGATGATGGGGATTGAGCCATGGGTAACACATCTTTCATACTGTTTCTGGTAGTGATCTATGCACTAGCCGCAGTGTGGGATGGTTCTGCCGCACTGCTGTTTATGTGATCCTATCCAGATAGGATTGTTCTTTACGGTGAGCATTCACCGGGTGTTTTTTCGTCCTAATTTCCCTCAATGAACGATGGCTCCCACTTCTCGACTGCTCTCGCTCACCCGCCCTACCTGACCGCGCTTACGGGCGTCTACACTTAGTGATGCCACTGCCCCACTCGGGGCGATCCCCGTTAACCGAGGTTATTATCATGTTGATTCAACCCTATCTGTTTTTCACCGGTAACTGTGAACAGGCAATCAATTTCTATGCTCAGCAACTGGGCGGTAAAATCGTTGTAATGATGCGCTATAAGGATATGCCAGCGGCAGACCAGCAAAATGGCCCACCCAATGTCGATCCGGAAGCCATCATGCATGTACGGCTGGAGGTCGGTAACAACGTCATCATGGCGTCAGACAGTTGCCCGGCGGAACCCGGGGACCTATCGCATAAAGGTTATTCGCTGTCGATCAAGTTAGATGATGTCAGCCAGGGCCGCGATTTATTCACTCGCCTGGCAGATGGTGGCAACGTTAATATGCCGTTCCAGCCCACCTTCTGGGCCAAAGGCTTTGGCATGCTGACGGATCAATTTGGCGTTAACTGGATGATTAACGTTGAATAGCGGCACCACAAAAACGGTGCCTTTCTCACATGAAAGGCACCGTGTTCAGTGAGCGCAAGCAGGATCAGGGCACATCGACCGCCGGAAAGTCCCCTTCCTGCCGTGCCACCAGCGTCAGAATGCTGTATAACGCCACTGCCTGCTGGTGCTGGTTAAACACCTGCACATCCCACACCACCACACCGTGTGGACGATCTTCTGCGGTTTTTTGCGGTTTACGGATTTTCTTCTTGCAGGTTAACCGCACCTGAATGGTGTCACCGATCTTCACCGGTTCGATAAAACGCAGATTTTCCATGCCGTAGTTGGCAATCACTGGCCCGACGCCGGGATCGACAAACAGCCCTGCCGCTGCCGATACCACGAAATAGCCATGTGCAACCCGCTCACCAAACAGCGATTCTGCGGCACCGATCTTATCCATATGCGCATAGAAATGGTCGCCACTCAGGCAGGCAAAATTGACGATATCGGCTTCGGTAATGGTACGGCGGGCGGTCAACAGGCTTTCGCCAATCTGCAACTGCTCGAAGTATTTACGGAACGGATGCACCTGTTCCTCAATCACCTTGGCACCGCGCACCCATTCACGGCCAATTGCCGCCAACATGGCCGGGCTACCTTGGATCGCCGTCCGTTGCATATAGTGTTTTACCGCGCGTAAACCGCCTAACTCCTCGCCACCGCCGGCCCGCCCTGGGCCACCGTGTACCAACAGCGGCAGCGGTGAACCATGGCCGGTGGATTCGGCCGCAGCATGGCGATCCAATACCAGCATACGGCCATGAGCACAGGCCGTAGCGCGGATAAAGCGGGTTGCTAGCGCTTCATCGGCGGTAATCAGCGACCCAGCCAGGCTCCCTTGCCCCAAGAGTGCCAATTCAATCGCCTGCTGGGTACTCTGATAAGGCATCAGCGTTGCCACCGGGCCAAATGCCTCGGTGCCATGCACTGCCTGATGGGCAAAGGGATCGGCACAGTACAGCAATGTAATTGGGTAAAACGCCCCTTCCTGTGCACGCTCACCGGCAATCGTCAGCTTATCCAACGCGCCACCACACAAGGCTTCACAGCCATTTTGCAGCAGAAACGCCACTTTCTGCTGCACATCGTCGCGCTGCTCCTGATCGACCAGCGCCCCCATGCGCACCTGCTCCAGTTGCGGATCGCCAATCTGCACGCCCGCCAAGCGCTGCAGCAGCGCCTGTTGTACCTCGGCGATACGTGCGGCGGGCACGATAATGCGCCGGATGGCGGTACATTTCTGCCCGGCTTTGCTGGTCATCTCACGGCAGACTTCTTTGATAAACAGCGCAAACTCCGGCATATCTGGTGTGACATCTTCCCCCAGCACGCAACAGTTAAGCGAATCAGCTTCCATGGTGAACGCGATAGATTTTTCCAGCAAGCGCGGGTGAGAACGCAGCTTTTGCCCAGTTTGCGCCGAACCGGTGAACGTCACGGCATCCTGATAATCGAGATGATCGAACATATCGCCAACGCCGCCGCAGACCAGTTGCAAAGCCCCTTCCGGCACCAGTCCGCTGTCAATCATCAGCTTCACCATCGCCTGGGTCAGTTGCGCCGTTGCGGTAGCCGGTTTGATGATCGCGGGCATCCCCGCCAGCCAGGTGGGCGCCAGTTTTTCCAGCATGCCCCAGCAAGGGAAGTTAAACGCATTGATATGCAACGCTACACCGGGGCGCGAGGTCAGCACATGTCGCGCGGCAAACTGCGCCTGCTTGGAAAGCGGGATCAACTCATCTTCCGGCCACAGTGTGTCATCGGGCAATTCACGCCCGGCCAACCCGGCATAGGAGAACAGCGTCGCGATCCCCCCTTCAATGTCCACCCAACTATCGTTACGCGTGGCACCGGTCTGGTAAGAAATGTCATACAGCGCCTCTTTGTGCGCTAACAGGTGTTTGGCTACGGCTTTCATCATCTGGGCGCGCTGCTGGAAGGTCATTTGTGCCAATGCCTTACCCCCCGTTTCACGCGCATAATTCAGGCTGGCCGCCAACGGCAGCCCATCTGAACACACCTGATACAAAGGTTCGCCGGTGATAGCATGATGGATTTCACGGGCTTTTCCTTGGCCGTACATCCAGCCGCCAGAGAGATAACTGTATAACTGCTGCATTGGCTCCTCCAGAATTCATAAATAGACTCAACAAAGCTTAATTACGTATCACATATTTTTCACTCCCCGCCAAGTTAAAATTTAACAAAAATAAAACACCCCCGAGAAAAATCGCTCTTCCCCTCCAAATAGCTCGCAACGGCATAATTTAAATATCATTTAAAAACAATAATTTAACAACAAACCTTGTGATGGATATCGCAAAACCGCACCTATGCCATTTGATCTTATTGTTACCAACTTGTAACTTCATGGTTATGTAAAGTGATTCACATTTTTACGGTTAAACTAAAAAATACGAATCAACAGAGGCAAGCATGATAACCGAAGCACAACATCAACAGCATTTTGACGACAAAATTGCCGCAGATACCTCGATTGAAGCTAAAGACTGGATGCCGGATGCCTATCGCCAGAACCTGATCCGCCAAATCGGCCAGCACGCGCATTCCGAGGTGATCGGTATGCTGCCGGAAGCCAACTGGCTGACCCGCGCCCCTACTCTGCGCCGCAAAGCGGTTTTATTGGCGAAGGTACAGGACGAAGCCGGACACGGCCTTTACCTGTACAGCGCAGCGGAAACCCTCGGCTGCTCGCGCCAGGATATCTACCAAAAGATGCTCGCCGGGCAGATGAAATACTCCTCCATCTTCAACTACCCGACGCTGAACTGGGCAGACATTGGCGTTATCGGCTGGCTGGTGGACGGGGCCGCCATCGTCAACCAGGTCGCTCTGTGCCGCGCGTCTTACGGCCCCTATGCCAGAGCGATGGTGAAAATCTGTAAAGAAGAGAGCTTCCACCAGCGTCAAGGCTACGAAGCCGTGATGGCGATGGCGCAAGGTAGCGCAGAACAAAGAGCCATGCTGCAGGATGCCATCAACCGTTTCTGGTGGCCGGTGCTGATGATGTTTGGCCCGAGCGATGCCGATTCTCCCCACAGCGCGCAGAGCATGGCCTGGAAGATCAAACGCCACAGCAACGACGAACTGCGGCAGAAATTTATCGATAACACCGTGCCGCAGCTAGAGGCTCTGGGGATGAGCGCACCGGACCCCGATCTCGCCTGGGATGAG
Organism: Serratia sp. MMO-28; assembly: GCF_037199905.1. NCBI lineage: Bacteria > Pseudomonadati > Pseudomonadota > Gammaproteobacteria > Enterobacterales > Yersiniaceae > Serratia > Serratia sp. MMO-28. The sequence continues at coordinate 47,709 of NZ_JBBCVB010000024.1, forward strand.
GCCACGGGCCATTACCGCTGCGGCGAGATCGACTGGAACGAATTGTACGACGTCATCAAAGGCCGCGGGCAGTGCAACCACGAGCGCCTGCAGGCCAAGCGCCGTGCCTGGGATGAAGGCAGTTGGGTACGGGATGGCGCGATGGCCCATGCCGCTAAACGTGCGGCAAACGCTGCTTAAACGAGGAGAGAGAAATGACTCACGCTGAATGGCCGCTGTATGAAGTGTTTATCCGCAGCAAGCAGGGCCTGGCACATCGACACGTGGGCAGCCTGCATGCCGCAGACGACCAGATGGCGTTGGAAAATGCCCGTGATGCCTACACCCGCCGCAATGAAGGCTGCTCGATCTGGGTGGTGCAGTCCTGCCATCTGGTGGCCTCACAGCCGGAAGACCGCGATGCCTTCTTCGATCCGTCCGATGACAAGATTTACCGTCATCCGACGTTTTACACCATCCCCGACGGCATCAAGAACATGTAGAGGCAGGCCATGAAAACGATCACCGATGCCAAAATCACCTATGCCCTGCGCCAGGGCGACACACCGCTGATCCTGGCTCAACGCCTGTGTGCCTGGTGTGGCCATGCGCCAGAGCTGGAGATCGATCTGGCGCTGGCCAATATCGGCCTGGACTTACTGGGGCAGGCGCGCAACTTTTTAGGTTATGCAGCGCAATTGGCCGGGCCAAGCTACAGCGAAGATCGCCTGGCATTTGGCCGTGACGAGCGCGAATTCCGTAATTTGCTGCTGGCCGAGCAACCCAACGGCGGCTTCAACGACACCCTGGTGCGTCAGTTCCTGTTGGATGCCTACCACGTGCTGCTGCACCGTGAGTTAAGCCACAGCAAAGACAGCCAACTGGCCGCCATTGCCGCCAAATCGCTGAAAGAGGCCGAATACCACCTGCGTTTCAGCCGCGGCTGGATGATCCGCCTGGGGGATGGTAATGAAGTCAGCCACCAGAAAATCCAGCAATCATTAAACGATCTGTGGCGCTTCACCGCCGAGCTGTTCCACGCCGATGCGATTGAGCTTGAACTGGCCGAACAGGGCATTGCCGTCGATCCGCGCCAGTTGCAGGCACCGTGGCAAGAGATGGTGAACGGCACCTTGCAGCAGGCCACGCTGGCGCTGCCTGCCGAACCCGCTTTTCGCCACGGCGGCAAGCAGGGGCAGCACAGTGAACATCTCGGTTTGATGCTGGCAGAAATGCAGTTCCTGCAACGCGCTTACCCGAACTGTAACTGGTAGAGGCCAACATGCATATCTCCCGGCTACAGCCCACAGAAATTCCGCAGATCTGGCACTGCCTGCAGCAGATCAGCGATCCGGAGCTACCGGTACTGTCGATTACCGATCTCGGTATGGTGCGCAACGTGGAGCACGACGGCACCGGTTGGCGCATCACCTTTACGCCGACCTATTCCGGTTGCCCGGCCACCGAGTTTCTGCTCAACGCCATTGAACAGACGCTGACCGCCGCCGGTTTCAGCCCGGTGAAGATCGTGATCAGCCTCAGCCCGGCCTGGACTACCGACTGGATGAATGCCGATGCCCGCCTGCGGCTGCGGGAATACGGCGTTGCGCCACCGCAGGGGCAAAGCTGTGAAAAACCGTTGGTTCATGGCCCGGTGCAATGCCCGCGTTGCGGCAGCACCACGACAGAAAAAATCAGTGAGTTCGGTTCTACCGCCTGCAAAGCGCTGTATCGCTGCTGCGCATGCCGGGAACCGTTCGACTACTTCAAGTGTATTTAGGAGCAACCATGACGGTCTTTCATCGCCTGAATGTCGCAGCCATCGAACGCGAAACGCCGGATGCCGTAGCCATCACGCTGCACGTGCCGGATGAATTGAAATCTCACTACCGCTATACCCCCGGCCAACACCTGACGCTGAAAGCCAAGGTTAACGGCGAGGAGCTGCGCCGCTGTTATTCCATCTGTAGTGCCCCGCAGGAAGGCCTGCTGCAGATTGGGGTAAAAGCCATTCACCAGGGGCGTTTCTCTTCTTTTATCAACCACGGGCTGCAAGTGGGCGACGAACTGGACGTGATGGTGCCGCAAGGCCGTTTCGGCTACCAGCCACAGCCCCAAACACAGGGCCACTATCTGGCGATAGCCGCCGGTTCCGGCATTACGCCGATGCTGTCGATTATCAAGGCCACGCTGCAGCAAGAACCGAAAAGCCACTTCACGCTGATCTACGGCAACCGCACCAGCCGCTCGGTGATGTTCAAAGAACAGCTGTCGGACCTGAAGAACCGCTATCCGCAGCGCTTTCAGCCCTTGTACCTGTTCAGCCAGGAAAGCCTCGACAGCCCGCTGCTGAGCGGCCGTATCGATCGTGAACATCTGGCCGCCATCGGTAAAACGCTGCTGGACTTCAACGACTTCGACCATGCCTTTATCTGCGGCCCAGAAGTGATGATGGACGAAGCGCATACGGTACTGGAACTGGCCGGTATGCCTGCCGAACGCATTCATAGCGAACGCTTCAACACCAGCGGCATCGTTGCCCGCCCGGCCAACAGCGCCAATCGCAATGCCACTCAGGTGGAGATCCAGCTTGATGGCCGCCGCCTGAAGATCGACGTCGGCACCGAAGATGACAGCATTCTTGATGCCGCCTTACGCCAAGGAGCCGATCTGCCCTACGCCTGTAAAGGCGGCGTCTGCGCCACCTGCAAATGCAAGCTGAAAGCCGGTGAAGTGGATATGGCGATCAACTACAGCCTGGAGCCGGATCAGTTGGCGGCAGGTTACGTCTTGAGCTGCCAGTCCTGGCCACGCGGTGAAGGCGTGGTACTGGACTTTGACGTTTAGGAGCTGCCATGGAAACCCCTTGGATCCTGCGTGAACAGCATCAGCGCGTAGTAACGCTGCGGCTGCATCGCCCCGAAGCGCGTAATGCCTTGAGCACCCCATGCCTGGAACAGTTGGTTTACCTGCTGGAACAGGCCGATGCCGACGCGGAAGTGGGTGCCGTGGTGATCACCGGTGCCGCGCGTTTCTTCGCCGCCGGTGCCGACCTGCGCGAACTGCAACAGCAGGACGTCGCCGCTGCCCTGCTCGATCGCCGCCCTGTGTTATGGCAGCGCCTGGCGCAATTCAGCAAACCGCTGCTGGCGGCAGTAAACGGCTATGCGCTCGGTGCCGGGTGTGAACTGGCGCTGGCCTGCGACATCGTCATCTGCGGCGAAAGCGCCCGTTTCGGCCTGCCGGAAATCACCCTTGGCCTGATCCCCGGTGCAGGCGGCACGCAGCGCCTGATCCGCTGTGTGGGCAAGTCCCGCGCCTATCAAATGGTGCTGACCGGCGAGGCGATCGACGCCCGCAGCGCACAGCAGGCCGGGCTGGTGAGCGAAGTCTGTGTTGATGCACTGACGCTGGAACGCAGCCAACAGATTGCCCAACGCATCAGCCAGCAGGCCCCGTTGGCGCTACGCGCCGCCAAGCAGGCGCTGAAGCAGGCGCAGGAAATCGGCCTCAGCCAGGGCTTGCAGATGGAGCGCCAGCAGTTTGTCACGCTGGCCGCTACCGACGATCGCCGTGAAGGCATTGCTGCCTTCTTCGAAAAACGCACACCGCATTACACAGGGCGCTGATTTATGGAAAACGCATTAATTCTCAGTCACATCGATGCCGGGGTATTCACCATCACCCTGAACCGACCAGACCGGCTCAACAGTTTTAACGATGAGATGCACCATCAGCTCAGCGAAGCACTGACCCTGGCCGAACGCGACGACCGCGTGCGCTGCGTGCTGATTACCGGTGCCGGGCGCGGTTTCTGCGCCGGGCAGGATTTGAACGATCGCAACGTCAGCGTGGAACAGGCCGCGCCGGATCTTGGCCTGTCGGTGGAACGTTTCTACAATCCGCTGATCCGCCGCCTGACCGCGCTGCCAAAACCGGTAGTCTGTGCAGTCAATGGCGTGGCGGCCGGTGCGGGTGCCGCGCTGGCGCTGACCTGCGATATCGTGGTGGCCGCCGACAATGCCAGCTTTATCCAGTCTTTCTGCAAACTGGGGTTGGTGCCAGACTCCGGCGGCAGTTGGTTCCTGCCGCGTTTGGCCGGGCATGCACGCGCCATGGGTATGGCGCTGTTGGGCGATAAAATCAGCGCTCAACAGGCGTTGGCCTGGGGCATGATCTGGCAGGTGCTGCCCGCCGCAGAACTGGCCGAACACACGCAAAGCCTGGCCAAACAGTTGGCAACGCAGCCCACTTATGGCCTGGGGTTGATTAAGAAAGCACTCTACAGCTCGGCGACCAACACGCTCGACCAGCAGTTGGATTTAGAGCGTGATCTGCAGCGCCTGGGGGGCCGCAGCGCCGACTATCGCGAAGGCGTCAGCGCTTTCTTTGCCAAGCGCCCACCGAATTTCAGCGGGAAATAACCATGAATATCACGGGAATGTCAGTGGCGGTGATTGGCGCAGGCACCATGGGGATCGGTATTGCGCAGGTCGCTGCCGCAGCAGGGCATCAGGTTAAGCTGTTTGATATCGCCCTGCCCGCTGCCGCTCGCGCACTTGCGCTGCTCGGGCAGCGGCTGCGCCAACGGGTTGAGGCTGGCAAAGCCGATGCCCACAGCACAGAGGCTTTACTGGGCAATATCCAGTTGGCCAACTCATTGAACGAACTGGCCGACAGCGGTTTGGTGATAGAAGCGGTAGCTGAGCAACTGGCGATCAAACAGAGCCTGTTCCGCGATCTGGAAGCCATCTGCTCCCCGAACGCGCTGTTTGCCAGCAATACCTCATCGCTGTCTATCACCGCCATTGCCAGCGCGTTGCAGCACCCGCAGCGCATGGCCGGGTTGCACTTCTTCAACCCAGCTCCCTTGATGAAGCTTGTGGAGATCGTCAGCGGGCTGGAAACCAGCGCCACAACCTTAGCCACGCTGCAGGCTTTGGCACAGCACTGGGGGAAGCACAGCGTTCATTGCCGTTCCACGCCGGGCTTTATCGTCAACCGCGTCGCTCGCCCATTCTATGGCGAAACCCTGCGGGCGCTGGAAGAACAGGTGGCCGATCCGGCCACGCTGGATGCCGTGCTGCGTGACGCGGGGGGTTTTGCCATGGGGCCGCTGCAACTGACGGATCTGATCGGGCAAGACATTAACTACGCCGTTACCGAGTCGATCTACCATGCGTTCTATCAGGATGGGCGTTATACCCCTTCGCTGCTGCAGCAGGAACGGGTGGCTGCCGGGCACCTGGGCCGCAAAAGCGGGCGCGGCTTTTACCGCTATGGCAACGATCATCCCGCACCGCAGCCCACTTTTGCCACCAAGGAAAGCGGGGAACTGCCACGTTCAATAACGTTGCACGGCGACTGGTCAACCATGGCCGAATTTGCCCAGCTCTTGGCCGGAAATGCCGTGGCGATCAAACATCCTGGCCAGACCAGCCCGACAGCGCGCATCGATGATGTTACATTTATGTTAACTAATGGCCAGGCAGCCAGCCGGATTGCCGCAGACATCGGAGCGCCCGTGGTGTTGTTCGATCTGTCCGTCAACTATCAGCACGCACCGGTTATCGCTATCAGCAGCGCGGTGCAGAACAGCGCGCCGCAAACCGCCAAAGTGATCCGCCTGCTGCAGTCGCTGGGCAAACAGGTGATCCACCTGCCGGACTACCCTGGCCTGTTGGTGATGCGCACCGTCGCCATGCTGAGCAATGAGGCGCTCGACGTGGTGAACAAAGGCGTCGCCAACGCTGCCGATACCGACAATGCCCTGCGCTTTGGCGTCAACTATCCGCAAGGGCCACTGGCCTGGGGCGAAAAGCTCGGCTGGCCGCACATTCTCGCCACGCTGGAAAACCTGCAACGCTATTACGCCGAGCCGCGTTATCGCCCCATGCCGTTATTGCGCCGCTACGCCGCAAATTATTCAGGAGCCGAATGCTGATGAATGCCAACACTCCCCGCGCGCTGGCTCAGCGCTGCGCCGAACAGATGTTTAAACAAGATACCTGCGCCCAGGCGATGGGTATGCAAGTGGACGCCGTGGATGCTGGCTTCGCACAGGTCAGCATGATCGTCGGCCCACAAATGCTTAACGGCCACCAAACCTGCCATGGCGGCCAACTGTTCAGCCTAGCGGACACCGCATTTGCCTACGCCTGTAACAGCCAAGGGCTGGCGGCGGTGGCTTCTGGCTGCAGCATCGATTTCATCCGCCCGGCAGTGGCAGGCGATCGCCTCACCGCCAGCGCAGAAGTGCGCCATCAGGGTAAAACCACCGGGTTATATGACGTCGAGATCGTCAATCAACAGGGTAAAACCGTTGCCTGGTTCCGTGGCCGTGCCCATCGCCTGGGCCACAGCATTTTAGGAGAGCAACCATGAATCAGGCCTTTATCTGCGATGGCGTGCGCACACCGATCGGCCGTTATGGCGGCGCGTTAGCCAATATACGTACCGACGATCTGGCCGCCCTGCCGCTGCGCGCCTTGTTGGAGCGCTACCCACATGTCGATTGGTCGCGGGTGGATGATGTGATCCTCGGCTGTGCCAATCAGGCGGGGGAAGACAACCGCAATCTGGCCCGCATGGCGGCGCTGCTGGCTGGGCTACCGCTGAGCGTTTCCGGCACCACCCTCAACCGCCTGTGCGGTTCGGGGTTGGATGCGTTGGCGATGGCAGCGCGCAGTATCAAAGCCGGAGAAGCCAGCCTGGTGCTGGCCGGTGGTGCAGAGTCGATGACCCGCGCCCCGCTGGTGATGGGTAAAGCCGACAGCGCCTTCAGCCGCCAGGCGCAACTGTTCGACACCACCATTGGCTGGCGCTTTGTGAATCCCCAGATGCACGCCGCTTTCGGCACCGACTCCATGCCGGAAACGGCCGAAAACGTTGCCGCACAGTTTGCTATCAGCCGTGCCGATCAGGACGCTTTTGCCTTACGCAGCCAGCAACGCACCGCACAGGCGCAACAGAAAGGGATCCTGGCACAGGAAATCATCCCGGTTAGCCTCACCAGCAAGAAGGGAGTGATTAGCCAGTTTGCCGAAGACGAGCACCCGCGCGCGGAAACCACGCTGGAGCAATTACAAAAACTAAGGCCCCCGTTCCGCCAACCGGGCAGCGTTACCGCCGGTAATGCTTCTGGCGTGAACGACGGCGCCGCCGCGCTGATCGTCGCTTCCGAAGCCATGGCCCTGCAACAGGGTTTAACCCCCCGGGCGCGCATTGTCGCTACCGCCACCTGCGGCGTTGAGCCCCGGCTGATGGGGATTGGCCCACTGCCGGCCACCCGCAAGGTGCTGGAGATCGCCGGATTAAGCCTGGCACAGATGGATGTGATTGAACTTAACGAAGCCTTTGCCGCACAGGCGCTGGCGGTATTACGCCAGCTTGGCCTGCCGGACGATGCTGAGCAGGTAAACCCCAACGGTGGCGCCATCGCCCTCGGCCATCCATTGGGTATGAGCGGTGCGCGCCTGGCGCTGGCCGCGCTGTTTGAACTGGAACGGCGAGCTGGCCGCTACGCTCTGTGCACCATGTGCATCGGCGTCGGCCAGGGTATTGCCATGATTATTGAACGTGTCTAATTTCTGAGGCTAAAAAGATGACTACAAATCCACGGCCACTCGACGCGATTGAGTTTGCTTCACGCGACGAAATAGAAGCATTACAACTGGAACGCCTGCAATGGACCCTACACCATGCTTACAACAATGTGCCGATGTATCGACGCAAGTTCGATCAGGCGGGCGTGCATCCCAGCGATCTGCGGCAGTTAAGCGATCTGGCACGCTTCCCTTACACCACCAAACAGGATCTGCGCGATAACTACCCGTTCGACACCTTCGCCGTGCCGATGGAACAGGTGGTGCGCATTCATGCTTCTTCTGGCACCACCGGTCGCCCTACGGTGGTGGGCTATACCCAGCGCGATATCGATACCTGGGCGGATATTGTCGCCCGCTGCCTGCGCTCTGCCGGGGCCACCGCTAAAGATAAAATCCACGTTGCCTACGGTTACGGCCTGTTTACCGGCGGGCTGGGAGCACACTATGGCGCAGAGCGCTTAGGCGCAACGGTGATCCCGATGTCCGGCGGCCAAACGGAGAAACAGGTGCAGTTGATCCTGGATTTTAAACCCGACGTGATCATGGTGACCCCTTCTTACTGCCTGACGCTGATCGATGAACTGGAGCGCAAAATGGGCGGCGACGCGCGGAACTGTTCGCTGCGCCTGGGGGTGTTTGGGGCCGAGCCTTGGACTGAGGCGCTGCGCCACGAGATTGAGACGCGCATGGGGATTAAGGCACTGGATATTTATGGCCTCTCCGAAGTGATGGGCCCCGGCGTGGCGATGGAGTGCGCGGAAAGCGGTGGTGGCCCCACCATCTGGGAAGACCATTTCCTGCCGGAGATTATCAACCCGGACAATGGCCTTACGCTACCGGACGGCGAGCACGGCGAACTGGTTTTCACCACGCTGACCAAAGAAGCGCTGCCGGTGATCCGCTATCGCACGCGGGATCTCACCCGCCTGCTGCCGGGAGACGCGCGCAATATGCGCCGCATGGGCAAAATCACCGGCCGCTCCGACGATATGCTGATCATTCGCGGTGTGAACGTGTTCCCATCGCAGGTGGAAGAGCAGATTATGCAGTTTGAGCATCTGTCGCCACACTACCAACTGCAGGTAAGCCGCGCCGGGCACCTGGATACCCTGGCGGTGCGGGTAGAATTGAAAGAGTCGGCGCTCACGCTCAGCCACCAGCAGCGTTGTGATATCTGCCACCAACTGCGTCACCATATTAAGTCGATTGTCGGCGTCAGCACCGACGTCAGCATTGCCAACTGCGGCGATATTCCACGCTCGGAAGGCAAGGCCCAGCGGGTGATTGACCTGCGGCCACGCTAGGCCTTCTTTCAAGAGCAGCCTCTTGATCAGATATTCTGCTCAAGAGGCTGCCCTGTTTCCTGACACGCTTTACCGCAGCACTGAGCTGGTTTCCTTATTTACCGCGATAAAGGCTTGACCTTCCCTCTAGGGAAAGGTTGATGATGGCTATCGAAAACAACACTGATGGTGCCACGATCGTTGCAGCGCTGTGGATTTTCCAGCAAAAGCCAGACCTGGTTGAGCCCGCTGCCAAGCATGGTACGTTGTATATCAGGTATATATGCGTAAAAGGAATCAGTTATGAACACTCATGCGACAATCCCCTCTCCCGAGATTCCGGTCTCGATCACTTTACCCATTGAGGGGATGACTTGCGCTTCGTGTGTAGGACGGGTGGAGCGAGCCCTCAAGGCCGTGTCTGGCGTAGCAAATGCCAGTGTCAATCTTGCGACTGAACGTGCAACCGTCACCTTTTCGGGGCAGCCCAACGTGGCTGCGGTTATTCAGGCTGTCAATGCCGTGGGTTACACCGTTGCGCAGGAACGCATTGAGCTGTCTATCACCGGCATGAGCTGTGCCTCATGCGTGGGCCGGGTGGAGCGTGCATTAGCCGCCGTGCCCGGTGTCAGCCACGTCTCGGTAAACCTCGCCACAGAGCGTGCCCAACTTCAGGTTATGGCCGATGTCCGTGCCGCTGACTTGCTGGCTACCGTTGCTAAGGCTGGTTACGAAGCGCAAGTGATTGCCGAGGACGGCAACAATACAGCTGAGCAAGCGGCGCACCAGGCTGCAGAAACCTTAAAACTGAAACGTGCACTGCTTGTTGCGGCCCTGTTTGCGCTTCCCGTTTTCGTGCTGGAAATGGGTTCACATCTCGTTCCAGGCCTGCATGAAATTATCGCAGGTACCATCGGCATGAAGGCGAGTTGGTATCTCCAATTTGTGTTGACCTCGGTGGTGTTGTTTGGCCCTGGACTGCGGTTCTTTCAGAAAGGTATTCCAGCCCTGCTGCGTGGCGCACCAGACATGAACTCGTTGGTAGCAACGGGTGTCAGCGCCGCTTACACCTATTCGCTGGTCGCCACATTTGCCCCGCAGTGGCTGCCCGTCGGCACCATTAATGTCTACTACGAAGCCGCCGCCGTGATCGTTGCACTGATCCTGCTTGGGCGTTACCTCGAAGCCATGGCCAAAGGCAATACGTCTGCAGCCATCAAACGATTGATCAGCCTGCAAGCTAAAATAGCGCGCGTGCTGCGTGACGGTAATATTGTGGAAGTTGCGATTACCGAAGTCAGCCGCGGCGATCTCATTGAGGTCAGGCCAGGAGAACGTATTCCGGTTGATGGCGAGGTCATCGAGGGGGAAAGTTTTGTTGATGAATCCATGATCAGTGGCGAACCCATCCCGGTCGAGAAAAGAAAGGGAACTGAAGTGGTGGGCGGTACGATCAACCAGAAGGTTACGCTCACTTTCCGCGCAACCAAAGTCGGCAGCGACACCATGCTGGCACAGATCATCCGCATGGTAGAACAGGCACAGGGCGCTAAGCTGCCGATCCAAACGCTGGTTGACCGTATCACGATGTGGTTTGTTCCTGCAGTGATGGCAGGGGCTGTGCTGACGTTTCTGGTCTCGTTTATCTTCGGCCCATCGCCAGCGCTGTCTTTTGCCCTGGTCAATGCGGTGGCCGTATTGATCATCGCTTGCCCGTGCGCGATGGGGTTGGCCACGCCAACATCGATTATGGTTGGCACTGGGCGTGCGGCACAGATGGGCGTGCTGTTTCGCAAAGGCGAGGCCCTGCAATCACTGAAAGATGCCACCGTCGTGGCGGTAGATAAAACCGGGACGCTGACCAAGGGGCGCCCAGAATTGACCGATCTGGTATTAGCAAACGGATTTGAACACCGTTATGTGCTGGGGCTGGTTGCAACCGTCGAAGCCAAGTCAGAGCATCCCATCGCACGCGCTATTGTCGACGCAGCTCAGAAAGAGAATATTCCCTTGTTGCAGATGACGCACTTTGAGGCCGTAACCGGCTTTGGTGTCAACGCCACTATCGATGGCCTGCGTGTCAACGTGGGGGCGGACCGTTACATGCTGCAGTTGGGGGTGGATGTGGCGCAGTTGGCAGAAGACGCGGCGCGTCTGGGGGACGAGGGTAAGACACCTTTGTATGCGGCTATCGATGGTCAACTCGCCGCGATGATTGCAGTGGCTGATCCAATCAAAGACACCACCATAGCCGCCATCAAAGCGCTCCATGCTCAGGGGCTTAAAGTGGCAATGATCACCGGTGATAACCGCCGGACTGCGCAGGCGATTGCGCGTCAGTTAGGCATCGACGACGTCGTGGCTGAGGTTTTACCCGACGGCAAGGTCATGTCTATTGAAAGGCTGAAAACCACCTACGGGCCGGTGGCCTACGTCGGTGACGGAATCAACGATGCCCCTGCCTTAGCCGCCGCACATGTGGGGATCGCCATCGGCACCGGCACGGATATCGCCATTGAAGCCGCCGATGTGGTGCTGATGTCAGGCGATCTGATGGGGGTATCCACCGCCATCGCCCTATCAAAAGCAACGTTGGCCAATATCAAGCAAAACCTGTTCTGGGCATTTTCCTACAATGTGGCGTTAATCCCCGTGGCGGCGGGCCTGTTATACCCCATCAATGGCACGCTGCTTTCGCCGGTATTTGCTGCAGGGGCGATGGCGTTATCAAGCGTGTTTGTGGTGAGTAATGCATTGCGCCTGCGTCGTTTCACACCTTAGGCCAAAATGGGTAAGCCTGACGTCAAGACACCCTGCTTAGCGCCCAAGAAAGTGGCCAACTCGGCATGACCGGCTTAAGCATCCATCAGTAAAGGATCCGATGCGGAGCATTCGTCGGTCAGTGCGATCGGTGACTTGGCGGCATATTTATCCCATCGCCTTTTATGCTACTGTTGTGCTTCAGCCAAGGCTAACCCATGGAAAAATATGGAACATAAACTGGATGAATTTATCCGCCATGCCTTAGAAGCACAGCCCATCAGTGGTACTTCGTTGATCATTTCGTTATACGGCGATGCCTTGAGCCACCGTGGTGGTGAAGTCTGGCTCGGCAGCCTGAGCGCGCTGCTTGATGCGCTGGGGTTTGGCGATCGCTTTGTACGCACCTCGGTATTTCGCCTGCAGAAAGAGGGCTGGCTGGACGTAGAGAAGATCGGTCGGCGCAGTTATTACCGCGTCACCGATCAAGGCATGCGCCAGTTCCGCCATGCTGAATCCAAAATCTACCTCAGCGAACAACCGGCCTGGGATGGCAAGTGGGATCTGCTGCTGTTGGAGAACGCAGAAAAAACCGAGCGGGCGCGGTTGAAAAAAGAGCTGGGCTGGCTGGGTTTTGGCCAGATCGCCAACAACCTGATGGCCGCCCCAACTCATGCGCAGACCGACGTGGCGGCCCTGCTCGGAGAACTGAATGCCGGTGAGCAGGTGATCTACTTCCGTGCCGATTATCCCTATAACCGCTCCGAGCAAACGCTGCGGCAGATGGTTGCCAACTGCTGGTCGCTGAGCGAAGTCGCTGGCCATTACCATGAATTTATCGTTTCTTTCCGCCCATTGATGGCGCTGTTGCGTGAAGCCGACGACGGCGTGCTGACGCCCAAGCGTTGTTTCCAGATCAAGCTACTGTTGATCCACTTCTTCCGCCGCGTGGTGCTGAAAGATCCGCTGCTGCCCGATGCCCTGCTGCCCGCCCAATGGGAAGGCCAGATTGCGCGCAATCTGTGCATCAACCTGTATCAGCGGGTGGATCGCGCTGCAACGGAGTATGTCAGCGAGCTGGCAGAAACCACTATCGGTGCCCTGCCCGCCCCTGGTGCCGCCTATTACCGGCGCTTTGGTGGGCTACCGCGCGATCGCGCTACGTTTTGAGGAGACTATGCTATGCCTGTGTATCAGATTGATGGCCTGACGCCGGTGGTGGACCCGAGCAGCTTTGTGCACCCAACGGCGGTGCTGATTGGCGATGTGATTATCGGCAAGAACGTCTATATCGGCCCGAATGCCAGCCTGCGCGGTGACTTTGGCCGCCTGGTGGTAGAAGACGGCGCCAACGTGCAGGACAACTGTGTGATGCACGGTTTCCCACAGCAGGACACGGTGGTTGAGCAGGACGGGCATATCGGCCACAGCGCCATTCTGCACGGCTGCCGGGTGCGCCGTAACGCGATGATCGGCATGAATGCGGTGATTATGGACGGTGCCGATATCGGTGAAAATACCATCGTGGGTGCCGGTGCCTTCGTCAAAGCCGCCGCGGAGATCGCCGCCAATAAACTGGTTGTCGGCAGCCCGGCACGGGTTATCCGCGATCTGACCGAACAGGAATTGGCGTGGAAACGCGTTGGCACCCAGCAGTATCAGGAGTTGGTGGCACGCTGTAAAAACAGCCTGCAGGAAGTGGAACCACTCAGCGCCGAAGAACCTGGCCGTAAACGCCTGAGCTTCGGCGATGCAATCATCCCTAAGAGCCAGCTTTAACCTCAGCCGCATCGAAGGCCCCCCAGCCCCGGTGCGGCGTTGGCTTACTCCATCCCCGGCGTTGGCACTTTGGCCGCAACCGCAGCTCGCGCCTGGCGGCTGTAGAAGTAGATCGCCACCAGCAGCAGGGTAAAGGGAACACCAAACAACAGCGTCATTCTGAAGAAATCAGTAAACAGCGTGGTCACCATCAGCGCGGCCATCAGAACCGCGCCCAGCAGGGTGAAATAGGGGTAGCCCCACATGCGGAACTTCAGCACTGTCTCCTTATGCTGGCGGCGGAAAAACAGATGAGTGATAAAAATCATCAGCCAGGTAAAACAGGCACCGTATACCGAGATCGACATCATCACCGCAAACGACTTTTCCGGATAGACAATGCTCAGCACGATGGAAACCACGATGCCAACGCAAGAGATCGCCAGGGCATTGACCGGGATCCCCCGCTGACTGATCTTGCCCAGCCCCGCCGGTGCCTGCCCGGCACGCGACAGTGAGAACATCATGCGCGTGGTGATATACAACTGGCTGTTCATGGCCGAGAGCGCGGCGACCAGCACGATAAAGTTAAAGATGCCGGCTGCGGCGGGCAGGTGGATCACGTTCATCGCTACCAGGAACGGGCTTTCTCCGGTGCCAGACTCGCGCCACGGCACTATCGCCAGCATCAGGGCGATGGAAAGCATATAGAAAATAAACAGCCTGAGGATGGTGCCTTTAAACGCTTTTTTGACCGCGACCACCGGGTTTTTAGCCTCGCCAGCGGCGACGGCGATCATCTCAATACTCAAATAGCTGAAGATAGAGACGATCACCGCGAACCACATGCCTTTCACCCCGAACGGGAAGAAGCCACCGTTGGCGGTGAAGTTGCGAATGCCGAAGGTGGGGTTGGAAGAAAACACCAGAATGCCGATACCGATGGCGATAAATGCCGAAATCGCCACCACCTTGATGGTCGACAGCGCATACTCCACCTGACCGAAGGATTTCACCCCCACGATGTTGATAATGATGACCGCCGCGGAGAACAGCAGCACCCACGGCCAGATCGGCGTGCTGGGGAACCAGAACTGCATATACATCCCGATGGCGGTCACCTCGGTGCCCACCGCCAGCACCACGCAAGACCAATAGGAATAACGCACCAGAAAACCAAACAGCGGGCTGAGATAAAACTCGGCATAATCACCGAAGGAACCCGGCGTCGGATGCTCGGAAGTCATCTCGGCCAAGCATCCCATCAGCAGCAACGCGATCACGCCACCAATGAAATAACTCAGCAAGACGCTCGGCCCTGCCATTTGGATCGCATAAGCACTGCCCAAAAACAGGCCGGTACCAATCGCCCCGCCGATCGCCAACATCGACATTTGCCCGGCGGTAAGTTGCTTTTTCAGCCCCCCCTGCCGCTGAGCGATATCGTCAAAACGTTTTGCATCTTTCATGATTGCTCACCTTTTTCACGCCGGAAGGGTTACGTCCAGGATGGCGGCGGTCACATAGTCCAGGTTGTGCTGATTCAGGCCCGGCAAACACATCCTGCCGGGCGCAACCAGATAAATGGAATATTGATGCCGTAGCTGGCTGAGTTGCTGTTCGTTCAGGCCGGTGTAGCTGAACATGCCTTTTTGATCGCGAATGCGGCGATAATCGAGGGTGGTCCCCCCCTGCTCCAACCCGGCGGCCAGGCTGACGCGCGTCTGCTTGATACGCTGGCGCATGCTCGCCAGTTCACTTGCCCACAGTTGGCGCAGGTGATCGTCGGCCAAGAGAGTTTCCACAATCTGGCTGCCGTGGGTAGGTGGGCAGGAATAACTGCGGCGGATCAGCGTTTTTAAGGCGCCTTTCACGTTTGCCGCGCTATCTGCCGAACCACAACACACCGAAAGCCCCCCTAACCGTTGGCCATACAAAGCCACGTTTTTGGAGAAAGAGTTACTGACCAGAAAATCCAGATCGGTTTTTAACGTCTCGCGCAGCGCGAAGCAGTCTTCTTCCACCCCATCGCCAAACCCCTGATAAGCAATATCAAAGAATGGCAGCAAGCGGCGGCGCTGCAGTACGTCGATGACCGCACGCCATTGCGCCTGGCTGAGATCGGTGCCGGTCGGGTTATGACAGCAGGGATGCAACAGCACCACCGCGCCTTCCGGCAGAGCGGAGAGCGCGTCGAGCATCGCGTCAAAACGCAGCTCGCCGCTGGCATTATCAAAGTACGGATAGGTATTCACCCTGAGCCCCGCCCCTTCAAAAATGGCCCAATGGTTGGCCCAGGTCGGATCAGAAACCCAGATTTCGCGCCGTGACAGGTAATGACAAAGAAAATCTGCCCCCAGTTTTAATGCCCCCGAGCCGCCCACGGTTTGCACCGTAGCCAAATGACGTGCTGACTGCGCCGCCGCTTCACCAAACAGCAACGTTTGAACCTGTCGGGCGAACAAGGCGGAACCTTCGATCGGTGGATAGGTATGCGGCCGCTGTTGCTCCAGCAAACGCTGTTCGGCAATATGCACGGCACGCATTAAGGGAATATTGCCCTGATGGTCGTAATACAGCCCAATCCCCAGATTAACCTTTTTTGGATGGGGATCCTGCATATACGCTTCCATCAGCGACATAATAGGGTCGGGTGCTGAGGGTTTAATATGATTAAACATACGATGTCCTTAATTCATTGTTAGAATTTGCAGGTGAATATTATTTTTGTGAGGTACCCTACGAATTTCTTCAGCAGCCAGCGGCTGCCAAATGAAAAAAGCAGGAGAAAACGATTAAGCGATAGCACTCACCGTTATTTCTATTTTCATGCCAGGGACAACTAATTTCTCAACAATAACGGTTGAACGGTTTGGGTACGGAAAGTTAAAATAGTTTTTATATATTTTGTCGAGTAATTTAACGTCATTAACATCGGTAAGATAAACAATAACCTGTAATACATTATCACTGTGACTATTGGCCGCCTGCAGCGTTTTCGCCAGATTATCCAACGTCAGGGTGATCTGCTTTTCAGGGCTGCCGGTCTCGATCGTGCCGTCTGCCTTCACCGGGCCATGGGCGGTAAATAACATCCCACCGCCTTTGGTTGCCCAGGAAAAAGGTTGCCCAATCTCAGGCAGGCCGGTTTCAATAATTGTGCGCATCGGGGGTTTCTCCTTGCTTAAGCAATTGGTGGTTCAGGGCCCCACCAGCGGCAAAAAGCGCGTCCAGAACGTTAAAGTGATTGGCGCCCGCAACCGCATAGCGGCTGACCGGCAGCCCTTTGTCTTTCAATGCCGTGTAATAATGCAGGGATTGACCAATCAGCTCCGGCAGCTCAGCCGCACCGTAAAACAACACCATCGGCGTCAGGTGCTGGGGAATATTGCGCACCGGGCTCAGGGTTGTAATCTGCTGTTCAGTCAGGCGTAATTGCCGGTTAACGTAGGTGTCTAACAGGGGTTCAAGTTCAAAAATACCGCTGATGGGGAAAACAGCCTGAAGGCACGGATGATGCTGCCAATACGCAGCCAGATGCCCACCGGCAGAGTGGCCGCACAGATAAATCGGCTTGTTACCGCGCTGTTTCTCTCGCTGCTCAATCGCATCCAGCGCTACGCCCACCTGCTGGCAGATATCGTCCAGAGTCGCAGCCGGTGCCAAAGGATATTCCACCAGCACCACATCAAAACCTAATGACAAAGGCACTTCGGCAATAAACGCAAAATCGTCTTTATTACAGAATTGCCAATAACCGCCATGCAGAAATATAACGACGCCTTTATGCTCTTCGGCTGAATATAACCAATCAAAAACCGCTCGTGAAACCGAACCATAGGGGATATTACGCTCATGACGTACCTTTCGATAAACCTGCTGGCTGCGCGATTGAAAAGACCTCAGGATTGCATCTTCATCTGCCACCGCCGCGCCATTATCATAATCCCCTGCGAGAAGTTTCATATATTAAACTGTGTTTATTATTTAAGATGTGCGTTAACTATTAGCAACCAGGAAAATTATTGTCAAGGAGGGTGCAACAGCAATGCGTGATCGCCGATATAAAATTAAAATTTCACGCAATAAGTTTCACTGGTAAAACTTATTGGCTTTATTTTTCGTTTCATCAATGAAACACGAAAATAAATTCTGATTAAAAATGCTGTGGCCGCAGTTGCGCTAATTGACTGAGGTGTTGGTAGGCATAATCCCAAAACGTTCGCACCTTCAGCGGCATCCATTGCACATGATTGGCCACCAGTTGCACCGGTATCGGTGCCGGTTCGTATGCCGTCAGCAACCGCACCAACGTGCCAGCCGCCAGATCGTCCGCTACCTGATAAGACAATAACCGGGCAATTCCTTTACCTGCCCGCACCGCCAAAAGCTGTGTTTCCACCTCGTTTAACAGGAGCCGTGGCGTCAAGCGCACTCGCTCACTGCTTTCCCGTGGCCCAAAACGCCATTCGCGCATTGAAGTATGCAAGGTACCGACGATGGTGTCGTGATCGGCTAACTCCGCAGGGGCATGGGGTTCGCCGCGCTGGGCCAGATAGGCCGGGCTAGCCACCGTCACCCGCGTCACTTCACCTAATTTGCGCGCCACTTTGCTGGAGTCTTGCAAATAACCAATGCGTACTGCCACATCCAGGCCTTCATCAACCAGATCCAGATTACGATCGTTAAGCTGCATCTCGATCTGGATCTGCGGATAACGTTCAAGAAACGCCATCACTACCGGCGCCACATGCTTGCGCCCGAACTGCACCGGGGCGGTGATTCGCAGCAAGCCCGTCAACTGGGCTTCTGCGGTTCCCATCAGCGCGTCCTGATAGCCGTGCAACAACGCTCGAGCGCGCTCTGCCAGCTGCAGCCCCGCCTCGGTCGGTGCCAGACGGCGAGTTGTGCGTTCCACCAATCGGGCCCCAAAGCGCTGCTCCAATGAGGCGATAGCCCTGGTGATCGCCGGTGCGGAACGGTGCAGCTTGCGAGCCGCACCGGCCAGGCTGCCATGCTGGATCACCGCGACAAAGATCGCCAACTCATCTAAACGGTCCATAAATTATTCCAATAAATGAAATTATCAATTTCCATCTTCCAGGATTCCCATCAATTTAAGCAAGAGTATTCTGGTTGGACATCATACAGGAGAGAGATCATGCAAAAACTAAAATTGTACGGCGTGCCCGTATCCGGCCATTGTCACCGCGTAGAGCTGTTGCTGCGTATGCTCGCACTGCCTTACGAATATTGCCCCGCTCCAGCAGAGATCCGCAGCAGCGACGCTTTTCTCCGCCTCAATCCCCTTGGCCAGATCCCGGTATTGCTTGCTGGCGAGCAGGTACTCACCGACAGTAATGCCATAATGGTTTATCTGATCAAACGCTATGCCCCTGATAGCCACTGGTTGCCAGAGGAACCTTGGGCAGCGGCTCAGGTGCAGATCTGGCTTTCGCAAGCCGCGGGTGAAGTACGCTACGGCCCCGCATCCTGTCGAATGGTGAAACAATTTTCTGTCGCCGAGAACTACCAGAGCGCACTCAGCATTAGCGAACGCTTTTTGGCACACCTGGATCAGCATCTCACCCAGCGTGAATTTTTGGCTACCGAACGCCCGACCATCGCCGATCTGGCTTGCTACAGCTATGTCGCGGTAGCCCCGGAAGGAGGTGTTTCGCTCTCTCCCTACCCGGCAATCCAACGCTGGGCGGCACGCATTGCCGGGTTGCCAGGGTTCTTCCCAATGCCCGAACTGCCTTTACCAGAACCCACCAGCAGGCCAATCAAATGACAACATCAGTGTTTCACCCCGGTGAATTACGCGCCCAGGCGCTGGCGGGGTTTGACGCCGTCAGCGGCTATATTTACCCTGCAATGCCCGAGCAGCATCGTGAGTTTTTTGCTCAGTTGCCTTATCTGTTTGTCGCCACGCTGGATGAACAACATTGGCCGGTTGCCACCGTGTTCAGCGGCTTTGCCGGGTTTTTGCTCACTCCTGACGAAACACACCTGCGCATCATTTCTGCGCGGCGGGTGGACGATCCGGCACAGGCCGCACTGCACGTGGGCCATCCCATTGGTGCATTGGGGCTCGATTTCAGCAACCGGCGGCGTAACCGCGTTAACGGTATCATCAGCCGTATGGACAAGAATCGCGTTGAAATTGAAGTCCATCAAAGCTTCGGCAATTGCCCACAATACATTCAGCGGCGCGCACTGTCCCCGTCGCCCCCTAGCCCTTCGCCGATGAATGTCCTCAGCAGCTTGGATCCCCAAGCTCGCACAATGATCCAACAGGCCGACACCTGTTTTGTTGCCAGCTATGCACAGGGCAATTCCCCGCAAGGAGGCGTGGATATTTCGCACCGTGGCGGCAAACCGGGGTTTATCCATCTTGATGATGAAACCCTGTGGATACCGGATTTTCGTGGTAATCGTTACATGAACACGTTGGGGAATTTATTGCTGCAACCGCGCGCTGCGCTGCTTTTTATCGACTTCGAACAGGGGGATATTTTGCATTTGCAGGGGGAAACGCAGATCTTATGGCAGCCTGGGAAAGGAGGCGTGGAAGGCGCAGAGCGTTACTGGCGATTTGATGTGAGCCGTGCTTGGCGATTTCAGCACGCTTTCCCCTGGCATGCTCAGGGTGCCGAGTTTTCCCCGGCAACTTTGCGTACCGGAACCTGGTTAGGTTAAAAAAGCATTACCGACTCTGTTCATCTAAAATTTTAGGTAAATGCAGCATTTAATACTGAAATACAGAGGAAGGTTTCTCTTTTTAAAAGTAAAATGCCCTGAGGATGACAGCGTTCATCTGACAATAACCCAATGATAGTTAATAGTAAATTTCCCCCGTGGCTGCTCAATACCAACAACGGGCTGAGCACAGAAATCCATTGAGTGAAAACCCTACAATAGCCTTTTGCTCAGTAATGCCATTCCAAAAAAAACCGTAGTGCGTTAAGGTAAAAGCGGAGAAACCTCCAGCGTACAGTTCTACTCAAAGGAGCTTGAGTATGTTTCCTGAATACCGTGAATTAATATCGCAACTCAAATCAAGTCATCCCCGCTTCCAGTCGTTGTTTGAAAAACACAATCAGCTTGACCATGAAATCTCCAGATTAGAAGGGCCTTCTGGCACAGGATACTGTGATGAAGTCGTCCGGCTGAAAAAGGAAAAACTGCATATCAAGGATGAGATACATAAAATTCTGAAAGCAGAAAATACAACGAAGTAGCGCATGCCGATCCCCGCTCTGCTGCGGGGATCTCCGTCTCTGTTATCATCGGCTTTTCTCCCCAAACCAACAACCGGCATCGATAGTGCGGTTCGAGCTGCGGCGCCAAACCCCAGTATTGCCTTCTTCGGGACGTTGGTCACAGACAAACTCTATGGTAAGTGCTTGAATAATGGCGGGGAGCTGCCGTATCTCTCCGTAAAGTACTTGCCATGAAGCCTACTTTTGCGGCATTTTGGCAGGACAGCCCAAGTTCCAGCGATCTTTACGAGCAATGCGATGATTAAATGGCCGTGGAAAGCGCATCAACCGCAAGCGGAAACCGTTGCCCAGTGGCGGGAAGCACTGGATATTCCCCTGCTCTCTCCTCTAAACGAAGATGAACAGCGGCGTTTAGTTGCCGTTGCTAGCCAGATCTTGCAAAACAAACGTATCGTGCCGCTACAGGGGCTTGAGTTAACAGCGTTGATGCAGGCGCGCATCGCCTTGCTGTTTGCTCTGCCTGTAATGGAACTGGGGGCTGAATGCCTGGACGGCTTTAACGAGATCCTGCTTTATCCCGCGCCGTTTATCGTCGAGGACGAGTGGCAGGATGACATTGGCCTGGTGCATTCTGGGCCGGTGGTGCAATCAGGGCAGAGCTGGGAACAGGGGCCCATCGTTCTGAACTGGCTGGATGTGCAGGACTCTTTCGATCTTTCCGGCTTCAACCTGGTTATTCATGAAGCCGTGCATAAGCTGGATATGCGCAATGGCGGCACCACGACGGGCATTCCTTCCATTCCGTTGCGTGATATCGCCGCCTGGGAATACGATCTGCACAGCGCAATGGAAAACCTGCAGGACGAGATAGATATGGTTGGCGAGGCCGCAGCCAGTATGGATGCTTACGCCGCCAGCGATCCCGCAGAGTGTTTTGCCGTGCTGTCTGAATATTTCTTTAGCGCACCAGAGCTGCTGGCTAACCGTTTTCCCGCCATCTATGACCACTTCCGTCGCTTTTATAGGCAAGACACGCTGGCACGTTTGCAACGCGGATAGCCCGATAACGCAACACCGCCTCGCTAAGCTTGCTCAGATGATGAGCAGTCACACCATTAGCCGCAATTTAGCGTTGACACACCCTGAACGGCTGGATATGATGCGCCCCGTTCACACGATTCCTCTGTAGTTCAGTCGGTAGAACGGCGGACTGTTAATCCGTATGTCACTGGTTCGAGTCCAGTCAGAGGAGCCAAATTTAGAAAAGCCCGCTTAGGCAACTAAGCGGGCTTTTTGCTGCCTGCTCTCTCGGAAACGGGCGCTGTTGCGATACCCTCTTTTTACAGCAGAATCTGGAACAGCACTGCGAAGAGAACAGTATTGGCGAGCATGGCGGCCCAGCCGTGATAAAGCGCTGGTAATATCTCCGTTGAGCGCAGTCCCCCACCAAGCCGGTAGCCAGCGCCCAAGTAGCATAACGATAATGGCAAAACTAAAACCGGCCTCATAACGCAACTTACCTTCCGTCATCTTCTGAATACGCCCCGACATAAGCCAACCCGCCAACAAGGTGACAGCACTCATCGGCAGGCCGACGGAACCGGCTGTCATCATCAATGCCGCTACCGACAACCTAAATAACGGGACGTTATCAGATCACGCTTTCAACATTTAACATGAAAAGTACAATTTTTTACCTGAATGTTACATTCCATTAAACTTGTGTTACCTCATACTCATCGAACTACCACCTACATGCTGGCTTAACACCTGACTCCGCTTCCTGATCTGCTGTAAAGGGCGGTTGATAAAGAGTAATTGCCGTATGTCTACCACTACTGAGGGAGCTCGATGATGAAAACTCTTAACCCGATGTTGGAAAAATTACTGCCTATTCTGCCACTTATTGCGGCCAACGCCGCAGAAGCAGAAAGAGAGCGAAAAGTGCCAGATGAGAATATCCGGTTACTGAAAGAAATAGGCATGCACCGCGCTTTTCAGCCGAAAAAATACGGTGGGCTGGAAATCTCCCTGCCGGAATTTACCGACTGCGTTGCCGCACTGGCCGGTGCCTGTGGTGGCACCGCCTGGGCTTTCAGCTTGCTGTGCACCCACAGCCACCAGTTGGCGATGTTCTCCGCCAAGCTGCAACAAGAAATCTGGGGCGAAAACCCGGACGCCACCGCCAGCAGCAGCATTGCGCCTTTTGGCCGGATTGAAGAAGACGAAGGAGGGATCTATCTGAGTGGTGAAATGGGCTGGAGCAGCGGTTGCGATCATGCCGAATGGGCGATCGTCGGTTTTCGTCGCAACAACGCCGCCGGTGAGCCGATCTACAGCTTCGGTGTGATCCCACGCAGCGATTATGAAATTCGTGATGACTGGTATGCCGTGGGCATGCGCGGCAGTGGTTCCAAAACGCTGGTTATCAACCACGCCTTCATCCCCAACCACCGCATTGAAGCCGCTCAAGACATGATGCAGGGGCGTTCTTCAGGCTTTGGCCTCTATCCGGACAGCAATATTTTCTACACGCCGTATCGCCCCTATTTTGCCTGCGGTTTTGCCGCGATCAGCCTCGGCGTCGCCGAACGCATGCTGGTCGCCTTTAAAGAAAAAACCCAAAATCGCGTGCGCGCCTACACCGGTGCCAGCGTGGGGACGGCAACGCCAGCGCTGATGCGCCTGGCAGAATCGACCCATCAGGTTGCCGCTGCCCGGGCCTTTTTGGAAAAAACCTGGCAAGAACACGCCGAGCATGGGCGACGTCATCAATATCCTACCCATAACACCCTGACTTATTGGCGTACCAATCAGGCTTATGCGGTAAAAATGTGTATCGCGGCGGTAGATCGTCTGTTCAGTGCCGCAGGCGCGACCAGTTGGATGGAAAGCAATGAGATTCAGCGGTTGTTCCGCGACTCTCATATGACCGGGGCACACGCTTATACCGATTACGATGTCTGTGCGCAGATCCTGGGGCGCGAACTGATGGGGTTAGAACCCGATCCCACTATGGTATAACAAGCCGGAGGACCTATTTGATGACACATCACACAGACAATACCCTGGATCCCCGCGCTTTTCGCCGTGCCTTGGGTAACTTCGCCACCGGAGTGACGGTAGTGACCGCTACCGCCCCGAATGGCACCCGCGTGGGCATGACGGCGAACAGTTTTAACTCGGTGTCGTTAGATCCGCCGCTGGTGCTGTGGAGTATTGATAAACGCTCCGGCAGCTATCCGATCTTTGAACAGGCCAGCCACTTTGCCATTAATGTGCTGGCCGCCGATCAGGTGGACCTGTCCAATCGGTTTGCCCGCCCCAGCGAAGATAAATTTGCCGGGATTGAGGTCAGCGCTGGCGCGGGTGACGCGCCCTTGTTGGCAGACTGTGCCGCACGTTTTCAGTGTGAGAAATACCAGCAGATTGACGGCGGCGATCACTGGATCCTGATCGGCAAAGTCGTGGCATTTGACGATCTGGGCCGCGCGCCGCTGGTGTATCACCAAGGGGCCTACTCCATGGTCTTGCCTTACCAGCAAGTGTCGGAAAAGGTTGCAGATAACGCGGGGGCCAGCGCCAGGCAGGAACGCCTTAATCACAATGTCTACTATTTACTCACGCAGGCGCTGCGTAGCTATCAAGCCAGTTACCAACCTAAGCAACTTTCCACCGGCTTGCGTATCAGTGAAGCCAGAATGCTGTTGGTGCTCGACAGCAATGCCTGCCTTGATATGACCGGGCTCATGGCAGAAGTGGCCATGTCGAGCAGAGAGATCGAAGAGGCACAGGAAACCTTGCGTCGTAAAGGCCTGATAGCCAGCACGGAGAACGGCTACCACCTGACAACCGCGGGTGAACGCCAAGCCGAGGTGTTACGGGACATCGCGGCCAAACAGCAGGAGCAGATGCTGGCCGCTTTCTCTGCGGATGAAGTGGGGATCTTGAAAAAGCTGCTGCGCGGGATTATTGCCAACGCCAATTGAAAACCTCTGCCAACGCCATCATTCGCAACCCGGTGAATGATGGCGCTGCCGCCATCCCCTTACTGTTTCTTGGAACCGATCGAATTCACCTGCGGGCGCAAACGCGCCACAGACATCCGCTGCCCTACCAGGCCAAGTACCGCACAGACCGCCATCACCAGCGTCATGGCAAACGGCGTGTCATCCTGTAACCAGGAAACCGCCAGGCTCGCCAACGCCCCCATGCCAAACTGCAGCGAAATGGCCAATGCGCTGGCGCTGCCCGCCTGCTGACCGCGCTGTTGCAGCAATAACGACAGGCTGTTGGTACCAATCGCATTCACTAACGACATAAACAACACGATCAAAATCACCAGCACCGTCAGACTCTGTTGATTAAAGAGTAATAACAGCAGCCCAAACAGGACCTGTGCACTGCTCTGAATCATCAATAACCGCGGCAGGCTGTAAACCTTCAGCATCCGCACGTTGAGTAACAGCACGGCAATCATGCCGATCACATTGCAGCCAAACAGCAGACCATAATATTGCGCAGGCACCTGGAAATAGCTGATGTAGACAAAGGGGGAACCACTGATAAAAGCAAACATACCGGCGAAGGAGAATGCCAGGGTGGCGATAATTCCCATCGCTTCACGATCCCGCACCAACAGGCAGTAATTATGGAACGCCTTCAGGATGTTGCCTGAATGTTCGGCGCGGGCTTGCAACGTCTCGGGCAATACCCACAGCACCAGCACACCATTGATACACCCCACCAGCGCCAGCAGCATAAAGATGGCTTGCCAGTTAAATAGCGTCAGCAACGCGCCCCCCAGCAAGGGGGCCAGCAGCGGTGCAATCATGGTGACCAGCGTCATTAGCGATAAGACACGGGGCAACTCGTCGGGGGCGTAGACGTCTCTGGCAATGGCACGTGCCATCACCACGGCGGCCCCGCTGCCGAATGCCTGTAAGGCCCGCAAAGCGACCAGTTGCTCAACCTGCGTCACCTGCGTGCACAGCACGCTGGCAATCACAAACAGCAGCATGCCGCTCAGCAGCAATTTTCGCCGCCCCAGCCAGTCGCTCAGCGGCCCATATAGCAGCATGCCCACACAGAAACCGGCGAAAAACGCCCCCAACGTATGCTGCATCTGCCCTTGTGTCGCCTGTAACTGTTGCCCCATCGCGGGTAAGGCGGGCAAATACATATCAATCGACAGCGGGCCAAAAGCCACCAGCGAACCCAACAGCGGGATCAGCCAGCGTGGCGGCCGATTAGCAAAGGCGGACGGCATAGCCACTCCTTATCATAAACAACCCCTTATATACTCTTCATACCTCAAGTTGCTTGGGTGTTGGCTGCGTTACTCGGCCCATATTGGGCCTCACCCCTTCGGGGCCGCTGCAAGCAGCGTTCAAATCTGCTTGCGCAGATTTGTCACTCACCCCAGGAACGATCTTGAGTAAGCTCCAGGGGCTTCACTCCGTTGCCGCCTACAAGCAACTCGAATTATTTTGGGTATAAGTGACTAACGTAGATCAAAAAGGCATTCATTAACATGTTAACGAACCACCTACACAATAAATACCTTTTAACCAGATCGCAAGATTCAATTGATCGTATTCATAACAATATTTTTACATGGCGATGCTTCAATAAATGAGAGTCTCTTAGGTTGTCCCCAGCGCTAACCACAACTCAACCGCTATCGCAGCGTAAATCGTCCGGTAGGCCTGTATTTTGCGTATCTGTGATTGAGCAATATAAACGCAGCACTCCTAGACCAGGGATAATTCGAGCCATTTTGAAGTTTGCTCTTGGTCACAAATAAAAAAAACATAAAGACGATATTAATTTCCTCAATTGTTCAGCCATTCTGCTTAATCAATACTCCATGCCACTCATTTCACCCGTTTCATTGACGCGTCACAGCGATGATTATCGCGGTTAGTTATCTTTCATCAATGATAAAAAGCAGGTAATGGATAATGATAAAAACTTCTGTTCTCTCGGTAAAAGATAAAATTGGTTACGGCTTGGGAGATATGGCCAGTGCATTAGTCTGGCAGACCGCTACGCTGTTTTTAGCTTACTTTTATACTGACGTTTTTGGCCTGCCTGCCGCCATCATGGGCACTATGTTTTTAGTGGTGCGCGCAGTCGATGCTTTTGTTGATCCCTGTATTGGCGGCCTGGTCGATCGCACGCAAACCCGGCATGGGAAATTCAGGCCCTGGCTCTTGTGGTTTGCCATTCCGTTTGGCGTCAGCTGCCTGATTACCTTTTATGTTCCCGATCTCTCGTTAACCGGAAAAATCATTTATGCTTGCGTGACTTACAGCTTATTGAGTTTAGTGTATTCCGCGATTAACGTGCCTTACTGCGCCATGCCGGGGGCGCTGACTATGGATCCCCGTGAACGCCATTCGCTTCAGTCGTGGCGTTTTGCTTTATCTTTTATCGGTGGCCTGATCGTTACCGTTATCGCATTACCGTTAGTGGACACGTTAGGGCAAGGCAACCCTCAGAAAGGCTATTTCTATGCCATGAGCCTGATGGGATTATTGGGCGTGGTCTTATTCTTTTGCTGCTTTGGCTTAACCCGTGAACGTTATCAGCCACGCAATGATACTTCAGGATCGATGCTGAGCGATCTCAAGCTATTGTGGAAAAACTCTCAATGGCGCATCGTTTTTATCTTTAATATTCTGCTGCTGGTCGCCGTGGTTATCCGTGGTTCAGCAACCATCTATTACGTGAAGTATGTGTTACTACGCCCTGAATTGGTGTTTACTTTTATCGTCTGCGGCATGATAGCGGCATTTCTTGGCGCTCTGCTATCAGAAACCTTATTAGGGAAGTTCGACAGAGTTAAATCCTATCAATGGACGATACTGACCTTTGTGATCTTTAATATCGCCATCTTCTTTATTCCTGTTCACTTTATCTGGCTTATTTTCGCTTTCAATCTGATCTTCAGCTTTATTCAAAACCTGACGACGCCTTTACAGTGGACCATGTTCTCTGATGTGGTGGACTATGAAGAGCATCGCTCTGGCCGCCGTTTAGATGGGCTTATCTTTTCCACCGCGCTGTTTGCCATCAAATTTGGCTTGGCCTTGGGCGGCGCGATTGTCGGCTGGATCCTCGGCTTGGTGGATTATCTACCGAATGACGCAGTACAGACTCCCACCGTTATCAACACCATTAACGCCCTTTTCACACTGATCCCTTCAGGCCTGTTCCTGCTGATGGCCGGGCTCCTGTTTACCTACAAACTGAACAGCAATTTTGTCCGCGGCATCGTGGATATGCTAGCCAAAAAGCGCACCCAGTCCCCGCCAGCAAACCTGCCGCCAACAGAGACGCCGTTGCTTGAACAAGGAGAATAAGCATGACACACCTCTACCAAGATGCTGCGCAACCTATTGAGAAACGTGTAGCCGATTTACTGGCGCGCATGACGCCAGAAGAGAAATTCGCCCAGATGCACGCTTTCTGGCTAATCCTGGCCAGCGATGGGCAGCACAAAGTTCGCACCGACCTGAGTGATGATTTCAGCGGGCATCAGCAAACAGCTACGTTGGAGCAACGTTTAAAGACCGGCATCGGCCAGATTACCCGCCCGCTGGGCTCTCACGTGGTCGATCCCGCCGAAGGGGTTCGCGCGCTGAATTGCTTACAGAAAACTTTGGTGGAAGAAACGCGTTTAGGCATACCGGCGATGTTTCACGAAGAGTGCCTGGTCGGGCTGTTATGTAAAGATGCCACGCTGTTTCCATCAGCGCTGAACTACGGCTCAACCTGGGATACAGCGTTAATAGAACGCGTTGCAGAAGCCATCCGTACGGAAGCGCAAAGCATTGGTTGTCATCAGGGCTTGGCCCCGGTGCTGGACGTTTCTCGCGACGTGCGCTGGGGGCGAACTGAAGAAACCTTCGGTGAAGATCCTTATCTGGTCGGCGTCATGGCAACTGCCTATGTCCGGGGGTTGCAGGGTAAAAACCGCGATTTGCTGGCCACGCTCAAACACTATGCCGGGCACTCAGCCAGCGAAGGCGCGCGTAACCATGCGCCAGTGCATATCGGGTTTCGTGAACTCAACGACACGTTTCTCTTGCCGTTTGAAATGGCGGTGAAGCTCGCCAATGCGGGCTCGGTGATGCCCGCCTATCATGATATCGATGGGCAACCCTGTCATAGCGACCGTTTTTTACTCACTGACGTGCTGCGTGAACAATGGGGTTTCGATGGCCTGATCGTGGCCGACTACGGCGGTGTCAGCCTGTTGCATCAACATCACGGCGTCAGCCATGACAGTGCGGAATCGGCGGCATTGAGTTTCAACGCGGGGTTAGATATCGAGCTGCCAAAAGATGATTGTGCGCTGCATTTGGCCCAAGCGCTTGAGCGTGGGCTGATCGATATGCCAAAAATCGATGAAATTGTCTCGCGGATCCTGCACGAGAAATTCCGGCTCGGGCTGTTTGAACACCCTTATGTGGATGATTCTCGTGTGCACTTACAGCAACAGGCTGCGCGCGATTTAGCCTGGCAGGTTGCGGCGCGCTCCATCACGCTGCTGGAGAATAATGGCATCCTGCCGCTGCAACCGCAGTCAGGAAAGAAAATCGCGGTGATTGGCCCAACGGCTGACGATCCGCTGGCTTTGCTGAGCGGGTACAGCTTCCCGGTGCATTTGATCATCAGCGATATGACAGCACAAACCGAACAGGTAACTACCCCGCTTCAGGCGTTGCGCGCTACCTATGGTGAACAAAATATTCGGTATGCCAAAGGCTGCCATATTCTGGAACAGCGGATGTCGGGTGCGCCAGTGTTCCCTGGCGATAGCACCAAACCGTTGCAGGCGTCCCCCGTCTCTCAGAGTACGAGTTTAATTCCACAGGCCGTCAGACAGGCACAGGAAAGCGATATCGCCTTGGTATTTGTCGGCGATCTGGCAGGGTTGTTTCAGAGCGGTACGGTGGGAGAAGGCTCGGATACCGACAGCCTGCAACTGCCGGGAGTACAACAGCAGTTGCTGGAACAGGTCATCGCTACCGGCACTCCTACGGTGGTGGTCATGACCGGAGGGCGGCCTTATCACTTGGCCGGGCTCGAAGATAAACTGGCGGGATACCTGATGGCATTCGCCCCCGGTCAGGAAGGCGGGCGGGCGATTGCCGATGTGATTAGCGGTAAAATAGCCCCACAAGGCCGGTTGGTGATCTCGGTACCGAAAAGTGCGGGTGCCATGCCTTATTACTATAACCATAAGCTGAAAAGCGGCGGCACGCCGATTGCCTTCCATTTTGGCGCTCGCTACCCGTTTGGCTATGGCTTGAGTGGCACCACGTTCAGTTACCATGATTTGCACCTGGATCAAGAGGCGGTGGCAATTAACGGCGGTGAACTACGGGTGCAGATTAGCCTCACCAATACCGGCCACCAAACCGGCAGTGAAGTCGTACAGGTGTATGTGCGTGATTGCGTGGCATCGCTCGTCAGGCCTATTCATGAGTTGAAAGCGTTCCAACGGGTTGAACTGGCCGTTGGGCAAAGCGCGACGCTGACGTTCAGCATTCCAACCGATATGCTGAATTTTACCCACCTCAACCATAAGCGCGTTGTTGAGCCAGGAGAGTTTGAAATCCAGGTTGGGACGCACAGTGGCGATATTCGTGCAAAAGGCGTGGTGACACTTTCAGGTACCACCTACCCATTGCCCCGCTGCTGGCGTATGGTCAGTGAATGTCAGGTTGAGAAGCATTAAGGCATCACGGAGGATATGGGATATGCCCCTTTCCGTTGAAAGGGGCATAGGGGAAAAGCTTACTGCGCAGGTGCCGTCAACAGCGCATAGCGGTTCAACAACTGGGTAAAGCGGCTGTCGATCTGGGTTTGTAATCCCGGTGAAACCTTACCAGCACGTTGCTGTTCTTCAAACTGGCGCAGCAGTTCTTCCAACGGTGGCGTGCGGTTCATTGGCTGCTGCACGGCAAACACGACCGACTTGAGTTCCGATACCGTTATGTAACGGCCACGCTGCTCATCCAGCGAGTTCAGTTTATCGGCCAATTTTTGCAGGCGGGTTTGTGCCTGATGCCAGTCTTCCATCGCTGCTTTTGGCAGCGCTTGTGCTTCTCGCTGCTGTTGCCACTGTTCCGCTAACTGCTTCACCTGCGGGCTCACCGGCCACAGCGCGCGCAATTGTTGCGCCAGCACGTTGCCGTAGTTCAAGGCCCACAGCGGCGGTAATGCGTCCAAGCGCAGCAGCTGCTCACCGCTGGCATGCACCATCGAATCTTCCAACCTGCTCAGTTCAGCGCGATGATCCGCTTGCTGAAGTTTTGCCAGTTGCCCAGGCTCCATCAACTGCGGCAGGGGCCTGACCATATTCTGCAATACCTGCTCAGTCCCCGATAAACGGAAAGAGATAATGCCCCACCAGGCACCCGCCCCGATGAGCGCGCTGATGACCACGCCAGCCAGAAAACCGTGCCACATCTTCCAACGTGAGGGCTCCGGTTCGGCGATCGGTTCCGGCTCGGGTTGCGGCGCTGGCGCAATGACCGGCGGAGGCACCGGGGCCGACTCTTTGATGATATACACCAACGGCGGTGAAGCTGCACCTTCCTGTTGGAAAGCCCCTTCTGGCTCGATGCGAATTTCAGTTGGCTGTGACGTTGCCGTAGCGGCCGACTCCAGGCTTTCCAACCGCAGCGCAGCGTGGTGCATCTGGTTGCGCAGGTTATCCAGCTTGCTGAGGTGTTTCAGATCCAGGCGCTGCAAGACATAGCACACATGCTCCAGCACTTTCTCAATGCGGTAAATCTGCGCCAGATCGCCGTACTGGAACTCCTGCGTGCGCAACACCTGCTGTAAACGGGCCACCAGCCAGGCCAAAATTTCTACCCTGGCGTGCGTTTGCTGCGGCCAAAAGACCGGCCACTGATGCGTGAGCAAACCATCAATCAGTTGCAGCCCTTCTTGGATGCCAGACAGGCCGGAACGCTGCGTGCGTGCCAGCGTAAACCAGGCGACCGTTTGCAGTTCCACGCCATTTTGCCGGAACAGTGTCATACAGAGCTGTTCCACCTTGCCCCAATGTACATCCGGACGCGCCGGGTGGCTCAGCTTGGCAATTTCTTCTTTCAGCGTGGCGAACTCCGGCAGAGTACGTGGATCGCCACCGGTTTTGATACTGTTTCCTGATGATAATGCGCTCATTCAGTTACCTTACTCCATACGCTGTTGTTTTTTTAAATGCCGAACCAATACTCGCCCTTCCGGCACAAATTACGTGCCGTAACGCACCAGCCCTACCCCCTTCAGCTCGGCATCAATGCCATAGTTCAAATGCCCAGGGAGCGCTTCGGGCAGCAGAACGATCTTGATGCTTTTCAGCCGTGGTTCATATTTCAGCAAAGTATGCGAAAGCGTGGTCATCAGCGTATGCGCCGTACCAGGCATTCCCTGTAATATTTTGCTCATATCCGGCAAACCATAATCCGGCAGATGGCTCAGCGTGCCCGCCCGACAGTTAAGGATGCGCTGCATATTATCGAGTACAGAGAGGATCACCTGATCCTCTTCACTGACCTGATGCAGATCCAGCTCACCGGAAAAATTGCCGATAAGCATTTCATACAGGGAAGGATTCAATGACGGCATGTGTTAATCCTTCTGTGGCATCAATATCAGGGTCATGCCCGACACTGAGGATGCGGGTTTAATCGCGGTAATTAACATCGCTAATTTCTCTACTGCCCCTCTTCGGGGCCAACGTTGCCTTGAGCCTAACGGCACTTTTTCCCGAGTTTTACTAACCGCACAGTACGGCAGCACGTGCCGGATCGATAGCGACCAACCCGCTCAGCAGCTGTTCCATCTGGCGAGCCAGTTCGGCTTTGTCTGCATCACCACGCTGGGCTTTCATGCGTAACAGTTTCAGCCGCCGGGCCTTCACCTCAAACATCAGCGCAGGCTCCCACTGGCTGAGCGTAAAGAGCTCCACCGGACCATCCAGTTCACTCAGCAAATGCAGCGCCATCTCATTCTTACCGTATTGCTCGGCAACGCGTGCCATCAGCAACCGCAACAACCAGCGTTGACGCTGCGTGTGGATCCCTGGGCGAGCGGCCAACCAGCCCAATGCGCTCTCAATGCCGTCACTGTCTGCCTGCGCCAGCGCCTCCGGCTCCAATGCCAGGATGTCACTGTCTTCACCCGCAACCGCTGTGGCGTTCTCTGGCAACCAGGTGGCAGAACCTCCCTGCACATGCTGCTCGATCCACGCCACCGTCACTTCATCGGCGAAGGGCGTACCATCGTTGTAGGCCTGCTTTTCCAAGCCCGGTAAACGCTCCAGCAGCATCGTCAGATCGTGTTTGATAATATCGGCCCACAGATCATAAGGATGACCATGCTTGCTTAACCCTTGATAGGTGTACCACTGCAGATCCAGCCAGAAATGATTCACCCCTTCGGCAAACATGCTTTCCGTTCGCTCCAGCAATTCCCCCCAGCTTTGTTGCAGATAGAGGCGCTTGAGTTGAGCTCGGTATTCAGTGCGCGGTGCCACCAGCCGGGTCAGACCGGCGCTGTCTTGCGGGGGGAGTTGATGCACGGTGTCCCAACGGACGCTTTTCATCAGCCTTGAAGCGGAAAGCCAGCCTTGCGGCTGTTCGCGCAGATAACGTGCCAGTTCTTTGGCCTGATCCAGCAGATCGCGCCCGGATTGCACCTGACGCAGGCTGGGGAGATCCTGCTGGCGCACCTGTGCCGGCGTGCTTTCCTGCGTTCCGCTATTCTGCGGCACCAGCGCATCCATACCGCCCGACTGGGCCAAGCGGTTGTCCAGCGCGCTATACAGCCCGGCAAATGAAGGGCGATCCTGTTCTGGCCAACGGCTAAAGGCGTGATCAAGCAACGCCAGCGCCGCCACCGCGCGCTCGAAATCGGCCTTTTCGATTTCTGGATAGCGCGTCAGGCTATCTTGTACCTTGCCGCCTGCCAACCACTCCAATGCCACTTTCCGGCTGTTGGCACGCGGGGGTAACAGGGCCTCGCCATATTGCTCAACCAACCCAGCCAACAGCGTTAACCCATCTGCCAGCCCGGCTTCACCATCACGGTGCAAACGCGCCCACAGGTAATAAGTGACTACCCGCACATCTTTGCAACTGGTGGTCAGCAGCTTTTCAGCCAACTGACACACCAGATCGGTATCTGCGCCGGAGAGTTTATTCACCTCTTCGCGCATGCGCTGAAAATCGTCGTCATAGCCGGGATCGTCACCAACGGGGGCATCTGCGGCGATCGGCGCCAGCCAACGTTGCCATAATGCCGCTGCCTGCCGGGCTTCATCCAGCACATCACGATCGTTAAAACACGCGGCAATAAGTTGTGTCAGCATCATTCCACCTCGGCAGTAGCGTTATCCAGTGACGGGGTTGCCGGTGTTTTATCACTGACATCGGGTATCTTGGTCGGCAAAGTAAAAACCTCATTGTTTCAATAGCAGCAGCGCCGCACGGCGTAAGCCATATCGCCTATCACGCGCTTTTTGGTTCATCAAACGCCAGCGTAATGCCTTCTTCATCGTTGTACCCCAACAGCAGGTGCTGCGGTTTCTGGTGCTGCGCCAACTGTTGCAGCAGTTGCTGACTCAAGACCGGCAGGATCTGCTGATTCAGCAGGCTGTCAATGTTACGCGCCCCACTGTCTGGCAACAGGCAGGCGGCAACCAGCGTATCGTACAGGCTCTCTTCGATAGTGCACTCCAACCCGTAATGACGCAGCAAGCGCTGAGCGACCTGTTCCAGTTTCATTGCCACGATATTGCGCAATGCCGAGGCGGCCAGAGGGCGGTAAATCACCGTCTGGAAACGAGCCAGTAATGCCGGTTGGAAGTGATCGCGCAGGAGTGGGCGCAACAGTTCGTGCAAGGTGGCATCCGGCGCTTCTGGCTGCTCATCCAGCAGTTGCATAATATGATCGCTGCCCATATTGGCGGTCATCAGAATCACGGTGTTGCGGAAATCGATCTCACGCCCTTCGCCATCGCGCATAAAACCGCGATCGAATACCTGGTAAAACATATTCAGTACATCACGGTGAGCTTTCTCTACTTCATCCAGCAGCACCACGCTATACGGGCGCTTGCGTACCGCTTCAGTGAGCACGCCACCCTGGCCATAGCCGACATAACCCGGCGGTGAGCCTTTCAGTTGGGAAACGGTGTGCGCCTCCTGGTATTCCGACATATTGATGGTGATAAGGGCTTTTTCACCACCGAACAGGCTATCCGCCAATGCCAGTGCGGTCTCGGTTTTACCCACGCCGCTCGGGCCGACCAGCAGGAAGACGCCCAGCGGGCCGTTCTCTGCCGTCAGACCGGTTTTAGACGCCCGGAGACGCTGCGCCAGCGCTAACAGCGCGGCATCCTGACCCACAACGCGTTGCCCCAGGTTCTGTTCCAATTGCAACAGATTGGTTTGCTCATCTTTCAGCAAACTGCCCAATGGCACCCCGGTCCAATCGGCAATCACCGTCGCCACGGTACGGGCGTCAACATCCAGTGACAGTAAACGAATGTTATTTTGCAGTTCATTCAGTTGCTGCTGCAGTTGCGCACGCTCTGCCGAACGGCTGAGATCCTTACGCAGCTCAAGTAACTGCTGGGTTAACGCTTTCTCTTGCTGGTACTGTTTTTCCAGCTCGGTTTGCTGCTTTTGCAGCACATCACGCCAGTCGGTAATATCCGCCAAGCGCGCCGGATCGGCATCGGAACTCAGCACCAGATCCTGTTCAATCGCCTGTTGCTCCATGTCTAACGCCATCAGTTCTGAGCTGACCTGCATCAACGGCTGTGGTTTGGTGTCCAGGCTCATGCGTACCCGCGCGCTGGCGGTATCCAGCAGATCCACCGCTTTATCCGGCAGTTGGCGGCCGGTCAGATAACGGCGAGATAACGTCACCGCGGCTTTTACCGCTTCATCCGTAATGTGTACACCGTGGTGCTTAGCGTAACGATCTTTCAAGCCACGCAGCATCAGGCAAGCTTTCTCGTCATCCGGCTCGTCCACTTTCACCATCTGGAAGCGGCGTTCCAGGGCGGCATCACGTTCAAAATACTGCTTGTATTCCGACCAGGTGGTGGCGGCAATCGTGCGCAGCTCGCCACGAGCCAGCGCCGGCTTCAGCAGGTTAGCGGCATCGGCGCCCCCGGCCTGATTCCCAGCCCCAATAATGGTGTGTGCTTCGTCAATGAACAGCAGGATCGGGTTTGGCGCTTGCTGCACCGCAGCAATGACGTTTTTCAGACGTTGTTCAAACTCCCCTTTGACACCGGCGCCAGCCTGTAGCAGCCCGAGATCCAAGGTACGCACGCTGACCATTTTCAGGCTGTCTGGCACGTTGCCTTCGGCAATTCTCAACGCCAGCCCTTCAACCAGCGCGGTTTTACCCACTCCCGGTTCACCAACCAGAATCGGGTTATTTTTACGGCGGCGAGAAAGGATATCCACCATCTGACGGATTTCATTGTCACGCCCGAATACCGGGTCAATCTCACTCGCCTTGGCTTTGGCCGTAATATCCTGAGTGAATTTATCCAACACCGCCAGCAATGCCTCATTAGGCAGTGGTGAAGGAACCAAAGGATCGCCCTCAGATTCTTGCTCTTGCTGAGGCAAGGCTGAAGGGTAACGCCCCAGTTCAGCCTGTTGCTGCAACTCCGGGCGCTCATCGGATTGTGCATCCAATAGAGGGCGCAGGCGTTTCAGTTGGCTATGGCTCAGGCTCAACAGTGGCCACAGGCCGTCTGTAGCAAGCTGGGACGGCTTTGACATAAGTGCTGCCAGCAAGTGAACGCTGCGAATCTGCTGAGCGTCTTCATCCAAAGAGGCTGCCAGCCAGGACTGTTTGATCAGATTCAGCAACGCAACAGAGAGGTGCGGACGGCTCCGCACCGAGCGCGGCAGGGTGTCGAGGTTCGCCAGCAGCGACTGCCACACGCCATCCATATCCCACTCATAGCGGCGGGCCAATACGGTAATATCCCCCTCGCCCAACTCCAACAGTTTGAGCAACCAATGTTCAATGGTAATTTCTGCGTGGGCACGGGTCTGGCACAATGTTGCCGCAGCCTCAAGGGCCTGCGCGCAATAAGAATTTAACCGGCGTAATAGTATAGCTGACTGATTTTCCATAGTTCCTTTCCCTGTTTTCCCGTCACGTTCAGGCACGCTACCGCCCGCTGCCGTTAACCGAGGCCCATAAGGTTATCTGATAAAAGTACGTTGTCTTTGCCTAATGCCTGCAACAGACCCTAGGGAAAAACAACAAAAAAGCAGACGGTAACACCGTCTGCCCAAGATTTACGCAGTAGCGCGTTCATTCCAGGCATCGGAATGAATAATGTTGCCGTCTTTGTAAGTCCAAGTGATTTTCTCGTAACGCAGTTCCACCAGCTCCAGGTGATTGTGTTTCTCTTTGACCGGATCTTTGATGTCGTGCATCTTCGGTGCCACTTTCACTACTTTCACGTTATCCAGTTTGGTATTGAAGTATTCAACTTCCTGGCCAGCATCATCAATGCGGTACCACTTGAATTCAGCCGTTTTCAGCGTTTGGCCGGTAGTGACCGCTTTGTACAGGTACGGGCTGGACGCATCGATTTCCTTGGTAAAGATGAACGGGGTATGGATACGAGTTCCGGTCAGCTTGCCAGTGTTATTGTCAGTCGGGATGTACAGGCCATGATCCTGTGCTACCACTTCGATACTCCCTTCGCGACTCTGTACGTCCACAGAACCTTTAATGTCCGCACCGCCATCATCCTTCAGCCACAGATAGACTGGAATTGCCATGTTTACTCTCCTTGATTGTCAAAACCGCCCACATGTTCCGGCGGCGTTACATTGCCCGGGACCTGACAGGCATTGGCCTGAGGCACCAGACTAATTTCTACTCTTCGGTTTGCCGCCCGCCCTTGTTCGGTATCGTTGGCAGCGATCGGCCGCGTGGCACCATAGCCCTGTACGGCAAAACAGGTGGGTGAAACATCACTGGTCTGCAGCATCCAATCACGTACCGCTTCCGCACGCTTAAGCGACAGCATCTGGTTCGCCTTGGCATCCCCGGTGATGTCGGTGTGCCCCGCCACCACAATCAACCAGCCGGGCTTGGCCTTAATGTTGATTAATGCCTCCACCAACACTTTGGTGGAGCCGCTTTTGAGCTGATATTTACCGGTATCAAATAACGACAGGCTATCCAGCAGCACGGTTTGTGGCGTTACCTGCAAGGGTTGCTCTGGTGCCTCAACTTTCGTTTCTTCCACCGGCGGCACATAGCCCCTGATGGCCGCCAGGACCGGCTGCCGCAGGCGCTCACCTGGGTATAGACCCAGGCCCAAATTTAGAGGAACGCCCTGGCGGTAATAATCATTGAGCTGCGCTGCATCAGCCCTTAATACCTTCACCGCCCCGGCTTTGGCGTGAATATCCGCCAGCGGGATCGCCTGATAACGTTGCAAATCATCCGTAATCTGGCGTGACAGCGCGCGGTTCTGCCAGGCGGAAACGTTCAGCGCCACAACTCCGGCAAGCATGAAAGCACCGATGGCATAAACC
Organism: Serratia sp. MMO-28; assembly: GCF_037199905.1. Classification (NCBI taxonomy): domain Bacteria; kingdom Pseudomonadati; phylum Pseudomonadota; class Gammaproteobacteria; order Enterobacterales; family Yersiniaceae; genus Serratia; species Serratia sp. MMO-28. Next base: position 85,940 of record NZ_JBBCVB010000024.1, read on the forward strand.
ACTGCACGGCGCCGCGGGGTGAAGCCGGATTGTTGTGGCAAAAGGCGCAACAGCGGATCGGGGAAAGGCAATGTAGCGCTTTCATTACTTTCGTGACTTTCTCTGCGGTTCAGCGTGGTTTTTTCCGTCAGCCACTGTTGCCAGAGATGGGCAGAGGGTAATTCAGGCACCGCCGGAGAAAAGGTCAATGCCAGCGCCAAAGGTGAGCAAATCGGCATGGATTGTTCACGCGTTAAGCACTGCGGCAAGATCTGTTGTGCCATCCACTGGGCCCAACTCTCAACTTCAATGGCCCGATATAGCCTCTGCGTTTGCTCAATGCTTTCCCCTTGCGCCACCCACTGCGCCAGAGGTTGTGCCGAATGCCCGTTATGCCACACCGTGGCCGACGGCTGGCCCGCTTTGAATTCAAACCATTCAACCTGGTCAGTTGTCATATCCGATGGCGCACTCTGGGGTAAATAGCTACAGAGCAGCGCAGGAATATCCGTTCCCGTCATGCGGCACATACGGGATAGCTGGTGGCGAAAGATCTGGACCCGATTAGCCAACACCGCCGAGTCATCATGCTGTGATGGATTAACCAGCAACAGCGCGCTGAGCTGTGTTACCCACTCAGGACGCAAATTGAGCAATGCCGCCGCAGCGGCAGACAGCGTTGAAAGATCGGCGACGGCCAGATAGCAACCTTCTGGTGTTTCACGCACCGCCACACCAGCAAACATCTGCTCTAACCCATCGCCACACACCAAGACAACGGGCTGACGATAGCCTTCTGCCGGAAGATCGTTCTGCCAAGCGGCATTTATATCGGATTCAACCTGTGCGGAAACATGCGAACGTCCTCCCCATATCAACGCACCGAGAGTAATAACAACAATCACCGTGGCACCGGTGAATTGGCCCCATGGCGTCAGAGGGAAATAGCCCAGACACAGGACGAGTGCCAATATGCCGCCCCAAAGCCATAACAGCCGCCTTAGCATCACGCTCACTCAACGCCCCCTGATAACAAGGTCGTCAGTAAGGTCTGCAATTGCAGATGCAGCATCCACCAACCGCCGACCAGCACGAATAACGTCAGGCAAAGCCAGAAAAAAGCCGATTGGAATAAACGGTGTTGCCGACGTGGCCTAGCCTCCATCAGCAAAGGGGGGGGCAGGGCAATATCGTAGGCGGTGACCCGCTCACCCAAGGTTTTCATCAATTGCTCTCGCGGTTGCTGCTGTGACTGGCCGTGATAGACGCCCTCAAACCCTAGGCGCAATACCCGGTAAAAGCAGGTCAGAACGGCAGGATCCGACGCGGGCTCACGTAACACTTGGCGCATACGCTCATACAAGAGTTCACCGGCCTGCAACGTGTTGAAAAAATGGGTTTGCAATGGCGTCTGGATCCAGGTGTCATAACCCTCATCCTGCTTTCTGCGCCCCAGGACGGTTTCATCCAGCAACGCACATTGGGCATAAGTAATGTGTTCAATACTTTCGGCGCTGTAGCCCGCCTCAGTGAGCCGGCTTTGGGTGTTGCTCACCTGCTGCAGACAGCGCTGGTAAAGCGCCGCCCCCTGCTGCGCTGGCACACCTCGGCGTAGCTCTACCACGATCAACCAGGTGTCATACAGCAAACTGTCGATAGAAAGTTGTTTGATTGGTTTCATGAACGTAGCACCGCGAAGAGTTCAAGTTGCACATCTGGCAACGTGCCCGGCACATAGAACGCACAGACCCCCGCCTCCAACATGCTTTTTGCCGCGGGATGCGTCAGATCAAAGGCGAAATATTGATTTTCCAACCGCAAAGGAATAGCCGCAGGAACATGACTGAGTGGAATCAGCGGCACGCCGTTGAGGGCAATATTTACGATGTTGTTCACATCGTCTGGCGTTCCGACCTTACACAACAAGGGGAACTGACGTTGCAACAGATGCGCTGGCAAGCTGGAACGTACGGACAGATAGAAATCCGCTTCGTCTCGCAGGCGAACATCGTTGAGTGAGGCTTTCCACTGATTCTCACGCACTTTTTCCAGCTCAATCGCGATCACTCGCGAAGGCAGGCTGGCTTCCAGCAATGTGCTTATAAGCTCGAATAACGGAGGAAATACGCCGGTCAGGTTTTCATGCTGATACGTAGGGATCGCCTCCAGATCATGTTCCAGCGAGAAGGTCAGTAACGCACCGGCCAACTTCACCAATTCACGATAAATAATCTCTGGGTGCAGGGCCGGGTGAGCCAGGAAGTCGTTCAAGACCGGCTCATAGGTATTCAGTGCATTGAGCAACCAAAACAGTGACACATCGGCCACGGCAAAATCTGCCATACGTTGATTGCTTTCACGGCGCATTCCCATCAGGCGAGTACGTTTCGCCCGTAGCTGAGCCAGCAGGCTGTCCAGCCGATTCCATAACCCGCTATGGGCTTTAAAACTCAGCAGCGGCGGCACGAATTGCGCATCCAGCGCCCAAAGGCCTTGCCCATCCCGCACCAGTCTCGCCACCGGGCAGGTCAGGTAATCACCATTCTCTTCTGAAGCAAAACGCAGGGTTAATGCCAGGCGTTCAACCGCAATGGATTCTGCCTCATTACCAAACAGATCCTGAGCGCTCACCCATTCCTGGCGATAGCGTATCGGGCGCTCGGCCTGTTCTTCCATCATCAGGCAGTTGCCGCCGTTGGCATGCAACAACGGCAGCGCTAACAAAACCTCAACGCTACGTTGAGGTTCTGTCAGTGCTGAAGCCAAGTCAATTGCTGGTGGCAGGTTATCCGTTACATCAGTGTCAACCAAACTCCCGTCCGGCAAACGCAAACGGAGGTGTTGTGCTTTCAGCCGATTAAGACGCAATGCATCTTGATCAAACTCGGCACACAACACCCCCCAGGGATGATTCAGCGACAGGTGCGCAATGCAGTCATTAACATAACTTTCCCAACGCGCCTGCTGCTGAAATTGTTGAGGGGACAAAAACGCCCCCTCCGTCCACAACGGACGTAAGATTTTCATAACCTGCTGCTCCCGTATGCCTGCTTAGGCTTTCGCTTTTGGCATCTGGGAAACCAGCGACAGATTGACATCCATCCCTTCTACCTGGAAGTGCGGCACAGCATACAGTTTCACGCGGAAGAAGCCCGGGTTGTCTTCGATGTCTTCAACTTCAACCTTGGCATCGCGCAGCGGGTGGGAAGCCTGCAGATCGTCACCTGGATCGGTCATCTCGGTTACCAGCCCACGCACCCAGTTGTTCAGCTCAAGCTCCAGCAGACGACGATCTTTTGTCGTACCGATATTTTCACGCTGAATCAGCTTCAGGTAGTGAGCAATGCGCGACAACAGGAAGATGTAAGGCAGGCGCGAGTTGATACGGCTGTTGGCCGTGGCATCCGCGGTGTCATACAACGCAGGTTTCTGTGCGGAGTTGGCAGAGAAGAAGCAGGCATAGTCGCGGTTTTTGTAGTACGACAGCGGAATGAAGCCCAGGTTGGCGAATTCAAACTCGCGCGTTTCCGGGATCATCACTTCTGATGGGATCTTCACCTGATTGCCGGTACCCAAGTCATACAGGTGGATAGGCAGATCGGTCACAGCACCGCCAGCCTGTGGCCCACGGATCTGTACACACCAGCCGTTCTTGATAAAGCTTTTCACCATGTTGGCAGCGAAGGCGAACGATGCATTGGTCCACAGATATTTTTCATGATCCGGGCCTTTCACTTCTTCCACATAGTTGAAGCTACGCACCGGCACGGTATCCGGGCCATACGGCAAACGGCCCAGCACGCGTGGCATGGTCAGGCCGATATAGCGCGCATCGTCGGTATCACGGAAGGATTTCCACTTGATGTACTCGGCACGATCAAAGTAGTTGCCAATATCTTTGATAGCGGCCACTTCTTCCATGCTGGATTTACCGAAGAACGCCGGGCCGACCGCACCGATAAACGGCATATGCGCAGAAGCAGAAACTTTAGAAATGTTACGCAGCAGGGCAATATCCTGCGGGCCTGCGTCGAACTCATAGTTGGAAATCACCGCACCGATTGGCTCGCCGCCTGGGGTGTCATATTCCTGAATATAGGCATGGCGATACATTCCGCTCTGAATGATTTCTGGTGAGTCTTCGAAATCCTGGCGCAGGTCTTCTTTAGAAATATCCAGTACTTCAATTTTCACGTTCTGACGGAAATCGGTACCATCGATCAGTTGCTTCAGGCCACGCCAGGAGGATTCGACTTTCTGGAATTCCGGGTGATGCATGACCACGTCCAACTGACGGCTGATCATCTGATCGAGTTCGGCAATGTGGTGATCCAGCAAGGTTTTATCCAGACGCTCCACTTTTTGCCCTGATTGCTTCAGACGCTCCAGAAAAACCTGAACCGCAGCGGTTACACGCTCATCGGCGGTAGTTTCGGACAGTGCGGTATTGTCTTGATAAGCATCCAGATCGCCCAGTGCGGATACCGGCGTCAGGTTGATTTTTTCAAACAGGGAGGCATAAACACTACCCTCTTGTGGACGTTCCAGCACGGTGGTCTGGCTTTCCTTGGTGTTTTCAGTATTTACAGACATCAGCATACTCTCGTGTTAATCCAGCTCAGGGTTTACGCTTCTTTCGGGGCAAGCGCGGCCAGTTCAGCGCGCAAATCTGCGCTTAACGATTCGTCTTTAAGGATGGCTTCCAGCTCTTTACGGAAGGTCACGTTATCCAGGAGGTTGGACTTGAGATCGCGCAGCAGATTGCGCATAGAAAGGAGAGCACGCAGTTGCGGTATGTTGCGGGCTACCTGCTCTGGTTCAAAATCTTTCATTTCTTTGAACGTCAGGGCGATATTCTCTTCGCTTTTATCCCCTGCCAGGGTGTTTTCCACCACCAACCTGACGGAAGGGCTGAACTCGGCCAGCACGCTATCGAAGTTATTTTTATTGACAGAGATTTTCTCACGTTCAGACAACGCCCGATGCTCTTGCCCGTTGCTGTAATCGCCCATCACCATTAGCTTGAGCGGGAGTTCAACTTTTTTCTGCGCACCACCGGTATGGAGGTCGAGTTTAATGTTTACGCGCGCGCGCGGTATCTCATTTTGGTAGCTGGAGGAGGCCATAACAGTCCTTATTCACTGAGCAATTTAAGTAAGGACTGCCTGTTGAGGTGTGAAAGCACAACGGCAATCCTTGCCAGACAAAAACGTCAATCAGATGTTGCGCTGCATAAGCAACGTAAGCATAGGGTGCTCATTCATTTTTAGAATGAATGAGTATAAATACATAAAATTTATTTATGATGTAACGAAAAACCTTGGCTCATTTGAGCCATTACAAAACATAAGATAATCTTAAGGAGATTATTATGTCAATATTAATTTTCCCGTCAGATATTAAGGCCCGTAAATTTCATTTACTAAAAATACGCCTTATTATTTAAGAAAAGTCCAACAAAAAACCAAACAGCGCGTATTGCATAAGATGCTAATTAATTGGGGTTTACACACTTACCTATTGAGTCATTTAAAAGCTCATTTTCATCTATTTTTTCTAAAAGTGATCTACATCAAAGAATCAAACGCACACAGAGTGAAATAGGAGCACAATGCATTCATGGTGTGAATTTTAAAAACAAAACCATAGAATAATTAAATTTATTAATCTTATCATAAGAACCCAAGATAGGCCTTGGCATACCCACCATTGACGTCATTCATTAATATTTCGAAAATATCTATTCCCACCTAGTTATAATTTCTTCACGGTTATTGCTGACCTTTCTATTTTTATTTTCTCTATTCCAAATGTGAAACTGCCTAATTTTCGAACACTACAACCTCTCATCGGATGTAATGGCATGCATTCAACACCTGCATTACGCTATGCTTAAGTATCGCTAGAACCAAGGAAAAACGATGAATAACACCCCAGACACTGCTCTGACCGCTACCCAGGCTCTCGATAAACTTGAGGCCATGTATGATGCATCAGTTTGCGCACTACGAGGGGCTATCAAAGACTTCATCACTCATGGCACTCTGCCAGACGAGAAATCCCGTGCCGAAGGACTGTTTTCTTACCCTGAATTACGCGTCCATTGGGATGGCGAACCCTCCAATAGCCCCAGAGCACGCGCCTATGGCCGATTTACCCGACCCGGTGATTACACAACGACCATCACCCGGCCACAGTTATTCCGTCATTATTTATCTGAGCAACTGATCCTGCTGGAAAGTGAGTATGCAGCCGTCATTGAAGTGGTTGCTTCTAAACAGGAGATCCCCTTCCCTTATGTGATAGATGGTTCCGACCTAACCCTGGATCGTTCGATGAGTACAGGGCTCACCAAACATTTCCCAACCACCGAATTGGCACAAATCGGCGATGAAACCGCCGATGGCCTGTTCCCTTTTACCAACCAGTTTCCGCTTTCGCACTTTGACGCACTGCGCACCGATTTCTCGCTGGCTCGTCTACGGCATTATACCGGCACGCCTGTAGAGTATTTTCAGCCTTTTGTCCTGTTTACTAACTACACGCGCTACGTGGATGAGTTCATTCGCTGGGCATGCCAACAGATTAGCAATCCAGCCAGCCCTTATGTGGCGCTATCTTGTGCCGGCGGCCACTATGTCACTGCACAAACGCCGAACCCAGAACAGACAATTTCAGATCTTGCCTGGAAGAACCACCAGATGCCTGCCTACCATCTGATTGCCCGCGATGGGCAAGGGATCACGTTGGTCAATATCGGCGTTGGCCCCTCTAACGCCAAGACAATCTGCGATCATCTGGCGGTATTACGCCCGCATGCCTGGCTGATGATTGGTCATTGTGGTGGTTTGCGCGAAAGCCAGTCGATCGGTGACTACGTTCTGGCTCATGCTTATCTGCGTGATGATCATGTCCTCGACTCAGTATTACCCCCAGATATCCCTATCCCAAGCATCGCGGAAGTACAACGCGCACTTTATGACGCCACTAAAACGGTCAGCGGTATGCATGGGGAAGCGGTAAAACAGCGTTTGCGCACCGGCACGGTGGTCACGACGGACGATCGGAACTGGGAATTGCGCTACTCAGCCTCAGCGCTGCGCTTTAACCTGAGCCGGGCCGTAGCGGTGGATATGGAAAGTGCCACCATCGCCGCCCAAGGTTACCGCTTCAGAGTGCCTTACGGCACCCTGCTGTGCGTTTCTGACAAGCCGCTGCATGGCGAGATAAAATTGCCGGGCCAGGCAAACCGCTTCTATGAAGGGGCGATATCCGAACACTTGCAAATCGGGATCTGCGCGATCGATCTGCTACGCGCTGAAGGTGAACATTTGCATTCACGTAAGCTGCGCACCTTTAACGAACCCCCCTTCCGTTAACTGGCGAGCAGTAACGCGAAAGACTGCCTAATGATGCTGTAGATAGAGAAAAGAAAAACCCCGCATGTCTCCACGCGGGGTTTGGTTTTCTCTTTCACTAACGGGGCTCAGTGAGCCGCAGTCGTGCTACTCGTTGGCATAACATCCAGGATCCGCACGGTGTAGACCATAGTGGCCCCCGGTGGGATATCCGGTGCCATTCCTTTATCACCATAGGCGAGTTCAGGTGGCACCACCAGTGTCATACTGCCATGGTTTTTCAGCTTACTGATGGCCTCGCGGAACAGCGGCGGATAAGCACTCAAAGGCTGCGAAATAGAGGTCCCCGCCAGGTCCATATCTTTAATCACTTTGCCATCGGTCAGGCTTTCTTTCACCACAACGGCAACCGTGTCTGCCTCACTGATATTGCCATCACCCTTATAGTCTACCCGGTAGTAGAAACCCTGTGGTGATTTAACGACCCGTGGCTGTTTCTTGAATTTTTCGATATATTTTTTGCCTGCCTGCTCACTCTTTGTTTTCAATTGCTTATGCTGATTGTTAAGCTCCAATTCGCTTTCATACAACGCTTTAGCAATTTGCTCTTTATTCATTTTAATCTGGCCATTGAGCGTATCAGCAACACCTGCCAATGCCAGTTGCCGATTAACATCAACACCCTGCGATTTTTTGCTCTCCAGCAAACTCACGATGTCGCTACCCAATGAAGTACCGATAGCATAATCACGTTTTTCCTGATCGGTTTTAGGCTCCGGCACAGCAACAGTAGCAACGTTATCAGAAGGGGTTTTCTTAGCGTCAGCCAGCGCTTGCTGCAATTGTTTAAGCGCTTGCGCCTGCTGCTCACTGTCTTTGGTCTGTGCAGCCAGTTGCTCCTGCAGCTTGGCACTTGCCTGCTGGTTTTCCTGCGCGGTTTGTTGCAGCTGTTTTACCAGCTCCGCTTTTTGCTCATTATCCTTGGTCTGCGCCGCCAGTTGCTCTTGCAGCTTGGCATTCGTCTGCTGATTTTCCTGCAACGTTTGCTGCTGTTGTGCTAATTGCTGCGCTTTCTGCTCGCTGTCTTTGGTCTGTGCAGCCAGTTGCTCCTGCAGCGTGGCCAACGCCTGTTGCCCCTGTTGCAGTTGCTTCACCTGCTGGCTTTTCTGTTCGTTATCTTTGGTTTGTGCCGCCAGTTGCTCTTGCAATTTGGTATTGGCCTGCTGACTTTCCTGTACAGTTTGTTGCAACTGCTTGACCTGCACCGCTTTCTGTTCGCTGTCTTTGGTTTGTGCAGCCAGTTGCTCCTGCAGCTTGGCACTGGCCTGCTGATTTTCCTGCACGGTTTGCTGCAGCTGTTTCAACTGTTGCGCTTTCTGCTCGCTATCTTTGGTCTGCGCCGCAAGCTGCTCTTGCAGCTTGGCCACTTCCTGTTGCCCC
>NZ_JBBCVB010000025.1:0-93707 GCF_037199905.1 Serratia sp. MMO-28
TTTTTTCTCTGTTGAGAACGGTGTTTTCACCGGGTTGATTCTTCCTGGCTGGGCGACCTTGTCAGTCGTTGTTCCCGGTCAGTGGAGGCGCATTATAGGGAGTTCCGCGCCAGCCGCAACCCCTAAATTCAAAAAATGTTTCAAGCGCGGATATTTTCAGCAAAACGCTGTATAAGGCAGCATTTTTGCCACTTTTTCCCGAAATCAGCCCTAAAGCCGATGCACCCTAGAGTAAAATGAAAGATAACAATGCAAGACTAAGGACCTGCAGCCATGCAATTTGATGTTCAACAACAGGCCGCACAGCGCAATCTTTCTTACCTGCTGGCAGAAAAGCTCGGCCAACAGATTCTGGCGGGCGTATATGAAGCGGGCAGCATCCTGCCGGGTGAGATGGAATTGGGGGAACAGTTTGGTGTCAGCCGCACAGCGGTCAGGGAAGCGGTAAAAATGCTGGCCGCCAAAGGCATGTTATTACCACGCCCACGTATAGGTACGCGTGTAATGCCACAAAGCCAATGGAATTTCCTCGATCAGGATTTACTGGCTTGGTGGATGACAAAGGAGAATTTCGATCAGGTAATGCAGCACTTCCTGATTTTGCGTACCACGCTTGAGCCTCAAGCCTGTTTTCTGGCAGCCACCAACGCCACTGCGCAACAGAAATCACAGTTAACGCACCTGATGCAGGAGATGCGCACGCTGCACACTGATTTTGATCGCGAACGCTGGATTGAGGTCGATACCCAGTACCATCAGTTAATATATAACGCCAGCGCTAACCCCTTCCTGACCTCATTCGCCAAATTATTCAGTTCGGTTTATCAAAACTACTTTCGGGCAATTACTGGTAATGAAGTGATTAAGTTGCAAAGCCATCAGGCGATCGTCGATGCCATCGTGGCAGGAGACAGTGCAACAGCCATGGCCGCATGCCAAGCTCTGCTACAAGATAACGCGTAATCTTCTTTATATAAGGTGGCCAACGGAGGCGCGATCCACCAGTTCAGGCGTCAACACCAGAACTTGAGCATCACGTTCGGGGTGTTGCAGCCGATTGATCAACGCATCAATGGCCAGTTCCCCCAGAGAGTCTTTCGGTTGATGGATCGTGCTGAGCGGCGGCGTCAGGTATTTAGCCAATTCAATATCATCATACCCGATGACGGCCATATCCTGCGGCACCACCAATCCAACCTGGTACAAAGCTTGGTAAATCCCCACGGCGATCGCATCGTTCCCGGCAAACACCGCCTGCGGTGGTTCGGCTAACGCCAGCAGTTGCTGCATAGCTTGAACACCCCCCTCAAATTCAAAATTGCAATGCACTTCATAAGCCGGCGGAATATTGAGCCCGGCACGTTGCATCGCGCGGCGATAACCCGCCAGACGATGACATGCGGTGGTTTTATCCTGCGGCCCGGCAATGCAGGCGATTTTGCGATAACCACGGCTAATCAGATGATCGGTTGCCATTTCACCACCCAGCAACGAGTTATCCTGAATAACATCGTTAGCCCCTTCAAACGGTGCCCAATCCATCATCACAATAGGTAAAGAGGGATAACGGCTGAGCGCGTCCGGCGACGGGCGATGGCTTTCAGTACACATCAACAGCAAGCCATCGACACGCTTTTGCAACAAGGTTTCCATGCTGCGGTTCATACGCGCGGCATCTTCTTCGGTATTGCACAGGATCAGGCTATAGCCGCGTTCATAGCAGCTACGCTCCACACCACGCACCACTTCGGCATAAAATGGGTTATTACTCGAGGTGACCAGCATACCGATAGTATGCGTGGTATTGAGCTTCAGGCTGCGAGCCAATGCTGACGGGGCATAATTAAGCTGTTCGACGGCCGCCATGACTTTACTGCGCACGCTGTCGCTGACAAAGCGATTGTTATTGATCACGTGCGATACCGTCGAGGTTGAAACACCTGCCAGACGGGCAACATCTTTCATGGTAGCCAAAACATTACCCCTGTTGCTGCAGGAAGGCGTCGATCTCTGTGCGCCAAGGTACGGAAGGCTGAGCACCAGCGCGAGTTACGGCAATCGCGGCTGCCGCATGGGCAAAACGCACGGCCTCGTCCATGGCTTTACCTTCGAGTAAAGCAGTAACCAGCGCACCGTTAAACGTATCCCCCGCCGCAATGGTATCCACCGCTTTCACCTTAAAGCCTGCTACCCGCTTGCCGCGGCGATTTTCACTCAACCAGACCCCCCGGCTACCAAGGGTGATAATCACGCATTCAATACCTTTATCATGCAACACGTTGGCAGCACGAGCAGCATCACCGTCATTATTAACGGCAATACCGGTCAGCCGCTGGGCTTCGGTTTCGTTTGGCGTGATGATATCGATCATCGCCAGTAGTTCATCCGGTAACTCACGAGCCGGAGCAGGGTTGAGGATCACCTGCGTTTGATGTTGTTTGGCCAGTTTGGCAGCAGCAATCACCGTCTCAAGTGGAGATTCGAGCTGCATCAGTAGCGCATCAGCATCAATCACTTTCTGCTGATAGCGATTGAGATACTCTGGAGTCAGGGCCGCATTGGCCCCCGCATCAATGCCGATCACGTTCTCACCGTCGGCATTAACAAAAATCAGCGCAACGCCGGTGGTTTTGTTGGCAATGGCTTCTATCGGTTGAGTGTCAATGCGATCGGTAACCAGTTGCTGGCGAATACGCTCCCCCATATCATCAGCCCCAACACAGGCGATAAAGGCGATCTCCGCGCCACTGCGCCCGGCTGCAACAGCCTGGTTGGCACCTTTACCACCGAAAGCGACGTTATACTGCTTCCCGATCACCGTTTCACCTGGGTGGGGAAACTGTTCAATATTAAGGATATGGTCGGCATTGATACTGCCCAGAACCACCAGCTTTCCTGTTTCCATCGCATTGATTCCTGAAATTGCTTACCCAGAGATTCACGTTGCCGCCTGGCAGCAACGTGAAGGGTATGACTTACTTGGTCACCAGCTTCAAATCGACCGGAATAGTGGCTGGCACTTTTTCGCCTTTTAACACTTTATCGGCAGTTTCAATACCAATCACCCCGATTTGATCTGGGCGCTGTGCCACGGTTGCAGCCAGTTTGCCACCTTCAACCGCTTTCACACCGTCATCGGTGCCATCAAAGCCCACGACGACCACATCGGTTTTGCCAGCAGTTTGCAACGCACGCAGTGCGCCCAGCGCCATTTCATCGTTCTGAGCGAACACCGCCTGCACGTCTGGATGTGCGGTCAGCAGGTTCTGCATCACGTTCAAGCCTTTAGTACGATCAAAGTCCGCCGGTTGGCTGGCAAGCAGTTTGAATTTGTTCTGCTCCAGAGACTGTTTGAAGCCTTCACCACGCTCACGTGCCGCCGAAGTCCCTGCAATACCTTCCAGTTGGATCACTTTAGCGTCTGCACCCGCTTTCTTGGCAATGAAGTCACCGGCCATTTTACCGCCTGCACGGTTATCGGAAGCAATGTGGCTGACCACTTCACCTTTAGCCGCCGCACGGTCCAGAGTGATCACCGGGATCTTGGCCTGGTTGGCCATCTTGATTGCGTTACCGACAGCGTCAGAATCGGTCGGGTTGATCAGCAGCAGTTTTGGCTGTTGCACCATCAGATCCTGCACGTTGGCCAGTTCTTTTGCCGGGTTGTTCTGCGAATCCAGCACCACCAGGTTGTAACCCAGTTTGTTAGCTTCCTGTTGTGCACCGTCTTTCATCGAAACAAAGAACGGGTTGTTCAGCGTCGAAACCACCAGCGCGATAGTGTCTTTAGCCAGCGCATTAGCACTCAGAGTCGCCGACAAAGCGATAGCCGAAGCGAAAACAGCCAGTTTTTTCATTTTCATGTTCGTGATTCCTGTAAGAGAAGAAGTGCCCGTGAATACTGCGGGCCGGCAAGCCCGCCTCTAAAGAGACTTACTGCTTTTTGTTATCTACCAGAACCGCCAGCAAAATTACGGCTGCTTTCACGATCATTTGGTAGTAGGAAGAAACGCCCAACAAATTCAAACCATTGTTCAGGAAGCCGAGGATCAGCGCACCGATCAGTGTGCCAACAATACGCCCTTTGCCCCCTGCCAAACTGGTGCCCCCCAACACTACCGCCGCAATGGCATCCAGCTCATAGCCAGTACCGGCGGTTGGCTGTGCGGATGACAGACGGGCCACTTCGATAACGCCGGCCAGAGCTGCCAGCAACCCACACAGCGAATAAACGATAATCTTCACTTTATCGACGCTGATGCCGGACAAGCGGGTAGCAGCTTCGTTTCCACCCAGTGCATAAATGTAGCGCCCCAGGCGGGTGTGATGCAGCATGTACCATGCGGCGATAAACACGATCGCCATAATCCAGATCGGGGTTGGCACCCCCAATGGGCGGCCGATACCGAACCAGCCGAACGCATCAGCCACATCGGTAAACCCGGTGTTGATCGGGCTGCCGTTGGTATACACCATGGTCACACCGCGCAGCAACAGCATCATTACCAGCGTGGCGATAAACGCCTGCACCTTGCCTTTGGCAACGATCACTCCGGTACAGGCCCCCACAGCGGCCCCCAGCGCCAAGGCGGCCGCCACGGCGACCACCGCATTGATTTCAAAGCCGACGATCGACGCCGCTACCGCACCGGTCAACGCCAGCAATGAACCTACCGACAAATCGATACCGGAAGTCAGTATCACCAGCGTCATGCCCACCGCCATAATGGCGTTCACCGACGTTTGCTGCAGAATATTAAACAGATTATTGACGGTGAAGAAATTCGGGCTCATTGAAGACACCACAGCGATCAGCACCAACAGCGCGATCAGTGATTTCTGCTCTAGCAGCCACTCTTTACTGAACCAGCGCTTAGCTGTGATAGTCTGGGAACTCATATCTGATTACTCCTGCTTTACGCCGTATTGCTTGCCGACGGCCGCTGCCATCAACACTTCCTGAGTGGCCTGTTCAATCGGGAATTCACCGCTGAGGTGGCCTTCGTGCATCACCAGAATGCGATCGCTCATACCAAGCACCTCCGGCATTTCCGAAGACACCAGAATGATACTCAGCCCTTCCTGTTTGAACTGGTTGATTAACTGATAGATCTCTTTCTTGGCACCGACATCGACGCCACGTGTGGGTTCATCAAGGATCAGCACCTTTGGCCGGGTCATTAACCCGCGGGCGATCGCCACTTTCTGCTGGTTACCACCAGAAAGCAGGCCAATCGGCTGTTCCATTGACGGCGTTTTAACATTGAACAGACGGATAAAATCGCCCACCGCCTGCTGTTCGTCAGCGTGTTTCAGGCTGCCACCGCGGCGGCTGAAATAGCGCAGGGCGGTCAGCGACATGTTTTCCTTCACCGACATCCCCAGCACCAAGCCATCGCGCTTGCGATCTTCAGAAATATAGACGATGCCGTTTGCCAACCCGTCCTGCGGCGAATGGGTGACGACTTCATGGCCATCAAGATTCACGATGCCGCTGTTACGCGGTGCCGCACCGTACAGAATCTTCATCAACTCTGTGCGCCCGGCCCCCATCAGGCCAGCGACGCCCAAAATTTCGCCACGATACAGGGTAAAACTGACGTCGTGAACGCCCGGGCCAGAGACATGGCTGACCTGCAGACGTTTTTCACCGCGCGGCAGATTCAGGCGCGGATACTGCTCTTCCAGCTTACGGCCCACCATCATCTCAATCAGCGAATCTTCTTGCAGCTCGGCGACCGGGCGTTCAGCAATAAACTGGCCGTCACGGAACACGGTGACATCGTCGCAGATTTCAAAGATCTCTTTCAGACGGTGGGAAATATAAACAATGCCGCGCCCTTCGGCTTTCAGCTCATTGATGACGTTGAATAAAGAAGCGGTTTCAGTATCGGTCAGCGCGTCGGTGGGTTCATCCATGATGATGACCTTCGATTCGAAGCTCAGCACCTTGGCAATTTCGACCATCTGCTGATCGCCAATCGACAATTCCCCCACCAACCGATGGCTGCTGTAGCGCAGATTCAGGCGTGCCAGCAGTTTGTCTGCCTCGGCATACATGCGTTTCCAGTCAATGCGGCCAAAACGGTTAACGAACTCACGGCCAAGAAAAATATTCTCGGCAATGGTCAGTTGTGGGATCAGGTTCAGTTCCTGATGAATGATGCCGATACCCGCTTCCTGAGAATCTTTCGGGCCGTTAAACACCACCTCTTTACCCAGAAAATGCTGGCTGCCCGCATCTTTGCTATAGATGCCGGTCAGCACTTTCATCATGGTGGATTTCCCGGCGCCGTTTTCCCCCACCAGCGCCATCACCCTACCGGGATAGACGCTGAGAGCGGCACCCGAAAGCGCTTTGACGCCGGGAAAGGCTTTATCGATCCCTTGCAGTTGCAGTAACGGTTGCATAGATGCCTCAGAAAGTGACGCCGGAGCAGAGAATGACGTTGGCATATGGCGAACATTCTCCACTGCGGATCACCGCTCGGCTGTGCTCGGTTTGTGTTTTAAACTCGCTGTGGCTGATATAGCTCACGCTTATGGTGTTTCCCTGGTGTTGGCTAAGTTGTTGCAATTGAGCTAATAACGCTTCATGGAGCGACGGATTTTGTTTAACTATCTCTTCCGCCAGGATAGCGTTTTCTACCTGCATTTCCTGTGTGACCACCCCGACCACCTGTAAAAACGTCGGTACTCCTTGGGTCAGCGCCAGATCGATACGCTGCGTTCCTGCCGGGATCGGCAACCCCGCATCGCAAATGGTGATCTGATCGGTATGACCGAGGCGGGACACCACGGCAGAAACATCAGAATTCAGTAGTACGCCTTTTTTCATGTTCTCACTCCAACAGCGAAACGTTTCGCTCGTTGAAGAGTTTAAAAAAACAACAGGGGAAGGCAATGGTGAAGTTGCAAAAATGTGATCGCAATCGAAACGTTTCGCTCGCAGTCGACAAAGATACAAAGAAAAAGGCTCAGTTGATGAGCTGAGCCTTTAAAACGTTATATCTCGACCTGGGTTCCCAGTTCGATAACGCGGTTTGGCGGGATCTCAAATTGATCGGGCGCGCGCAGTGCGTTGCGGCTCAGGGCAATAAACAGTTTACCACGCAGGAACAGATACCATGGCCGCTTGGTCAGGATCAGCGACTCATGTGACATAAAGAACGAGGTTTCCATCATTCGGCACGGCAACCCTTCCAAACCGCAGCGGTGGAATACCTCTTCCACATTCGGGGTTTCACGCCAGCCATAGCTGGCAACCACCCGCCAGAAAGTCGGCGACAGTTGTTCAATGGTTACCCGGCGTATGTTGTGCACATAAGGCGCGTCTTCGGTACGCAACGTCAATATCACCACGCGCTCATGCAGCACTTTGTTGTGCTTTAGGTTATGCAACAGCGCAAAGGGGATCACGTTGATCGCACGGGACATAAACACGGCGGTGCCAGGCACGCGCACCGGCGGGGATTTTTCCAGCGAGGCAATCATCGCCTCAAGGGAATTGCCATGCTCATGGATACGCCGCAGCAGGCTGAAGCGCTCGCTTTTCCAGGTAGTCATGATAATGAACATCACCAGCGCCAACGTCAGCGGTAGCCAACCACCAGAGAACAGTTTCAGCGCATTGGCAGAGAACATCGGCACATCAATAATCAGCAGGATAGTCAGGGTGCCTAACACCAGGAAGCGGTTCCAGTGCCAGTTTTTAAGCGCTACCGATGTGATAAGAATACTGGTTAATACCATGGTGCCGGTAACGGCAATACCGTAGGCGGCGGCCAGATTACCTGAATGCTCAAAGCCCACGATCACTAGCACGACGGAGATGTACAGTATCCAGTTGACGACCGGAATATAGATTTGGCCCGACTCCATCTCAGAGGTGTGGATAATACGCATCGGCGACAGATACCCCAAACGCACCGCCTGCCGTGTCAGAGAGAATACGCCAGAAATCACCGCCTGCGAGGCGATCACCGTGGCCAAGGTCGCCAGGATCAGTAACGGAATCAGCGCCCAGTCAGGTGCCAGCAGGAAGAAAGGGTTCTTGATCGCCTCAGGGTTTTTCAACAGCAGCGCCCCCTGACCAAAATAGTTAAGCACCAGGGAAGGTAGTACTACCGTAAACCAGGCCAGGCGGATCGGGAATTTACCAAAATGCCCCATATCAGCATACAGAGCCTCTACGCCGGTAATCGACAGCACCACCGCACCAAGCGCAAAGAACGAGACTTTCTTATATTCAATAAAGAAGTTCAGCGCCCACTTCGGATTCAACGCCTGTAGCACTTCGGGATTATCAATAATGCTGCGTAAACCCAGCAAAGCCAAGGCAATGAACCACAGCAACATCACCGGAGCAAACAGCTTACCGACGCTGCTGGTGCCATGCTTTTGAATAACGAACAATAAGGTCAGCACCAGAATCGACAGCGGTACAATGTAAGGATCAAGCGACGGCGCGGCGATTTCCAGCCCCTCGATGGCCGACATCACCGAGATTGCCGGGGTGATCACCACCTCACCGTAGAAGAAACTGCCGCCAATCAGGCCAAGGATCACCAACCATGAGGTTGTGCGCGGCGAGGTATTGCGCCCGGCCAACGACATCAACGTCAGAATACCGCCTTCACCGGCGTTATCTGCGCGCATCACATAGGTGAGATACTTCAGGGAAACGATAACAACCAGCATCCAGAAGATCAGGGAAAGAAAACCAAAAACCACATCTGGACGGACATCAAAACCATAATGGCCGGAGAAACACTCTCTCAAGGTATAGAGAGGGCTGGTGCCGATATCGCCGTAAACCACCCCGATAGCCGCCAAGGTTACCGCCGATAAAGACTGTTTACGCTCTGTGCTCATAGTTCGTTTCTTTTACTGGAACATCCGTCAGCCGTTACATCCGCACCAAGCTAAAGATACGGGCTCTTAATGATCCGTTACGCCCACGTTCCCGAATGGATTTCAAGCGCAATTAAGCAACCGATGATGCCATGGCTTGAAAGACAAAGGAGATAAAAGGCGCACAGTATGCACCATTTATCGTGGTTACCCATCCTTATCTCTGCCGCTAAAAATCAACAAAATGTGAACCAGATATCCTGTTGATAACAGAAAAATAATACTAATCAACAGGCTATGTCTTTTAGAAAAAGGTGGTTTATCATCGAATTCTGCAGCAAGATTGATTAACCGCCAACTAAACTGGCCTTAACCCACGGACAACGCGGATTATTTATGGCGTCATCACCCCTTCTGGCAGAACGTATTTCCCGCCTCAGCAGTGCGCTGGAGAGCGGCCTTTATGAACGGCAGGAAGCCATCCGCTTATGCCTGCTGGCTGCGTTATGCGGCGAAAGCGTGTTCCTGTTAGGCCCGCCGGGGATCGCCAAAAGCCTGATCGCCCGTCGGCTGAAATTCGCTTTCCGCAGTGCCCGCTCCTTCGAATATCTGATGACGCGTTTTTCCACGCCGGAAGAAGTGTTTGGCCCCTTGTCAATTCAGGCGTTAAAAGATGAAGGGCGCTACCAGCGCCTAACCTCTGGTTATTTACCCGAAGCAGAAATCGTGTTTCTTGATGAGATCTGGAAGGCTGGCCCGGCGATCCTCAATACGCTGCTGACGGCGATCAACGAACGCCGCTTTCGTAATGGCAACAGTGAAGATCCCATTCCACTGCGCCTGCTGGTCACCGCTTCCAACGAACTGCCGGAAGCCGACAACAGCCTTGAGGCCTTGTATGACCGGATGCTGATCCGCCTGTGGCTCGATAAAGTGCAGGATAAGCAGAACTTCCGTTCTTTGCTGGTCAACCGCCAGAGTGAAAGTGAAAACCCGGTGCCTGAAGCATTGAGCATCAGCGATGAAGAATTCCACCAGTGGCAGCCGCAGATCGATAAAGTCAAACTGCCGGAAAACTGCTTTGAGCTGATCTTTATGCTGCGCCAGCGCCTGGATGCCTTGGAACAGGCTCCTTATGTTTCCGACCGCCGCTGGAAAAAATCCCTGCGCTTGCTGCAGGCCAGTGCATTCTTCAGCGGCCGCGATACCATTGCTCCGCTGGATTTAATGCTGCTGAAAGACTGCCTGTGGCACGATCTCACGTCGTTGAAACTGCTGCAGCAGCAAATCGACCAACTGCTGGCTGAACAGGCCTATCAGCAACAGACGTTGTTAATCCAGCTACAGCAGACGCATACCCGTTGGATGCAACACCAGCAGCAGCAAAGCGATCGCCAAGCAATTTACTTGATAAAAAAAGGCGGTATGTTCAGCCGCAAACCGCAGTATGCGCTGGCAACGCCGCTCGCTGGCAGCACCTTGACCCTGCTGCTGCAAAAACCGCTGCAACTGCATGATATCCAGGTTAACCACCTCAGTATCGAAAGCAGCGCATTGGAAAGCTGGCTACAAAAAGGGGGTGATGTGCGGGCTAAATTGAACGGCATTGGTTTTGCCCAGCAGATCGAACTGGAAGTGGATGAGCAATTGCACTTGACGGTGCTGGACGTCAGCCGTCAGCCGTCATTATTGGCTTCAGCGGGTAAACCAACCGGTGGCACACCGCAGGCGCTGCTGGACGAAATGGAAACATTGACCCAGCGCCTGGCGGAACAACGCCGGTTATTCAGCCA
Source organism: Serratia sp. MMO-28 (assembly GCF_037199905.1). Lineage (NCBI taxonomy): Bacteria > Pseudomonadati > Pseudomonadota > Gammaproteobacteria > Enterobacterales > Yersiniaceae > Serratia > Serratia sp. MMO-28. The sequence continues at coordinate 10,647 of NZ_JBBCVB010000025.1, forward strand.
GCATCAACCATGCCTATTCACTCCCGCCAGCGGCCTGGCGAAGATTGAAGCCAGCCTGCTGCAGGTTGCCGAACAAATTAAGCAGCAGTACCAGCAGATGCGCGGTCAATAACGATGCTCAGCCTTGAAACGATTGATCTGTTGCTGTCGATCGCCGAAGGGGAACTGATTGAAGAGATGATCATTGGCATGTTGGCAGCCCCACAGCTAATGATGTTTTTCAATAAATTCCCGGCGATACGCCGAGCGTTGAACCGCGATCTGCCACGTTGGCGATTGCAGCTAAAAGAACGTATTCATCAGGCAATGGTCCCCCCCGCACTGGCGCAGGAGTTTTACCGATACCAGCAGTGCCAGTTGGAAAATAACGCCCAATTCTTTCATCATCTCAACGATACGCTCGAACTGCTGCGCCAATTGATTTCGCCATTTTATAAACAGGCACAAGATCTGGCTGACGCCGCCGATCTGGCCAACCATCCAGACAGTTTCCAAACCCTGTTTTTACAACGCTGGCGCATCAGCCTGACGCTGCAGGCGACCATGCTGCACCACCAGTTGCTTGAACAGGAACGTGAACAGTTACTGGCTGAGCTGCAGGAACGGTTGGCACTGAGCGGCGCGCTGGAACCGCTGCTGGCAGAAAACGACACCGCCGCCGGGCGTTTGTGGGACATGAGCAAAGGGCATTTGCAGCGCGGCGACTATCAGCGGCTGGTGGAATACGGTAATTTCCTGCAACAGCAGCCGGAATTACAAAAACTGGCGCAGCAGTTAGGGCGCAGCTATGAAGCAAAAGCGGTGCTTCAGCAGGATGCACAACCGGAACCGTTCAGGGTCATGGTACAGGTTCCCGCCATTCAGCCAGAAGAGGTCAGCGGTATTCACCAAAGTGACGATATCCTGCGTTTATTGCCACCTGAACTGGCGACGTTGGGCATTGAAGAACTGGAGTTTGAGTTTTACCGCCGGCTGCTGGAAAAGCGTTTGCTGAGTTATCGCCTGCAAGGCGACGCCTGGCAGGAACAGATCATGATGCGCCCGGTCGCCCATAAACAGCAGGATCAACAGCCACATGGGCCTTTTATCGTTTGCGTTGATACTTCCGGTTCAATGGGCGGTTTTAACGAACAGTGCGCCAAAGCCTTCTGCCTGGCCTTATTGCGCATCGCGCTGGCCGACAACCGCCGCTGCTATATCATGCTGTTTGCCAATCAGATTGTGCATTACGAACTCACCGCCGCCAGCGGTATTGAACAAGCGGTGCGCTTTCTCGGCCAGCATTTTCGCGGCGGAACCGATCTGGCCGCCTGCCTGAGCGCAACGGCCAGCAAAATGACGGAGAGTGGCTGGTTCGACGCCGATGCGGTAATTATTTCTGACTTTATTGCCCAGCGCTTGCCAGACGAGGTGATAAAAAAGGTGAAATTACAGCAGCAAAGCCACCAGCAGCGTTTTCATGCGGTGGCGATGTCTGCCTATGGCAAACCCGGCATCATGCGCATCTTCGATCATATCTGGCGCTTTGATACCGGGTTAAAAAGCCGCTTAATGCGCCGCTGGCGGCGCTGAAAACAGCTTACAGCAGGCCTTCAACCGCTTCACGCACTTCGGGTGCCCACACGCCACACTGCACTTGGCCAATATGCGACAGTTGCAGCAGCAGCATCACCAAGCGTGATTGACCGATGCCGCCACCGATGGTTTGCGGCATTTCACCACGCAGTAATGACTGATGCCATTCCAGCTTCAGGCGATCCTGATCGTCGGTCAGCGCCAACTGATGCTTAAGCGCGGCAGCATCAACGCGGATCCCCATGGAAGACAGCTCAAACGCATCCTGCAATACCGGGTTCCACACCACGATATCGCCGTTCAGGCCAGCCAACCCATTGGCAGCCGGTGTCGTCCAGTCATCATAATCCGGTGCACGCACGTCATGTGATTTGCCATGCGACAGTTTGCCACCGATACCAATCAGGAATACCGCACCCAGCTCTTTGGCAATGGCACGCTCACGGCCTTTGGCATCCAGCTCCGGGTAGCGTTGCAGCAGGGTTTCACTGTGAACAAAATGGATCTGCTCTGGCAGGAAAGGAGCCAGACCATATTCACGGCTCACCGCCGCTTCCGTTTCTTTTATAGAAGCATAGATGCGCGTAACGGTATCTTGCAGATAGGCCAGATTGCGTTCGCTATCCCCCATCACACGTTCCCAATCCCATTGATCGACATACACTGAGTGGATCGGCGTCAGGCGATCTTCATCCGGGCGCAGGGCTTTCATATGGGTATACAAACCTTCGCCTGCACTGAAATCGTAGCTGCCCAGGGTTTTACGCTTCCACTTCGCCAGGGAATGCACCACTTCAAACGTGGCATCTGGCAAGGTTTTCACTTTAACCTGCACCGCTTTCTCGCTGCCGGAAAGGTTGTCTTGCGTGCCATCACCCAGGCGGCTGAGGATCGGTGCCTGTACCTCGATCAAGCCCAACTGTTGTTCCAGTTGGCGGGAAAAGAAGGATTTCACGAAGCTGATTTGTTGTTGTTTTTGGATAAACTGCTTTTTCATTACCGTATCTCTTAAATAACCTGTCTAATTGCCGACGATTAAGCAACAGAATGGCATCACAATTCAATATCCATTAATCAATATTGCCTTTTCGTTTTTAATCGTTCATTTTTAAGCGGTGATAATTCAACAATCAGCAATTAAAGGGGGATTTAATGGCGGAAATTTATCAGATCGATAATCTCGATCGCGGCATTCTCAACGCTTTAATGGCCAATGCCCGTACCGCCTACGCTGAACTGGCAAAGACTTTCGCCGTCAGCCCCGGCACGATCCACGTGCGGGTAGAGAAAATGAAGCAGGCTGGCATCATTACCGGCGCACGGGTGGACGTAAACCCAAAACAGCTGGGTTACGACGTCTGCTGCTTTATCGGCATCATATTAAAGAGTGCCAAGGATTATCCTTCCGCATTGAGAAAGCTCGAAAGCCTGGAAGAAGTGGTAGAGGCTTACTACACCACTGGGCACTACAGCGTGTTTATCAAGGTGATGTGCCGCTCAATCGATGCGTTGCAACAGGTACTTATCAACAAGATCCAGACTATCGACGAGATCCAGTCAACCGAAACCCTGATCTCGCTGCAGAACCCCATTATGCGCACCATTACGCCTTAGCCGGCAATTTATATACCCCTATTATCCACAGGTAGATCCCAACCCATTCACAGCGTACAATGCTGCCTCTTCGGAAAGGTTGGGATCATTTATGGCAGACATTACTCTGATCAGTGGCAGTACGCTCGGCAGTGCGGAATACGTCGCTGAACATTTGGCTGAACAGCTCGAAGCTGCTGGTTTCTCCACAAAAATGCTACATGGCCCTGAATTAGATGAATTGCCGCTGAATGGCCGCTGGCTGGTGGTTTCCTCCACCCATGGAGCAGGCGATCTGCCGGATAATCTGCAGCCGTTGCTGGAGCAGATCGTCGAACAGCAGCCCGATCTCTCCCAGATCACATTCGGCGCCGTCGGGTTGGGCAGTTCTGAATACGATACCTTCTGTGGCGCGATCAAACAGATCGACGATCTTTTAGTGGCTCGCGGAGCTAAAAGGATCGGCGATCGACTCGAGATCGACGTGACCCTGCACGAAATTCCCGAGGATCCTGCAGAGGAATGGGTAAAGAATTGGATCAATTTACTCTAATTTGCTTAAAGATCGCGCGAACGAATGTGTATAACTATGCTTAAAAGCAGGGTAAAAGCAGTAGTTATCCCAATAACAACTGCTGTACGCTTTCCAGGCTGTGTATAACATGCCATTTAGATCCCAGCTTATCAGCGCTAGGATCACCGATCATTCACAGCTAACGATCCTCATTAATCTGCTGATCTTCATCTCGAATAAGCACTTATCCACAGAGGATCGCGATCCTAATAAGAGATCTAGTAAAGAGATCTTTAAATAAAAAAGATCTTCTTTTAATTAACGACGATCCTGAGCGCTTGGTCGATCGTCTAAACTTGAGTAGAATCCTCCCCCCAGGGCAGATCAAGATCGTTCGCAAGTACTTCGAGGTGCAGTTCCATGTTTTATCCAGAGCAATTTGACGTCATCATCATCGGTGGTGGCCATGCCGGTACCGAAGCCGCCATGGCGGCAGCACGCATGGGCCGTCAGACTTTATTACTAACTCACAATATCGACACGCTGGGGCAAATGTCCTGTAACCCGGCGATTGGTGGTATTGGGAAAGGGCATCTGGTTAAAGAAATTGACGCACTTGGCGGCCTGATGGCCACTGCGATCGATCATGCCGGTATCCAGTTTAGGATACTAAACGCCAGCAAAGGCCCTGCGGTCAGGGCAACCCGGGCTCAGGCCGATCGCGTACTGTATCGCCAGGCTGTCCGTACCGCTTTGGAGAACCAACCCAACCTGATGATTTTCCAACAGGCGGTTGAGGATCTGATCGTAGAAAACGATCGTGTCGTTGGTGCAGTGACCCAGATGGGGCTTAAATTCCGCGCCAAAGCGGTAGTACTGACCGTTGGCACCTTCCTGGATGGCAAGATCCACATTGGCCTGGAAAACTACAGCGGTGGCCGTGCTGGCGATCCTCCGTCGATCTCGTTATCACAACGCCTGCGTGAGCTACCTCTGCGCGTTAACCGCCTGAAAACCGGTACACCGCCCCGTATTGATGCACGCACTATCGATTTCAGCGTTCTGGCGGAACAACATGGCGATACGCCGTGCCCGGTGTTTTCCTTCCTGGGCAATGCCAACCAGCATCCGCAACAAATGCCGTGCTATATCACCCATACCAACGAAAAAACCCACGATGTGATCCGCAATAATCTGGATCGCAGCCCGATGTATGCCGGGATCATCGAAGGGATCGGGCCACGCTATTGCCCATCGATCGAAGACAAGGTGATGCGCTTCGCCGATCGTAACTCTCACCAGATCTTCCTGGAGCCGGAAGGGCTGACCAGTAACGAGATCTATCCCAACGGGATTTCCACCAGCCTGCCGTTTGACGTGCAGATGCAGATCGTGCGTTCGATGGAAGGGATGCAGAATGCCCGCATCGTTCGCCCGGGTTACGCTATTGAGTATGATTTCTTCGACCCGCGCGATTTGAAGCCCACGTTGGAAAGCAAATTTATCCAAGGATTGTTCTTTGCTGGCCAGATCAACGGCACGACCGGCTATGAAGAAGCGGCGGCACAAGGCCTGTTGGCAGGTCTGAACGCCGGACGTTACGCGGTGGATGATGACGGTTGGTCACCACGACGCGATCAGGCTTATCTGGGCGTACTGGTAGACGATCTCAGCACATTGGGCACTAAAGAACCGTACCGTATGTTTACATCACGTGCCGAATATCGCCTGATGCTGCGCGAAGACAACGCCGATCTGCGTCTGACCGAAAAAGGCCGTGAACTGGGGCTGGTGGACGATATCCGCTGGGCTCGCTACAACGAAAAGCTGGAGCATATTGAACAGGAACGCCAGCGCTTGCGCGATATCTGGGTGCACCCGCATTCTGAGAACGTGGAACAGGTAAACACGCTGTTGAAAGCACCATTGTCGCGTGAAGCCAACGGTGAAGAACTGCTGCGCCGCCCTGAGATGGATTATACCCAACTGACCGGAGTTGCCGCATTTGCTCCCGCACTGGCAGATACTCAAGCCGCTGAGCAAGTGGAAATTCAGGTGAAGTATGAAGGCTATATCGTGCGCCAGCAGGAAGAGATCGAGAAGCAGCAACGCAACGAGAATACCCTGCTGCCGGTGGATCTCGATTATCGTCAGGTTTCCGGATTATCGAATGAAGTGATCGCCAAGCTTAACGATCATAAACCGAACTCGATCGGCCAGGCCTCACGTATTTCAGGGATCACCCCAGCGGCCATTTCCATTCTGCTGATCTGGCTGAAAAAGCAGGGCTTGCTGCGCCGCAGTGCATAAATCCTGTGTTTACCAAGGCCGTTTGCTTATCCGTTGAGCAAACGGCCGCTGACATCACCCCACGCCTGAATTATCATAGTCGCCTCATGGCTCAGCACCGTTTTGCCTTGCTGTTCCACTTCAGTCAGAGGATTCCGTTGTGCAAAAAAAATTAGATTCGCTGCTCTCAGCGGCAGGAATTGCGCTTCCCGATCAACAAAAACAGCAATTGCTGGGTTATGTCGGTATGCTCGACAAGTGGAACAAGGCCTACAACCTTACTTCGGTGCGCGATCCGCAGCAGATGCTGATACGTCATATTCTCGATAGCATCGTGGTTGAGCCCCATCTGCACGGTTCACGCTTTATTGACGTGGGAACAGGCCCAGGGCTGCCAGGGATCCCATTGGCGATTGTGCGCCCTGACTCACATTTCACGCTGTTGGACAGCTTGGGCAAGCGCGTACGCTTCCTGCGCCAGGTGCAGCATGAACTGGGGCTGAAAAATATCGAGCCGGTACAGAGCCGTGTGGAAGATTTTCCAGCCGAACCGCCGTTTGATGGTGTGATCAGCCGTGCCTTTGCTTCGCTACAGGATATGTTGGCCTGGTGCCACCACTTGCCAGCGAAAGGACAGGGGCGTTTTTATGCGCTGAAAGGCGTTCGCCCGGAAGATGAGCTGGCGCAGTTGCCAGAAGGTGTGACTGTGGAGTCGGTGATTCGTTTGCATGTCCCTGAACTGGAAGGAGAACGTCATCTGGTGGTACTAAAGGCAAACTGAGTTTGCTCTGAATCAAATAAGTACCGGTTAAATGGCTGCGTGGAATGTAAAGATAAGCAGGCTAATTAAATTGACGCTTTTTAAGCGAAATAACTTTTTATTAACATAAAACGCCGGTGTCAATGCCAATAAGCACTTAATTGCAGAATGTAATAGTCACGTTAGTGATGATGTGTGAAAGATTCCTTCTGGCTGCCGATGTTAATTTAGTGTTGCAATATTCGTTCTGAGAATGTCAAAAGAAGGTTTTTCTTGGGTAGAAGGATTGTTTTTGAAAGGTTAACTTGTAATATTTTGATTTATAATAATTTTTTACCGCTCAAATAGCTAAAGACTCAGGCTGAATGAGTGGGGTATAAATCCATGGTGATTATTATTGTGATCGGATGCACATTTCCTGGCGCAACGCAGGAATAATCAGACAATTAAACCTGTGCGATTATTCCGGCTATTTTCTTGCGAAAGCCGCTCGAAAAAGGGAAATTTAAATAATTGTTCACCTTTTCGCTACTTATCGATTGAATTCGTTGGAGTGGCCCGTATAATTTGCTCGTTTTTGGCTGCTTGACTCAAAACAGCAAAGACAGTTTCATACGTCACTCAGCATACCCCTTAGGGTACGGAGAGAACAAACGTCATGTCTGTGTCCCTTTACAGCGGAAAAGTAGCACGCAAACTGCTGTTCCTGCAGTTAATGACCTTTGTTCTGATCAGCGCTGCTTTCGGGCTGAAAAGCCTGGAATGGAGCGGCTCGGCGTTGGCGGGTGGTTTTGCTGCCTGGTTGCCGAATGCCATGTTTATGCTGTTTGCCTTGCGCCATCAGGCGCAAACGCCAGCGCCCGGCAGGGTGGCATGGTCGTTTGCTATTGGCGAGGGATTGAAAGTCGTGATCACCATCGTTTTGCTGATCGTGGCGCTTGGGGTGTTCAAAGCGGCTTTTATCCCGCTTGGCCTGACCTATTTAGCGGTGTTAGTGGTGCAGATAGTGGCACCGACCGTGATTAACCGTTACCGAACTTAACTAAATAAGGGTAAGAGGCATCATGTCTGCAGGAGCAATCAACACTCCACAGGAGTATATCGGTCACCATCTGACGCATCTTCAGATTGGGACGGGATTCTGGTCGGTTAACATCGACTCGATATTTTTCTCCGTTGTCCTCGGGGTTGTCTTCCTGGCGATTTTCCGCAAAGTGGCTAAAAACGCTACCAGCGGCGTTCCCGGCAAGTTGCAAACCGCCGTTGAACTGCTCGTCGGGTTTGTCGACAACAGCGTTAAAGATATGTACCACGGCAAGAGTAAGGTTATCGCCCCACTGGCGCTGACCGTGTTCGTCTGGGTATTCCTGATGAACCTGATGGACCTGATTCCGGTAGATTTCCTGCCGCATCTTGGTACGTTGGCAGGGCTGCCTGCGCTGCGCGTGGTGCCGACTGCTGACGTGAACATCACTCTGTCTATGGCCTTGGCCGTATTTGTCCTGATTCTGTTCTATAGCATCAAAATGAAAGGCATTGGTGGGTTTGCTAAAGAGTTAACCATGCAGCCGTTCAACCATCCGTTATTTATTCCAATCAACCTGATTCTTGAAGGTGTCAGCCTGCTGTCCAAACCTGTTTCTCTGGGTCTGCGACTGTTCGGCAACATGTATGCGGGTGAGTTGATCTTCATCCTTATTGCCGGCCTGTTGCCGTGGTGGTCACAGTGGGTCCTGAGCTTGCCTTGGGCGATCTTCCACATTTTGATCATTACGCTTCAAGCCTTTATTTTCATGGTTCTGACGATCGTCTATCTGTCGATGGCGTCTGAAGAGCACTGATTTTCTTAAAACACTTGCACTTTTAAACTGAAATAAACTGGAGACTGTCATGGAAAACCTGAATATGGATCTGCTGTACATGGCTGCCGCTATTATGATGGGTTTAGCGGCAATCGGTGCTGCGATCGGTATCGGCATCCTGGGTGGTAAATTCTTGGAAGGCGCTGCACGTCAGCCTGATCTGATTCCTCTGCTGCGTACACAGTTCTTTATCGTTATGGGTCTGGTTGACGCCATCCCGATGATCGCTGTTGGTCTGGGTCTGTACGTGATGTTCGCTGTCGCGTAAGTCGAGATGGTTCTCGATAACGAAACCCCATTATTAACTTTTAAAGAGGCATTGTGCTGTGAATCTTAACGCAACAATCCTCGGCCAGGCTATCTCGTTCATCCTGTTTGTCTGGTTCTGTATGAAGTATGTATGGCCGCCGATCATGGCTGCCATTGAGAAGCGTCAGAAAGAAATTGCTGACGGTCTCGCTTCTGCAGAGCGTGGCAAAAAAGATTTGGACTTAGCGCAAGCCCATGCGACCGACCAGCTGAAAACTGCTAAAGCAGAAGCTCAGGTGATCATCGAGCAAGCCAACAAACGCAAAGCTCAGATCATGGATGAAGCGAAAGCGGAAGCCGAGCAGGAACGTAACAAAATCGTGGCGCAGGCTCAGGTTGAGATCGAAGCCGAACGTAAGCGCGCTCGTGAAGAGTTGCGTAAGCAAGTCGCGATGCTGGCAATTGCTGGCGCCGAGAAGATTATCGAACGTTCCGTGGATGAAGCTGCTAACAGCGACATCGTTGATAAACTGGTCGCTGAACTGTAAGGAGGGAGGGGCTGATGTCTGAATTTGTTACTGTAGCTCGCCCCTACGCCAAAGCAGCTTTTGACTTTGCCGTTGAGAACCAAAGCGTAGAGCGCTGGCAGCAAATGCTGGCGTTTAGTGCTGAAGTCACCCGCAACGAACAGATGGCTGAATTGCTTTCCGGTGCTGTTGCACCAGAAACGCTGTCCAAGACGTTCACTGCGGTATGTGGTGATGAGCTCGACGAACATGGCCAGAACTTTATCCGTGTAATGGCCGAAAATGGACGTTTACTGGTTCTTCCTGCGGTACTGCAACAGTTCATAGAACTGCGTGCTGCGCTGGAATCCACTATCGAAGTCGACGTGCTCTCTTCGAGCGCACTGAGCGATGAACAGCAGGCCAAGATTGCCGCTGCGATGGAAAAACGTCTGTCACGCAAAGTTAAGCTGAATTGCAAAATTGACAAGTCTGTACTGGCCGGCGTAATTATCCGTGCTGGCGATATGGTGATTGATGGCAGCGTTCGCGGTCGTCTTGAACGCCTGGCAGACGTCTTGCAGTCTTAAGGGGACTGGAGCATGCAACTGAATTCCACCGAAATCAGCGAACTGATCAAGCAGCGCATTGCTCAGTTCAATGTGGTGAGCGAAGCTCACAATGAAGGTACTATCGTTTCCGTCAGTGACGGGATCATCCGCGTACACGGTCTGGCCGATGTTATGCAGGGCGAAATGATCGCACTGCCAGGCAACCGTTATGCAATCGCATTGAACCTGGAGCGTGACTCTGTAGGTGCCGTGGTTATGGGTCCGTACGCGGATCTGGCCGAAGGCATGAAGGTAAAATGCACCGGCCGTATTCTGGAAGTTCCAGTAGGCCGTGGTCTGCTGGGCCGCGTGGTTAACACTCTGGGTGCACCTATCGACGGTAAAGGCCCGGTTGAGCATGACGGCTTCTCCCCGGTTGAAACTATCGCACCTGGCGTTATCGAGCGTCAGTCGGTCGATCAGCCTGTACAGACCGGTTATAAGTCTGTAGATGCCATGATCCCAATCGGCCGTGGCCAGCGTGAGCTGGTGATCGGTGACCGTCAGACGGGTAAAACCGCTCTGGCGATCGATGCGATCATCAACCAGCGTGATTCTGGTATCAAATGTGTTTACGTGGCTATCGGCCAGAAAGCGTCCACCATTGCTAACGTGGTGCGCAAACTGGAAGAGCACGGTGCACTGGCCAACACCATCGTGGTTGTGGCTACCGCATCTGAATCCGCTGCGCTGCAATACTTGGCTCCGTATGCCGGTTGCGCAATGGGTGAATACTTCCGCGATCGCGGTGAAGATGCCCTGATTGTTTACGATGACCTGTCCAAGCAGGCCGTTGCTTATCGTCAGATTTCCCTGCTGCTTCGTCGTCCACCAGGCCGTGAAGCTTATCCTGGTGACGTATTCTATCTGCACTCCCGTTTGCTGGAGCGTGCTGCGCGTGTTAACGCTGAATACGTTGAAGCTTTCACCAAGGGTGAAGTCAAAGGGAAAACCGGTTCACTGACGGCTCTGCCGATCATTGAAACCCAGGCGGGTGACGTTTCCGCGTTCGTTCCGACCAACGTAATCTCGATTACCGATGGTCAGATCTTCCTGGAATCCAACCTGTTTAACTCCGGTATTCGTCCGGCAGTTAACCCGGGTATCTCGGTATCCCGTGTGGGTGGTGCAGCACAGACCAAGATCATGAAAAAACTGTCCGGTGGTATCCGTACCGCTCTGGCACAGTACCGTGAACTGGCTGCGTTCTCTCAGTTCGCTTCCGATCTGGACGATGCAACCCGCAAACAGCTGAGCCACGGTCAGAAAGTGACCGAGCTGCTGAAACAGAAACAGTATGCGCCGATGTCCGTCGCACAACAGTCTCTGGTGCTGTTTGCCGCTGAGCGTGGCTACCTGAACGACGTTGAAGTCGCGAAAGTCGTGAGCTTCGAGGCCGCTCTGGTTGCTTATGCAGATCGCGAGCATGCCGAACTGCTAAACCACATCAACCAAACTGGTGCTTATAACGATGAGATCGAAGGCAAGCTGAAAGGCATCCTCGATAGCTTCATGGCAACCCAGTCCTGGTAACGCACAGTAGCCTGCTGTTGAAAGACAGCAGGCTGTCTGGCAATGAGGAGAAGCAGAGATGGCCGGCGCAAAAGAGATACGTAGTAAGATCGCTAGCGTGCAAAACACGCAAAAGATCACTAAAGCGATGGAGATGGTCGCCGCCTCCAAAATGCGTAAATCGCAGGATCGCATGGCGGCCAGCCGTCCTTATGCAGAGACCATGCGCGAGGTGATCGGTCACCTGGCGTTAGGGAATCTGGAATACAAGCACCCGTACCTGGATGAGCGTGATGTTAAGCGCGTTGGGTATCTGGTGGTGTCTACTGACCGTGGTCTCTGCGGTGGCTTGAACATCAACCTGTTCAAAAAGCTGTTGGCAGAGATGAAAGGCTGGTCTGAAAAAGGTGTCGAAGCTGATTTGGCACTGATTGGCTCAAAAGCAGCCTCTTTCTTTGGTTCCGTGGGCGGCAAAGTGGTAGCCCAAGTGACCGGCATGGGGGATAACCCTTCCCTGTCGGATCTGATCGGCCCAGTGAAGGTGATGCTGCAAGCCTACGACGAAGGTCGTTTGGACAAGCTGTACATCGTCAGCAACAAATTTGTCAATACGATGTCTCAGGAACCGCAGATACTGCAGCTTCTGCCATTACCGCCTTCTGAAGACGGTGAGCTGAAGAAAAAATCCTGGGATTACCTGTATGAACCCGATCCAAAAGTGCTGCTTGATACCTTGCTGCGTCGCTATGTGGAATCGCAAGTTTATCAGGGCGTCGTGGAAAACCTGGCCAGCGAGCAGGCCGCACGAATGGTCGCGATGAAAGCCGCAACCGATAACGGCGGTAGCCTGATCAAAGAGCTGCAGTTGGTATACAACAAGGCGCGTCAGGCCAGCATCACTCAGGAACTCACCGAGATCGTTTCGGGAGCCTCCGCGGTTTAACCAGGTTATTACCCTAAATAGTTCAGATTGCGGGAAGGCGACAACTGAGCAAGACCCCAGGCACTTACTCAAGTAAGCAGTTGGGGCGAGAGAAGGCAGTCAACGCGCCAGCAATTTGAAATAGGCCGGGTAAACGAATTACGTAGAGGATTCAAGATGGCTACTGGAAAGATTATCCAGGTAATCGGCGCCGTGGTGGACGTCGAATTCCCTCAGGATGCCGTACCAAAAGTGTACGACGCTCTTGAGGTTGAAAACGGCACCGAGAAACTGGTGCTGGAAGTTCAGCAGCAGTTGGGTGGTGGCGTGGTTCGCTGTATCGCCATGGGGACCTCAGACGGTCTGCGTCGCGGTCTGAAAGTGACCAACCTGCAGCATCCAATCGAAGTACCGGTAGGTAAAGCTACCCTGGGCCGTATCATGAACGTATTGGGTCAGCCAATCGACATGAAGGGCGACATCGGCGAAGAAGAGCGTTGGGCGATTCACCGTCCGGCGCCAAGCTACGAAGAGTTGTCTAACTCCCAGGATCTGCTGGAAACCGGTATCAAAGTTATGGACCTGATCTGCCCGTTCGCCAAGGGTGGTAAAGTCGGTCTGTTCGGTGGTGCGGGCGTAGGTAAAACCGTAAACATGATGGAGCTGATCCGTAACATCGCGATCGAGCACTCCGGTTATTCAGTGTTTGCGGGCGTGGGTGAACGTACTCGTGAGGGTAACGACTTCTACCACGAAATGAACGATTCCAACGTACTGGACAAAGTTTCCCTGGTTTACGGCCAGATGAACGAGCCACCAGGTAACCGTCTGCGCGTGGCGCTGACCGGTTTGACCATGGCTGAGAAGTTCCGTGACGAAGGCCGTGATGTTCTGCTGTTTGTGGATAACATTTACCGTTATACCTTGGCCGGTACCGAAGTGTCTGCACTTCTGGGCCGTATGCCATCGGCGGTAGGTTATCAGCCAACGCTGGCGGAAGAGATGGGCGTTCTGCAAGAACGTATCACCTCAACCAAGACGGGCTCGATCACCTCTGTACAGGCCGTTTACGTGCCTGCGGATGACTTGACTGACCCATCACCAGCCACCACCTTTGCTCACTTGGATGCAACTGTGGTACTGAGCCGTAACATCGCTTCTCTGGGTATCTACCCGGCCGTTGATCCGCTGGATTCTACCAGCCGTCAATTGGATCCGCTGGTTGTTGGCCAGGAGCACTACGACGTAGCGCGCGGCGTGCAGTCTATTCTGCAACGCTATCAGGAACTGAAAGATATTATCGCGATCCTGGGTATGGACGAGCTGTCAGAAGATGACAAGCTGGTGGTATCCCGCGCGCGTAAAATCCAACGTTTCCTGTCTCAGCCGTTCTTCGTGGCAGAAGTCTTCACCGGTTCTCCGGGCAAGTTCGTATCGCTGAAAGATACCATTCGTGGTTTCAAAGGCATTATGGAAGGCGACTATGACCACCTGCCGGAACAGGCGTTCTACATGGTTGGCACCATTGAAGAAGCAGTGGAAAAAGCCAAGAAACTGTAACGCCTTGAGAGGAGGGTGATATGGCTATGACTTACCATCTGGATGTTGTCAGCGCGGAAAAACAGATGTTTTCCGGCCTGGTACAGAAGATCCAGGTAACAGGTAGCGAAGGCGAACTGGGGATCTTCCCTGGCCATGCGCCGCTGCTGACTGCCATCAAGCCTGGCATGGTGCGTATTGTTAAACAGCACGGTGAAGAAGAGTTCATCTACCTGTCCGGCGGTATCCTTGAGGTACAGCCGAGCGTGGTCACCGTGTTGGCGGACACTGCCATCCGTGGAACGGACCTCGACGAAGCAAGAGCGCTGGAAGCTAAGCGTAAAGCTGAAGAGCACATCCGTAGCTCTCATGGTGATGTCGACTATGCTCAGGCATCCGCTGAACTGGCGAAAGCGATCGCGAAACTGCGCGTTATCGAGCTCACCAGAAAAGCGATGTAAAATCCAGGCGTTGCGTGCAACGCTCAGAATAAGAAAGCGGCCCATGTGGTCGCTTTTTTTTTGCTTTAAAATAAGCATTTCAACCGGGTTAGCATTGTGATGTATTAGCTTTGTTGGCGGCATTAAAGCGTCTCCGATCGCCGACAGTTTTTTTTGCTACAGGCCGAGATTGTTCTACTTAGCGGCACGCTTAGAGCCACGCGGCCTGTGCTGAATTCGTGTAGAGAAATATGTAGTATTTTTGTCACCAAAGGGTTTTACTTTCGTCCATCAAAATGGAGTTATCAGGTTGCTTATGTTGAACAGCGCAATGAGCGTGGTTATCCTCGCCGCGGGCAAGGGAACACGCATGTATTCCGATCTTCCCAAAGTGTTACATCCGTTGGCGGGCAAGCCGATGGTGCAACACGTCATTGATGCAGCTATGAAGCTGGGCGCTCAGAACGTTCATCTGGTTTATGGCCACGGTGGGGAACTGCTGAAAAGCAGGTTAAAGGATGAGGCATTGAACTGGGTGCTACAGGCAGAACAGTTGGGGACCGGTCATGCCATGCAGCAGGCTGCCCCACATTTTGCCGATGACGAAGACGTGTTAATGCTGTATGGCGACGTGCCATTGATTGCCGTTGACACGTTAACGCGCCTGCTGGCAGCAAAGCCGCAGGGTGGCATTGGTCTGTTGACGGTAAAACTGGACGATCCGAGCGGTTATGGCCGCATTGTGCGTAGTAACGGTGAGGTTGTTGGTATTGTTGAACACAAAGATGCCAGCGATGAACAACGCCAGATTAATGAAATCAACACCGGTATCCTCGTGGCTAACGGCCGCGATCTGAAACGTTGGTTGGGGATGCTGAATAACAACAATGCGCAGGGTGAGTTCTATATCACCGATATTATCGCTTTGGCTCATGCCGACGGTAAAAAGATTGAAACTGTGCATCCTGCGCGCCTGAGCGAAGTGGAAGGCGTGAATAATCGCCTGCAATTGTCCCAACTGGAACGCGTCTATCAGGCCGAGCAGGCTGAAAAACTGCTGCTGGCGGGCGTGATGCTGCTGGATCCGGCGCGTTTTGATCTGCGTGGTGAATTGGAACATGGCCGCGATATCTCCATCGACGCCAACGTCATCATTGAAGGCAAGGTTAAGCTGGGTCATCGCGTGAAGATCGGTGCTGGCTGTGTGCTGAAGAACTGCGTGATTGGCGATGATTGCGAGATCAGCCCCTACAGCGTGCTGGAAGACGCGCAACTGGAAACCGCGTGCACGGTGGGGCCATTTGCCCGCCTGCGCCCAGGTACAGAGCTGGCAGAGGGGGCACACGTCGGCAACTTTGTGGAAATCAAGAAAGCGCGGTTGGGCAAAGGTTCCAAAGCGGGTCACCTCAGCTATCTGGGTGATGCTGAGATTGGTGCCGATGTGAATATCGGTGCCGGGACTATTACCTGTAACTATGACGGTGCCAACAAACACAAAACCATTATTGGTGACGATGTGTTTGTCGGTTCTGATACCCAGCTGGTGGCCCCGGTGTCAGTGGGTAAAGGTGCCACTATCGCTGCGGGTACTACGGTTACCCAGAATATCGCTGACGATGA
This sequence comes from Serratia sp. MMO-28, assembly GCF_037199905.1. Lineage (NCBI taxonomy): Bacteria > Pseudomonadati > Pseudomonadota > Gammaproteobacteria > Enterobacterales > Yersiniaceae > Serratia > Serratia sp. MMO-28. The sequence goes on from NZ_JBBCVB010000025.1 coordinate 26,639, forward strand.
GTTGGTGCTGAGCCGCGTTAAGCAGGTGCATATTCAAGGCTGGCAGCGGCCAACGAAGAAAAAGTAACTCGTTCCGCTCCCTCTCCCTATGGGAGAGGGTTGGGGTGAGGGGAATAAGCCACTCCCACCCCCACCCCTGTTTTGCTCTGTACTTTTATCCTAGAGCGCAGAGCAAAACATAATAACCCCACCATCTACAGGCTCGGGGATGCACGGTAAAAAACCGGCAAAATCAGGTCAAGGCATCGAAAGCGCCCTGAAAGGCGTTTAATTAGGAATACAAACTGATGTGTGGAATTGTAGGCGCAGTAGCGCAACGTGATATTGCAGAAATCCTGTTAGAAGGTTTGCGTCGCCTGGAATATCGTGGGTATGACTCAGCCGGTTTGGTCGTGGTTGATGCTGAAAGTAACGTTAGCCGGTTACGCCGTGTCGGTAAGGTACAAAAACTGGCCGAAGCGGCGGAGCAACAAGCTCTGCATGGGGGAACCGGCATTGCTCACACCCGCTGGGCTACGCACGGTGAACCTACTGAGGCGAATGCGCATCCTCATGTTTCTGATTACATCACCGTGGTGCATAACGGCATTATCGAAAACCACGAACCGCTGCGTGAACTGCTGGTTGAACGCGGTTACCGCTTCAGTTCAGAAACCGATACTGAAGTGATTGCTCACCTGGTGCACTGGGAGCAGAAGCAGGGCGGTACGCTACTGGACGTGGTTCAGCGCGTGATCCCACAACTGCGTGGTGCTTACGGTGCGGTAGTGATGGACAGCCGCGATCCCAGCGTATTGGTCGCCGCTCGTTCCGGTAGCCCGCTGGTCATTGGTCGTGGTGTGGGTGAAAACTTTATTGCTTCCGATCAACTGGCATTGTTGCCGGTCACTCGCCGCTTTATTTTCCTGGAAGAAGGCGACGTGGTGGAAGTGACTCGCCGCACCGTCAGTATTTTTGATAAGCAGGGTAATGCCGTTGAGCGCCCAGAGATTGAATCTCAGGTGCAATACGATGCCGGTGATAAAGGCGCGTATCGCCATTACATGCAAAAAGAGATTTTTGAACAGCCGATGGCGTTGAAAAACACCCTTGAAGGGCGTTTCAGCCATGGTCAGATCAACCTCAGTGAATTGGGCCCACGTGCTGATGAGCTGCTGGCAAAAGTGCAGCATGTGCAGATCATCGCCTGTGGTACCTCTTATCACTCTGGTATGGTGGCTCGTTACTGGTTCGAAGCGTTGGCGGGGGTGCCATGCGACGTGGAAATTGCTTCGGAGTTCCGTTACCGCAAATCTGCGGTGCGCCCAGGCAGCCTGATTGTAACTCTGTCACAGTCTGGTGAAACGGCCGATACGCTGGCTGCGTTGCGCTTGTCGAAAGAATTGGGTTACTTGGGATCGCTGGCGGTGTGTAACGTTGCCGGTTCTTCCTTGGTGCGTGAATCCGATCTGGCATTGATGACCAAAGCCGGTACTGAAATTGGTGTGGCCTCCACCAAAGCCTTCACCACCCAACTTGCCGTGTTACTGATGCTAGTGGCGCGCATTGGCCGCCTGAAGGGTATGGCTGAAAGCGTTGAACATGAGATTGTCCACGGCCTGCAAGCGCTGCCGGCGCGTATCGAACAGATGCTGTCGCTGGATAAGAGTATTGAAGCGCTGGCGGAAGGTTTCTCCGACAAGAACCATGCGCTGTTCCTGGGCCGTGGCGATCAGTATCCGATCGCGATGGAAGGGGCGCTGAAGCTGAAAGAGATCTCCTACATTCACGCGGAAGCCTACGCTGCCGGTGAGTTGAAGCATGGCCCATTGGCGTTGATTGATGCGGATATGCCGGTGATTGTGGTGGCTCCCAACAACGAACTGCTGGAAAAACTGAAGTCCAACATCGAAGAAGTGCGCGCGCGCGGTGGTCAACTGTATGTGTTTGCCGATCAGGATGCCGGTTTTGTCAGCAGCGAAGGCATGACCATCATTCAATTGCCACACGTTGAAGAGATCGTGGCGCCTATTTTCTACACCGTACCGTTGCAGTTGTTGTCTTATTATGTGGCGCTGATCAAAGGTACTGACGTAGATCAGCCGCGTAACCTGGCGAAGTCCGTTACCGTAGAGTGATGGATCGGGTTCTGCCAATAATATCAAAACCGGCCTGTGTGCCGGTTTTTTTTATCGGCGTATCCAACCGGGCAAAAAGTTAAAACGTAAGATTTTAACAGTGGGGTTTAACGTAAATAAGATGTTACTTATCGAAATAAGATATTCCTTACTTTCTTGCTAATCAATATGGCATTTTTCCACCTGATTACGTTGTCGTATTAATAATCACTCTTATCCTGCTATCTTATAAAGTGCATTAGTAATGCATCAATATTATTGAATCGTTTCATCAATGATATAATGCCGATTTTGCTGGGTTTGTCTTGAGGATAGTTTTATAGTTAAGAAAACGAAAAAGCTTACCACCTGAAGGTTATAGGCATTGTTCGCTTGGGTGATTCGGTAAAAAATAACGACCGAATGCTTAGGAAAAAGCTTACCATTCGTTGCCATGGCGTTATTGTTCAAATATCTATATGCTTTGTTAATGTGTGTTATTTATATTTTATGTGTGTTTGACTGACTTTATCGCCTCTTGTGAAGTGATGTCTTCATATTTAAAAGGAATTAAAGAGAATGTGGGCTGTGGAGATTAAAGGGATTTGCAAAAATTATTTATTGGGTCAATCCAAGGTTGAGGCACTAAGAGATATTAATATAAAAATCGCCTCACAACGCTTCACCGTATTATCTGGCCAATCCGGGAGTGGTAAAACGACGTTATTGAATGTCATCGGCGGTATCGATCGCCCCGATCAGGGCAGCCTGGTGATTGCCGGGCAGGAAATGTCGCGGCTGAATGACGATCAGCGCAGTGCATTCCGTGCCCGCTATCTTGGATTTATTTTTCAGAATTTTAATTTAATCCCCGTCTTGAGCGTTTGGGAAAACGTTGAGATCCCGCTCATTTTGCAAGGCACAACGGTTGCACAACGGAAGTTTGCCATCACCACGATGCTGGAAACCGTCGGTCTGGCGGACAAAGCCCGATCGTTACCGGGGCAGCTTTCCGGTGGGCAACGTCAGCGCGTTGCGATCGCCCGGGCCCTTATCCACCGCCCTTCTCTGGTGCTGGCAGATGAACCGACGGCTAATCTGGACAGCAAAACCGGCAACTCCATTTTGCAGTTGCTGCGGCGTTTGCAGCAGGAACAATCGGTGACGGTGGTTTTTTCTTCCCATGACCCACAGGTCATTGCGGCAGCAGACGATCTCTATCAGGTGCATGACGGCAATGTTACCCGCGTCGCCATGCAGTAAGTTTCCCGCTGGAGAAAAATCATCATGCAAACATTCAAACTGGCCTTACGCAATTTACTGCGTAACAGACGTCGGACGCTATCGACTCTTTGCGCGATCACCGTGGGTGCCGTCGGCATTTTGCTGTTTGGTGGCTATAACCGTTCCATTGAGTACAGTCTGCAAACCACCTTTGTCCGTGATACCGGCCACCTGCAAATCCAGCATAAAGATTACCTGCTGTACGGGACGGCCAACCCGGCAGAGTACAGTATCAAAAATTACCATAAAATCATGGCGCAGATTGAGCAGGATCCCGAGTTAAGCCAGATGGTGGTGGTTAAAACCCCGGTGCTGATCCTGAATGGTATCGCCGGGAACTATGCCGCAGGCACTTCCCGCCCGGTATTGATTTATGGCAGTGAAGCGGCAGGCCAGCTGGCACTGAATGAATGGGATGAGTACCATCTTGGCAAAGGGATGCATGAGAACACCCTCAGTGAGAATACCCCCGATGCCGCCATGATCGGCGCAGGTGTGGCGCGCATGCTGCAGCTATGTGGTTTTATCGCCGATCGGCCCTGTAGCAGCCCGCCCTCCCCGGTTGAGAACCACTCGGCGGCACTTCCTGACGATCTGCTGCAACTCGCGCAGCAGACGCGGGAGGAAAGGAAGCCGCCAACCGGAGATCAAATCGAGCTGTTGGCCGCGTCGGTTGGTGGAGCACCCAATATCATCCGGGTGCAGGTGGAGGCCGTCCAGCCACAGGCCGCCAGAGAGTTGGATGACAGCTACGTCGGCATTCATCTGGCACAAGCTCAGCAACTGGTGTTTGGTCGCGATCGGCCGGGCGTTACGGCCATTACTCTGCAACTGCGTAATACAGAACAACTGGAAGCCGCTCGCGCTCGTCTGCAACAGTTATTCAAAACCACGTTGGCTGATGAACCCCTGGCCGTTTATGACTTTTCTCAGTTGCAGCCGTTGTACAACCAGATCCTGGATATGTTCGGCAAGATATTTCATTTTCTGCTGGCACTGATTTTGTGCATTGCGCTGTTTACCGTGAGCAACACCATGAGCATGGCGGTGCTGGAGCGCACGATTGAGATCGGTACGTTGCGGGCGGTGGGGCTGAAGCGTCAGGACATCCAGCGCCTGTTCCTCAATGAAGGCATCTTGCTCGGCATGCTCGGCTGCCTGACCGGCATTCTGCTTTCGCTGTTTCTGGCCTACCTCATTAATCGCTCGGGCCTGACCTGGCATCCGCCGGGGGTGATTGCGCCAATCCCAATCAAGATACGGATCTGGGGAGAGTGGACGATGCTGCTGAGCGTGCTGGCGATTCTGATGGTTGCCGCGGTGTCTTCATCCTGGTGGCCAGCCCGGCGAGCGGCAAACGTTCATATCGTCCAAGCACTGCGCCATGCCTGATCCCATCGTAATGGAGGGTGGGAAGTTATTATTTTAATTACAAGGAAGATCTACATCATGATGAGATTCTCATTGATCTCTGGCCTGTTATTCAGCCTGCTTGCCAGCGGCCAGGCATTGGCTACGCTCAGCGCCCAGGAGATCTTGAAAAAAAGCGATGAGGTTCGTAACCCGAGCCGCTCATTCAGCTTGAGCACCACCCTGGTCAGCTATAAAAACGGCAAGCAGTTTGAAACCAGCACCTTGCGTCTCTATTCCCGCGCCTACCCGAACGGCCAGTTTCGCAGCCTGGTGAAGTTTGTCAGCCCTCAGCGGGATGCCGGTAAGTTAACGCTGAAAAGCGGCCAAGATCTGTGGCTGTATGATCCTGCCAGCCAGGCCAGCGTGCCTATTTCACCCCAGCAGCGCCTGTTGGGGCAGGCTGCCAATGGTGACGTAGTGACGGCAAACTGGAATTACGACTATCAGGCCACCTTGGTGAAAGAAGAACAGGTGTTGGACGGAGAACGGCAGCAACGGGACTGTTATCGCCTGCATCTGGTGGCGCGCCATTCAGACGCCGCCTACCCCTCTATGGATCTTTGGGTCGATAAACAGGATTTCAAAAGCTGTAAAGCCGAGTTTTATGCCGTTAACGGCAGTTTGCTCAAGACCACCTATTTCCGCGGTTACCAGCCGGTGCTGGGTGGAAGCCGCCCAACGGAAGCGGTGATCATCGATGGGATAAATTCGCAATTGGTCACCGTGCTCAAACACCAGGATTTTGCCTGGTATGACGTTCCAGAGGCCTGGCTGCAGCGTGATTACCTGCCGCACTTCTAGGATGACTGACGGATGAAGAAAGCACGACACACTTCTTTGTCATGGATAGCGGCGTTATCGGTTCTGTGTGGCCACTCAGCCTATGGAGAAGATGCCACGCTGGCCGCTTTGGATCTGGCCGACAACACGAAATTCTCTCCCACGGAGAGCAAAAAGCTCAACATGTCGGCTGAAGCGGCCAGCAGCGTGAATGAGAATGGTGGCAACCAGCAGCGAATTTCGCTCGATCTGCGCTGGGATGCTCCTCTGGCGATCACTCCCTCTCAGGACTGGCGCTTTGTGCTGGCTAACCGTTTTGACAGCCGTTTCTCCCCGGGTTTACGCAGTGACAGCAGCGTGAACTCGCTAAAAGAAGCCTATCTGACTTATCGTGTAACGCCGCGTTTACTGTTGGATGCGGGGCGCGTCAACACGCGCTATGGTTTGGCATTCGGTTATAACCCTACCGATTTTCTTGGCGAGGGCACGGTGCGCTCTGTAACCTCTGCCGACCCAGAAACGTTGAGAAATAACCGCCTGGGTAATGCCATGCTGCGTTGGCAATATTTGTGGGATCAAGCCGCGTTGACCGCCATCTGGTCGCCTAAGCTCAGCGATCATCCAAGCCAGCAAAGTGCCAGCCTGGATTGGGGGGCCAGCAACCCCAGGCAGCGTCTATTGCTGGTGGGCAGCTATAAATGGGCGGAAAATCTGAACCCGCAAGGGTTACTGCTCGCTGAGCAAGGCCGCTCGCCGCAGTTGGGTTTCAACCTTTCACGGGTGCTCTCCCATTCCACGCTGCTCTACACCGAGTGGGCCGGAGGGCGTCAGCCTTACGGTTGGCAAACCGCATTGCCTGAGTCATTGCAGGAAAGCCGCTGGCGTAATCGCCTGGCTTATGGGGTGACCTGGAGTGGGGAAAATCGCTTAACGCTGCGCGCTGAGGGCCATTATAACGGCAGCGCTGATAACCGGCGGGCGCTGGATTTCCTTGCCAGCCAACCTCCTTATGCCTTGGCTCAAGGGGGAGTTTCTTTTGGTGAGGCCCCATTGCAGGCACAAAACTGGCTGATGCCCCGTCGCTCCGTGCTGCTCCAGGCCTACTGGAAAGATATCGTTGATCATTACGATGTTAACGCGATCTGGCAGCGCGATCTGCAACAGCAGCGGAATATGGGGTTTGCCGAGGTGCGTCGTCATATTGGTCCGGTGGATCTGGCCTTACAGTGGCAGAAAATCTATCGTTTGGAAGCATCGCAGGTGGAGCCGGTGCGGCCAGAACGGCGTTGGCAAATGTCGCTTACCTATTATTTTTAGGTGTGAACGGCGTAATAATATGCGGATTTAAACCCGGCTGGCAGTGGAAAACTGCCAGTAAAATATTATTATCTTGATGATTTTTAAGTTAATTAACCTGTTTCTGGGGTGGCTGTAATATAACTGTCATATTTCGTACATTTTTCTGTCACTAAACTGTCCTATTTTCCCTCCTGCAACAATACTTACTCTGATGAAAACAACTCAAAGTTGATTTTTGAATATCCCATTAGGAGGGATTATGAAACTGATGCGTACCACCGTCGCCAGTATTGTGGCAGCGACTTTCTCCCTGGCCTCTGTGTCTGCGTTCGCTGCTGCTAGCCTGACCGGTGCAGGTGCGACATTCCCCGCTCCGGTTTACGCCAAGTGGGCAGATTCTTATCAGAAAGAAACCGGCAACAAAGTTAACTATCAGGGGATCGGCTCCTCTGGCGGCGTGAAGCAAATCATCGCCAACACCGTTGACTTTGGCGCTTCCGATGCCCCGCTGTCTGACGACAAACTGGCTGCAGACGGCCTGTTCCAGTTCCCTACCGTGATTGGCGGCGTGGTGCTGGCAGTGAACATTCCGGGCATCAAATCCGGCGAACTGACCCTGGATGGTCAAACCTTGGGTGATATCTACCTGGGTAACATCAAAAAATGGAATGACCCGGCGATCGTTAAGCTGAACCCTGGCGTGAAACTGCCGGATCAGAACATTGCGGTGGTACGCCGCGCAGACGGTTCCGGCACCTCTTTCGTCTTCACCAGCTACCTGTCTAAAGCTAACGCACAGTGGAAAGAGAAAATCGGCGCAGGTTCAACCGTTAACTGGCCGACCGGCCTGGGTGGCAAGGGGAATGACGGTATCGCGGCGTTTGTTCAGCGCCTGCCAGGTTCTATCGGCTATGTTGAATACGCCTACGCCAAGCAAAATAACCTGGCCTACACTAAACTGATTTCAGCAGACGGCCAGCCGGTCAGCCCGACTGAAGAGAGCTTCAGCGCGGCGGCTAAAGGCGCGGACTGGAGTAAAACTTTTGCTCAGGACCTGACCAACCAGAAAGGCGAAAACGTCTGGCCGATCACCTCCACCACTTTCATCCTGGTACACAAAGAGCAGAAGAAGCCAGAACAAGGCGCAGAAGTGCTGAAGTTCTTTGACTGGGCTTACAAAACCGGTGCCAAGCAGGCCAGCGAACTGGATTACGCCCCATTGCCGCATGAAGTGGTTGAGCAGATCCGTGCAGCCTGGAGAACCAATATCAAAGACAGTTCCGGTAAAGCGTTGTTCTAACTATGCAGGGGGTGCGGCATAGGCCGCGCCTCAGCCTGATGTGTCGGGCTCAGCGTGCTGGGCCCTCCAAGCTTTAACAGAAGAGTAATCTATGGCTGGATCTAAGCCGACCATTAAACCACCAAGTAAAAATGGTGACATTATCTTCAGCGCGCTGGTCAAACTGGCGGCGCTGATTACCCTATTGTTGCTGGGCGGCATTATTGTTTCGCTGATCATTGCCTCCTGGCCAAGCATGCAGAAGTTCGGCTTCGCCTTCCTGTGGACCAAAGAGTGGGATGCCCCGGCTGAACAGTTTGGTGCGCTGGTGCCGATCTACGGCACGGTGGTGACCTCGCTGATTGCCTTGATCATCGCCGTACCGGTCAGTTTTGGTATTGCCCTGTTCCTGACCGAGCTGGCACCCAACTGGCTCAAACGCCCGCTGGGCATTGCTATTGAGCTGCTGGCGGCGATCCCCAGCATTGTTTACGGCATGTGGGGCCTGTTCGTATTTGCCCCGCTGTTTGCCCAATATTTCCAGACACCGGTTGGCAACGTGCTTTCCGGTATCCCGATTGTCGGTGAGTTGTTCTCCGGCCCGGCGTTTGGTATTGGCATCCTGGCCGCTGGGGTGATCCTGGCGATCATGATTATTCCTTACATTGCCGCAGTGATGCGCGACGTGTTTGAACAAACCCCGGTGATGATGAAAGAGTCGGCCTACGGCATTGGCTGCACCACCTGGGAAGTGATCTGGCGTATCGTGCTGCCGTTCACCAAAAACGGCGTGATTGGCGGCATTATGCTGGGGCTCGGGCGTGCGCTGGGGGAAACCATGGCGGTGACCTTTATCATCGGCAATACCTACCAGCTCGACAGCTTCTCGCTGTTTATGCCGGGCAACAGTATTACCTCGGCGCTGGCCAACGAATTCGCGGAAGCGGAATCTGGGCTGCACACTTCTGCACTGATGCAGTTGGGGCTGATCCTGTTTGTTATCACCTTTATCGTCCTGGCGCTGTCGAAGTTTATGATTTTGCGCCTGGCTAAGAACGAGGGACGCTAACGTGGCGACGATGGATATGCAAAACCCCGCAGCGCTGGCTGAAAGCCGCCGCAGAATGCAGGCCTGGCGCCGCCAGAAAAACCGCCTGGCGCTGTTTCTGTCGATGGCGACCATGGTATTTGGCCTGTTCTGGCTGGTGTGGATCCTTTTTTCTACCGTGACCAAAGGCATCGACGGCATGTCGCTGGCGCTGTTCACTGAGATGACGCCACCGCCGAACACCGCCGGTGGCGGCCTGGCTAACGCCATCGCCGGCAGCGGCCTGCTGATCCTGTGGGCAACCATTTTCGGTACGCCGCTCGGCATTATGGCGGGGATCTACCTGGCAGAATACGGCCGTAAATCCTGGCTGGCGGAAGTGATCCGCTTTATCAACGACATTCTGCTGTCTGCGCCGTCGATCGTGGTGGGCCTGTTCGTTTACACCGTGGTGGTGGCGAAAATGCAACACTTCTCCGGCTGGGCGGGGATTATCGCGCTGGCCCTGTTGCAGATCCCGATTGTGATCCGCACCACCGAGAACATGCTCAAACTGGTGCCGGATACCCTGCGTGAAGCGGCCTATGCCTTGGGCACGCCGAAATGGCGCATGATCTCGGCGATCACCTTAAAGGCCTCGGTTTCCGGCATTATCACCGGCGTGCTGCTGGCGATCGCCCGTATTGCGGGGGAAACCGCGCCGCTGCTGTTCACTTCGCTGTCGAACCAGTTCTGGAGCACGGATTTGATGCAGCCGATCGCCAACCTGCCGGTGACCATTTTCAAATTCGCCATGAGCCCGTTTGCCGAATGGCAACAGCTGGCCTGGGCTGGGGTGCTGTTGATCACCCTGTGCGTACTGTTACTGAATATCCTGGCGCGTGTGGTTTTCGCCAAGAAAAAGCATTCATAAAAATTTAAGCGCTGGCTTGGCTGGCGCGGTGAAAAGAGAGAAGTCTTGATGAGTATGGTTGACTCTACTTCCAGCAGCAAAATTCAGGTACGCGATCTGAACTTTTACTATGGCAAATTCCATGCGCTGAAAAACATTACGCTGGATATTGCCAAGAATAAGGTCACCGCGTTTATCGGCCCGTCCGGCTGTGGTAAATCCACGCTGCTGCGCACCTTCAACAAGATGTACCAGCTCTATCCTGAACAGCGTGCTGAAGGCGGTATCCTGCTGGATGGGCAAAATATTCTGACCGATAACCAGGATATTGCCCTGCTGCGCGCCAAAGTGGGCATGGTATTCCAGAAACCGACGCCGTTCCCGATGTCGATTTACGACAACATTGCCTTTGGCGTACGCCTGTTCGAGAAACTGTCGCGTGCCGATATGGACGAACGCGTGCAGTGGGCACTGACCAAAGCGGCGCTGTGGACCGAAACCAAAGACAAGCTGCATCAGAGCGGCTACAGCCTGTCCGGCGGCCAGCAGCAGCGCTTGTGCATTGCGCGCGGTATTGCCATTCGCCCGGAAGTGCTGTTGCTGGATGAACCTTGCTCGGCGCTGGATCCGATCTCTACCGGTAAAATTGAAGAGCTGATCAGCGAGCTGAAGTCTGACTATACCGTGGTGATCGTGACCCACAATATGCAGCAGGCGGCGCGCTGTTCTGATTCCACCGCATTTATGTATCTGGGTGAGTTGATCGAGTTCAGTGATACTGACACCCTGTTCACTGCGCCGCAGAAGAAGCAGACCGAAGATTACATTACTGGCCGTTATGGTTGATGAGGATGCATCATGGATAACCTGAATTTAAACAAACATATTTCCGGTCAGTTCAACGCAGAGCTCGAGCACATCCGCACCCAGGTGTTGACCATGGGCGGGCTGGTGGAACAACAGCTGACCGACGCGATCACCGCGATGCATAATCAGGACGGTGAGTTGGCCAAGCGCGTGATCGAAGGCGATGCCAAGGTCAACATGATGGAAGTGGCGATCGACGAAGCCTGCGTGCGCATCATTGCCAAACGCCAGCCAACGGCCAGCGATCTGCGCCTGGTGATGGCGATCATCAAAACCATTTCCGAGCTGGAGCGCATCGGCGACGTGGCGGACAAAATCTGCCGCACCGCGTTGGAGAAATTTTCCCATCAGCACCAACCATTGCTGGTGAGCCTGGAGTCGCTTGGCCGCCACACCGTGCAGATGCTGCACGACGTGCTGGATGCCTTTGCGCGTATGGATCTGGATGAAGCGATCCGCATCTACCGTGAAGATAAAAAAGTCGACCAGGAATATGAAGGCATCGTGCGTCAACTGATGACCTACATGATGGAAGATTCGCGCACCATTCCAAGCGTGCTGACCGCGCTGTTCTGCGCCCGCTCAATCGAGCGTATCGGCGATCGCTGCCAGAATATCTGCGAATTTATCTTCTACTTCGTTAAAGGCCAGGATTTCCGCCATCTGGGCGGCGATGCGCTGGAAACGCTGCTGTCTGAAAGCAAAGACGAGAAAAAAGCGTAAATCCCCCAATGAGTTACCTACAAAGGCGCTGAAAACAGCGCCTTTTGTACATTTAAAAGCCGCAAAGTTAAAATAGTTATAAATATAGCGTTTAATATTATTTCCTGACCTAAGTGAGGCTTGCTAGCTTGTCGATCAGCAGAACATCAATCCTTTTAGGAGCCTCTCATGAAACAGCGCGTTTTAGTTTTAACTCTGTTAGCCAGCCTGACCAGCCTTGTTGTGGGGGCTGCCCATGCCGATAAACTCGACGACATTAAAAAAGCCGGTGTGGTGCGCATTGCGGTATTCGACAGTAACCCGCCGTTTGGCTACATCGACCCGCAAAGCAAAAAGCTGGTGGGCTACGACGTGGATGTGGCAGATGCCATTGGTAAAGCGCTGGGCGTAAAAGTCGAACTACGCGCCACCAACCCGGCCAACCGTATTCCTCTGCTGGTGTCCAACAAGGTCGATCTGATCGCCGCTAACTTCACCATTACCGATGAACGCGCCAAAGAAGTGAACTTCAGCGTGCCCTATTTCGCCACCGGCCAGAAGTTTATTGCACATAAAGGCGTGCTGAAAACCCCGGAAGACATCAAGAAACTGCGCATTGGCGCAGATAAAGGCACGGTGCAGGAAATCACCCTGCGTGAACATTACCCCACCGCGAAAGTGATCTCTTACGACGATACGCCGCTGGCGTTTGTTGCACTGCGCAACGGCAACGTACAGGCGATTACTCAGGACGACGCCAAGCTGGTTGGCCTGTTGGGCAACCTGCCCGCCGCGCAAAAAGCGGATTTTGAGATTTCCCCGTTCAGCATCACCAAAGAGTACCAGGGCGTGGGCATTCCTAAGGGTGAAGAGCGCCTGACCGCCACCATTAACGACACGCTGATCAAGCTGGAACAAGACGGTGAAGCGGTGAAGCTTTACGATCGCTGGTTCGGCCCGGAAACCAACTCCGCTCAGCCGCGTGGCAGCTTCAAGATCGGCCCGTTGGATCAACAACCCAAAGCCTAATCTCCCTGTGCCCTCTCCGGTTGGGGAGGGCACCGGTGAGGGGAAATACCGCACATGAATTTGCAACAACTCTCAGATTGGCTGCTGGCACCGCACTATCTGAGCTGGCTCTGGCATGGCTTCCTGCTGACGCTCTGGCTATCGGCCTGCGCCGGGCTGGCTGCGACGCTGCTTGGATTTGCTCTGGCCGCTATGCGCGATAGCCCCCTGCGCCCCTTAAGCTGGCTGGCGGTGGCTTACAGCGCGCTATTTCGTAATACTCCCCTGCTGGTGCAACTGTTCTTCTGGTATTTCGCCGCCGGGCAAATCCTGCCCTCAGGCGTGATGCAGTGGCTGAATGCTCCGCATGCGTTGGCATGGCTCGAATGGCCCTCGTTTGAGTTTCTGGCGGGTTTCTTTGGCCTGACGCTCTATTCCACTGCCTTTATTGCCGAAGAGATCCGCTCCGGTATCCGTGGCGTTGCCGCCGGGCAAAAGCACGCCGCCAACGCGCTGGGGCTGACCGGCTGGCAATCTATGCGCTATGTGTTGTTGCCGCAGGCGCTGAAAATCGCTTTCCCGCCGCTGCTGGGGCAGTACATGAACCTGATCAAGAACTCCTCCCTGACCATGGCCATCGGCGTGGCGGAGCTGTCTTACGCTTCACGCCAGGTAGAAACCGAAACCTTGCGCACCTTCCAGGCGTTTGGCGTGGCGACGGTGCTGTATATCGCTATTATCGCCCTGCTGGAAGGCTGGGGCATGTGGCGCCAACAGCGCAAACCGCTTGGGGGGCACTAAGATGGATTTCACCGTTATTCAGGAAAACTTAGGCTACCTGCTGTGGGGGACTTTCCCTGATGGGCCTCTGGGCGGTGCGGCATTGACGTTAGCGATCAGCTTGATGGCCGGGGTCGCCTCGGCGATCTTGGGTACCTTGTTGGGCGTGGCGCTGGCGATGTCGCGCGGTGCGTTGGCTGGGCTACTGGCGGCGGTGTTAGGGTTTTTTCGCGCCATCCCGGTGATCATGCTGATTTTCTGGACCTATTTCCTGCTGCCGATGGTGTTTGGGGTCGATATCCCGGAAATCACCACCGTAGTGTGCGCGCTGGCGCTGATCGCCGCGGCCTATCTGGCCCATGCCGTAAAGGCGGGGATCGTCGCCATCGGTGTCGGGCAGTGGCAGGCGGGGCTCTCTTTGGGGCTGAACCGCTGGCAGGTGCTGTTGCTCATCGTTCTGCCGCAGGCGTTGCGCATGATGGTGCCTTCGTTTATCAACCAGTGGATCTCGTTGATTAAAGATACGTCGCTGGCCTATATCGTCGGCGTCGGTGAACTGACCTTCCTGGCAACTCAGGTGAATAACCGCAGTATGGTGTACCCGATGGAGGTGTTTCTGTTTGTGGCGCTGGTGTACTTCATCTTCTGCCTGACGCTGGATATCTTGGCGAATGCGCTGAACAAGCGCTTCAGCCCGCAGGCCAAAGCGCTGAAACGTGGTTGGCGCTGGTGGCGCAACCGGCCACCGTTACCCTCTAGTTAGACTTACAGCAACTGCCCCAGATTGACGTATTTGGTTTCCATGTACTCATCCAGGCCAATGTCCGAGCCTTCACGCCCTAAGCCAGACTCTTTCACCCCACCAAAAGGTGCCACTTCGGTGGAGATAATCCCTTCGTTGATGCCAACCATGCCGCTTTCCAGCGCCTGGCTGACGCGGAAGGCGCGCGCCAAATCGCGGGTATACAGATAAGCCGCCAGCCCGAACGGCGTCGCATTGGCGCGCTCAATGGCTTCTTGCTCATCGCTAAAGCGGAAACAGGCGGCCAGTGGGCCGAAGGTTTCTTCATGTGCCAACTGCATCTGTTCGTTGGCCTCTGCCAGCACGGTGGGCTGGAAGAACGATCCCCCTAGCGCATGACGCTCGCCGCCGCACATCAGTTTGGCACCCAGCTTCAGCGCATCCTGCACGTGGGCTTCTACTTTTTCTAGCGCTTTCAGATGGATCAACGGCCCCTGCTGCGCCCCCGGCGTCATACCCGGAGCCACTTTTAACGCCTGAGCGGCTTCGGTCAGCTTCTGGACAAAGCGATCGTAAATACCGGCCTGAATATAGAAACGGTTAACGCACACGCAGGTTTGCCCGCTGTTGCGGAATTTTGCTGCCATCGCACCGGCCACGGCGGCGTCGAGATCCGCATCGTCGAACACGATAAACGGCGCATTGCCACCCAGCTCCAACGACAGCTTTTTCACCGTATCGGCCGCCTGGCGCATCAATAATTTACCGGTAGGCGTGGAGCCAGTGAAGGAGACTTTACGCACCAGCGGGCTGTCCATTAATGTTTCACCGATAGCCACGGTATCCCCGGAAACCGCATTGATCACGCCCGCAGGAACTCCGGCCTGTTCCGCCAGCACGATCAGCGCAAAGGCCGAAAGCGGCGTTTCATTGGCCGGTTTTATTACCGCCGTGCAGCCTGCGGCCAGCGCCGGGCCGAGCTTGCGCGTCAGCATCGCCAGCGGGAAGTTCCACGGGGTGATGGCGGCAATCACGCCAACCGGCTCCTTGAACGTAAAGATCTGGTTGCCTGCTTTGGTTGCCGGAATGGTTTTACCGTTGGCGCGTTTGGCTTCTTCGGCAAACCATTCGATAAAGCTGGCGGCATAGGCCACTTCGCCGGTCGCTTCGCTCAGCACTTTGCCCTGCTCGGTGACCATCAATTCCGCCAGCGCTTTTTGATGCTGCATGATCAACTGGAACCAGCGTTGCAAAATTTCTGCGCGTGCCTTGGCGGTTAGCGCACGCCAGGCCGGGAGTGCGGCCGCTGCGGCGGCAATCGCCGCCGTGGTTTCTGCGCGGCCAGCCAGCGCCACATCGGCCACCTTTTCGCCGTTGGCTGGGTTGTCCACCGAATAGGTTTGGGCTGTGGTTTGCCATGCCCCGTTGCAATACCAACCGGTGCGCAACAGTGAAGAATAAGCCGTCATGCAATGTTCCTTTTTTCTACGTTATCCAGGGCGAATAAACCGCGTGCCGGGCGGCTTTCGCGAGCAATCCGCTTACCGGCGGTGTAGTCGTTAATCAGATCGCACGGCGTGTAATTGCGTTCTAATTCATAGCGTTCGTCTTCACTGAGCGGCGTGTTCAGTGCCGCCACCGCACTGTCGATCTGTTGGACGGAGTCAGCGCCCACCAGCATGCAATCCACACCAGGGTGGTTAATCACCCAAGCCTGGGCGATCTGTGCTGGGGGAACACCGCGCAGTTGCGCGACATGGCTGACCGACTGTGCAACGTTAAGCGAAGTGGCATCAGCATACATTTCCTGGGTGAAAAAGTCGGTTTTGTTACGCACGGAATTGAAATCGCAGCTCAACAACCCGCGCGCCAGCGGGCTGAATACCGAAACGCCCAGCCCCTGATCGCGGCAGAACGGGATCATTTCGCGCTCTTCTTCGCGGTAAGCGCAGTTAAGCTGCAGCTGCATGTTGATCGGCTTGGCGTAGCCGTTACGCTCGCAGCACCACAGGATCTTGGCCAACTGCCAGGTCGTCATGGTGGAAACGCCCACATAGCGCGCTTTGCCAGAGCGCACGATGTCGTTCATGGCTGCCCAGGTTTCTTCGATCGGCGTGTTGACGTCGAAGTAGTGCAGCATATAGATATCCACGTAGTCGGTGCCGAGGCGGCGCAGGCTGGCGTCGATGCTTTCCATAATGTGCTTGCGTGAGTGCCCCTGGTTATTGAGGCCAGCACCGATCGGGTAGCCCACTTTGGTGGTCAGCACCAGTTCGTCACGGTTGGCGATGCGGTTAATCACCCGCCCAACCACTTCTTCCCCTGCGCCGCTGGAGTAAAAGTCGGCGAGATCGATAAAGTTAATCCCGTTCTCCAGGGCGTGGCGGATCAATGGCTCGCTCTGCGCTTCATCAAAAATCCACGGCTTCCACTGCTTGCTGCCCATATTCATGGTGCCCAGGCACAAACGCGAGACTTTCAGGCCACACTGGCCAAGATTGACGTATTCCATGGTACTTTCCTCAGGCTTTTGGCGTATAGAACGGGTTACCCAACTGTGGCAAGGCTTGGGTTAACTGATGGCGCGTTGGTAATTTTTCCATCGCCGCATAGATCGCTTGAGTACAAGCACGATAGTTGTTGCGGTAAACCTCATCAATATCGTCACAACCAGGGTTCACCCAGTTGGCGGTGACGATGCACCATTCATCCTCGGCCTGAGCCGGCAGAATGCCTTCCAGCAGCGCCTCGGTGACCGCTTTGGCGATCGCCGCCTGTGAGGCTCCCCAGGTGGCGTTGCCGTGCAGTTCACCGCTGATTTCCGCTTTGTTAACGTACAGCGTCATCGGTTTGGCCGGGACGTTAGGCTTGATCACCACCATGAACGGGCAGTGGCCTTGGCTGGGTGAGGCCAGGCTGGCAGAGAACGCTTGGCCGACCACGCCATTACGCGGACCGATCATGATATTGATGTGTGAGGCATTCACGCCATTACCTGCAAAGCCTTCACCGATATACATTTCCACTAAAAGATCTCCTGTTTTTCAAGATGATGTTATTTCGCTACGGCGGCGAATGCGTTCTCTGCCTGAGGCTGTGAGTCCTGTGCGGCATCCACCAGCGTCAGCCCTTTGGTTTCCGGTGCCCAGGCGATGGAAACAATTGCGCCAATAATCAGAATCAATGCCAGCATGCCGGTCGTGGCGGGCATACCGTAATGTGCAATCGAGAGTGGTAGCAGGCTGGTGCCGATAGCAGAACCCAACCGGCTGATTGACAAGGAAAAACCCACCCCCATGGAGCGAACTTCGGTGGGGAAGCTTTCGGCTGGGAATACGCCCACCAGATTGCTGACCGCCGACATGACCAGCGTAAAAGCGGCAAAGATGGCGATCAGCCAAGCGGTCTGGCTGGTTGGGATCAGGCTCAGCATCACCAGACAGGCCGCAAGAAAGATAAAGGAGCCGATCAGGAACCCGCGGCGTGAACAAATCACCGTGAGCACGATCCCTAATAACGCGCCAACGATCAGCAGGCCATTGAGCAGCAGATCGGTAGCAAAGTTATTGTCCAGCCCCATGATTTGCAGAATCGAGGGCAGGAAGGTGTAGATCGAGAAATAAGGGATCACCAGGCAGACAAAAAACAGGCTGTTGAATGCGGTGCGGCGGCGATATTTGGCACCGAACAGCGACAGAAAACGCTGCTGAGACACGGCCTGTACTTCATCGTTGAGCGCCACGTTCGGCCCGAAATACTTATGTACGATCGCCATCGCCTGTTCACGCCGCCCTTTGCCCATCAGCCAGCGTGGTGATTCTGGCGTGCCGATGCGCATCAGCAGAATCGCCAGCGCCGGTAGCGCGGAGGAGCACAGCAACCAGCGCCACGCATCGGGGCCGGTCGCCGTCAGGAAATGGCCGGCGATCCCTGCGCCAACGTAGCCAAATGTCCAGACCACGCTGAACGCGCCGAGCAGCACGCCCCGATGTTTACGTGGTGAGAATTCGGCCAGCATGGTGTGCCCTACCGCAAAATCCCCCCCTAAGCCGATGCCTATCATTACGCGCAGCAGGAATAATTGTTCTGGCGTGTTCACAAAGAACTGCAGTGCAGAAGCGAGCGTGATGATAATAAAACTGAAAGAGAAGATTTTCTGGCGGCCGATGTAATCGGAAATCCAGCCAAACATCAGGCTACCGATAAACAAACCGATCAGGGCGGAGCTCCCTAGCATTCCTTCCCAGAAAGCGGAAACACCCATTTGCGGTTTGATTTGTGCCAGAGCGAAACCGATAACGCCCAGTACGTAGCCGTCGGTGAAGTGGGCGCCGAAGGTCAGCCCCGCGATCTTGATATGGAAACGGTTTAACGGCACGTCATCCATACGGATAGATTGTTGTGTCAGATGTTGCATTGACCTGTCCTCCTGTTGGAGCGGTGTTTATACCCGTCATACTTCACGCTGCAGGTGCGCTACTTGCTCCTGCAACTTGAGTTATTTAGGGTCTGTAGGTGTGATGTTGGTTTTTTGTTTTTATTGCGTTAACAATGTGGCAGCGAGGGGGGCGCTAAGCGAGTGCGTTTTAGTCATACCCCTCAGCGGAAAATGCATGTGATCTGCCTCTGGTTTTACGGAGATAAATGCTGCGGGTAGGCATGAAACCCACCAGATTGGCAACATGCCGTTAACAATCAAGGAAATGATGCAGAGGTTTGTGGATCGTGAGAAAGCTGCCATCGCTCAGTATGTTGCGCGTATTTGAAGAAACCTGCCGGACGCTGAGTTTCAGCAAAGCAGCTGAAGCGCTGTTTATTACTCAGAGTGCAGCCAGCCGCCAGATCAAGCAGTTGGAGGAGTTTCTCGGTAAGTTACTGTTTGTGCGTAGCCACAGCGGCCTGGCGCTGACTCAGGATGCCATGCTGCTACTGCCGGTGGTGCGGCAATCGCTGGACATTCTGGAAGAAGGCGTGCGCCACGTGCAGTTGCACAACCCTTTACAGCACCTGCGGTTGCAGGTGGCCCCCACGTTCGCCACCCGTTGGCTGGCTCCGCGCCTGGTTACGCTGCGTCAGCGCAATAGCCAATTGCAGATCGCCCTGATCAGCGAAGCGCGGCAAAAGTACTGCGATTTTGACTGCGCGGTGCGTTTTGGTGAGTGGGCAGAGCGCTTTG
The DNA here is from genome assembly GCF_037199905.1 of Serratia sp. MMO-28. Lineage (NCBI taxonomy): Bacteria > Pseudomonadati > Pseudomonadota > Gammaproteobacteria > Enterobacterales > Yersiniaceae > Serratia > Serratia sp. MMO-28. Next base: position 46,005 of record NZ_JBBCVB010000025.1, read on the forward strand.
GCGATGAATGGCTGTGCCATGAACAACTGGTGCTGGTGGGCAGCCCGTTGCTGATGATTAACGGTGTTTTCCCCCCGCTGAATACGCAGCCGCAGCTGCATATTCTTAATGGCGATAACCGTATGGATACCTGGCAACGCTGGCTGGCGGCGGCTGGGCGCACAGAAGTGCAGGAGCAAGGGGGGTTGGAGTTCAGTACCCAGGATCAGGTGATCAATGCCTGTATCACCGGCGCGGGTTACGCGGTGCTGGATAAAATGATGATCCGCAATGAATTGCACAGTGGTTTGCTGGTGCTGCTTTCACCGTTGGAGCTGAAAAGCACCAACGGCTATTGGATGGAGATCCCGCCCGGTAAGCGGGAACTGCCGCGCGTGCGCTACTTCCACGATTGGCTGCGGGCAGAGATTGGTCGGGGGGAACCGACTGAGGCCGCCGTGGTTAACGCGTAAGCTGCCAGCCACGCTGTTGCCACAGCGCGGGTAACTGGGCCAGATCGTCAAACGTGGTCACCAACGGATGCGCGATCGGTTTATTGTGCGGATCGGCGCAGAAGTAAAACACCGGGATCCCGGCAGCAATACCCGCCTGAGCACCGGCTGCGGAATCATCCACCAGAATGCAGCGCTCAACCGGCACCTGCATCTGTTTTGCCGCGTGGAACACGATGGCTGGATCGGGCTTCCAGCGTTGAATATCGTAGCCGCTGAACAACCGGTCATCGAAATAGGACAGCATGCCGGTCAGCCCCAGCGAATGCTGCATTTTGCTCACTGGGCCGTTGGAAACGGTGCACATTGGCGCTGCCATCTGCGCCAACAGCTCGCGTGCCCCGGCGATGGGTTGCAGCTCGGCGTCAAACAGGCGCGCGACTTCCTGGCGGTAAACCGGCTCCAGCTCACTGACCGGTAAATTCACACCCTGTTCGGCATTCACCTGTTCGATAATCTCGTACAGTTTTATCCCTTTGAATTGCTTGAACACCTCTTCCAGCGCGAGCGTAATGCCAAAGTGCGCAAACATGTGCACATAGGCTTTACTGCACAAAACTTCGCTGTCTACTAACGTGCCGTCGCAATCAAATAACACACATTCAACCTGATTCATGGGGGTAAGGTCCTCAATTAAGCCGTGATTGTTGCCACTTTAACCGGATTGTGCAGGATTGCGACCCTTTAAACATTTATTGACGATGAATATCAATAAATACAAGCCGTTGAAAATTTCAGCCAAAAAGCGGGTGAAAAAAGCCTGTGAGCAAGGTCAAAACGGCAACATTTTGTTATAGGATAGCGCCCGACAGTCCATTCCCCTCTTCGGAATTCTGATAATGAGCAAACAAGACATCAGCCTTGATGCAAAGCAAGGCTTGCTTGAGCGTGTGTTTAAACTCAAGCAACATGGCACTACGGCAAGAACGGAAACGATTGCCGGTATTACCACCTTTTTAACCATGGTATACATCGTGTTCGTTAACCCCCAGATCCTGGGTGCGGCGGGCATGGATACTCAGGCGGTGTTTGTGACCACCTGCCTGATCGCCGCTTTCGGCAGCATCTTGATGGGGCTGCTGGCTAACCTGCCGGTCGCGCTGGCACCGGCGATGGGCCTGAACGCTTTCTTCGCGTTTGTGGTGGTAGGGGCGATGGGGATTTCATGGCAGGTTGGCATGGGGGCGATTTTCTGGGGCGCCGTTGGCCTACTGCTGTTGACCGTGTTCCGTATTCGTTACTGGATGATTGCCAATATCCCGCTGAGTTTGCGCGTGGGTATCACCAGTGGTATCGGCCTGTTTATCGCCATGATGGGGCTGAAGAATGCCGGTATTGTGGTGGCTAACCCGGATACGCTGGTGGCGGTAGGTAACCTGACCTCCCACAGCGTGCTGCTTGGGGCGCTGGGCTTCTTTATCATTGCGGTGCTGGCTTCACGCAATATCCATGCGGCGGTGCTGGTTTCCATCGTGGTCACTACGCTGATCGGCTGGATGCTGGGTGATGTGAAATACGGTGGTGTATTCTCCATGCCGCCGGATATCACTACCGTGGTGGGGCAGGTGGATCTGGCTGGCGCGTTGAATCTCAGCCTGGCTGGGGTGATCTTCGCCTTTATGCTGGTTAACCTGTTTGACTCTTCAGGCACATTGATTGGCGTGACCGATAAAGCCGGGTTGACGGATGATAAAGGTCAATTCCCACGCATGAAGCAGGCGCTGTACGTTGATAGCATCAGCTCGGTCGCCGGTTCATTTATCGGCACCTCTTCGGTGACGGCCTATATTGAAAGCTCCGCTGGCGTTTCCATCGGTGGCCGCACGGGCCTCACTGCGGTGGTGGTGGGGATTCTGTTCCTGCTGGTGATCTTCCTGTCGCCGTTAGCGGGGATGGTGCCCGCCTATGCCGCTGCCGGTGCGTTGATCTACGTCGGGGTGCTGATGACCTCCAGCCTGGCGCGCGTGAAGTGGGAAGACATGACCGAAGCGGTTCCGGCCTTTGTCACCGCCGCCATGATGCCTTTCAGCTTCTCGATTACCGAAGGCATTGCGCTGGGCTTTATCTCTTACTGCGTGATGAAGCTCGGCACTGGCCGCTGGCGCGAGATCAGCCCGTGCGTGGTCGTGGTAGCGCTGCTGTTTGTGCTTAAAATCGCGTTTGTTGACGGGCATTAAGTGCAGAAAAGAGGCCCAGCTTGCTGGGCTTCTTTACATCAGAACCCCGGAGAAGCATCCGCGGTTTTGCCCATCACCCAGCGTAATGGCTGGTTAAAACGCACCTGCCAGCCACCGATCGCATCCTCCCCCTGGGCAAAATGCTCAAGCTCGACCTGATTACTTTCGTTGAACAGATCGGCGAAATACAGTGCCATAGCCTGATCGTCGAAATTCTGCCGATCGTAATACGCGATCATAATCCGCTTATTTTCGGCCAATGAATGCTTGGCCGGAGCGATCTCGCCGTTTGGAGCAACCAGCAGGGCACCCGCATAAAACTGCGGGTATTTGGCCATCAGATTTGCACCGTGCAGAGCTCCTTGCCCACGTGCAGTCAGGTATACCTGCTTGGGATTAAGCTTCAATACCGGCGTTAACTTTTGTAGAGCACGCTGGATAGCGCTTTGGGTACTTTCATCGCTGTAATTTGACCAGCGGAAGTTGTTCTCTGCCAGCATCTGGGTGCCATTCAGCTCAATGTAGGCGACCCCGGCCTCCGCAAACAGTAATCGGTCTTGTGGATGAATTGCGGCAGCCTGACCATAGGCGTGCAGGTAGACGATGGTTGGCCAGCCTCCAGGCGGTGGTTCCCCGTTGGGGACGGCATAAGAGGGTTTACCTTCAAATTGCGCAGCGTATTGCAGGTAGCGCGCCTTGGTTTCGGCAAGGATGGAACGGTAGGTTTCACCTTGCTGAATACTATCGAATGCGCTGTCTTCCAGCAGATTATAGTAATACCACAACCCGCGCTTGGCGCTCAGTTGCAGGTAACGTTCCGCAAGCTCGGTTTGGCCCTTTTCTGCCGAGGAGGCGGCCAGTTGATAAGGTGCCCAGACGTTCCGATCATCTTCACGCATCAGCGTCAGATACAACGACATAGCCTCGGTCTTTCTATCTTCTTGGCTATAGGCTAGCCGCGGCAGCAGCGCATTCAGCGAACTGTGCGGGGGAAGCTCTACCGGCTCTTCTCCGGCAGGATAATGCATTTCAGCAGCAAGCTGCGAACTGGTGGTGAAAGCCATGATGATGGCTAAAATAAAAAAACGCATAATAGTGTTACTTTGTGTTCTACGACATGAAATGGTGCGTTCACTTCCAAGAGCGGCGCCTTCCTGTTTGCTGTATAAAAGACGCCGCAAGAAAGTTTACTTCACGCGACGAATATAATCGCTGAATGCAGACAGCTGGCCGGCCAGAAAATCCAGTGTACCCTGATCCACCAATGCCCCCGCCTGCTCATCAACCTTGCTCTGGATCACCCCCCCCATAAATTCGGGTTTATTCATGACCATGGCATCAAGAAAGACCAGGATCTGGCGCAGATGATACTGGCAACGTGCGCCGCCTATCGGCCCCATGGAACTGGTTTGAATAGCAACCGGCTTGCCGGCCAGCGGCTGATTGGGCAGGCGAGACAGCCAGTCGATGGCATTTTTCAGGCCACCGGGAACCGAGTAGTTATATTCTGGCGTGACGATAATCACCCCGTCAGCCTGGCGGATCTGCTCTGCAATCGCTTCAATGGCGGCTGGAAAGCCGTCTTCTTGCTGTCGATCTGCGTCATAAAGAGGGACATCGCGAATCGAGGGAAGTGCTTCGATGGTGACACCGTGCGGTGCCAGCTTGGGTAAACTGCGGGCGACCATGGCGTTATAAGAACCTTTACGCAGACTGCCCAGCAAAGTGACGATTTTTAGTGCTTGCTCTGACATGTGATGATTCTCCCCTTGCTAATGAACAGATTCAGCTTATACCCCCGGCTTAAGCTGCAGCCGATGAGCACTGCAGCTTAGAAGATGAGGGAATAAAACAGCTGGCAGATAGTAGGACAATTTTTCAACAGATAACAGGCTAATTGTACATGTTTATCTGTTTTTACAATTCAGTGTAGGAATTAATTTTTTAAAAAAGTTTTACTTCAGATAGTTCGCCATGAAGAGGCAGTAACAGACCCTGTTATCGTGCTGCCAGGCTGGTCAGCTTCAGAAAGTGTGTCGAAGGAGACGGGCTACGCGATGAGATTTCACCGCTTTTCTGCAAACCTCGTTGATCGTCATACTGCCAGCAAATCAGGCGGTCCAATCCCGGCGAGCGTGCGCAGGCCCAGCTCAAATACTCGCCAGCGTCGCTCATGACCTGCACATTCGGCGTCGTGCTGGAACGTAAATGCCCAGAAAAGGGGTGCAGATGCAGCGTTCTTTGCTCATCGTTACCCAGCCCGGAAAGTTTCAGCACGCTCTGACGAATGCTCCAGAGCTGAGTTTCAGCCTCTAGCCGATCGTCCTGCGCGTCAATCCATGCGTGTTCGGCAACGGATTGATATTGCTGCTGCAGATTACGGCCGCGTGCGCGCATCACTTCAATATCTAACCCAACCTTGCCTTCAAGGCTTAGCAATGCGCCCACCGTGTTGCCTGCATAAGCAAAGCTGAAGTCGGGTAAATGGGGTTCGACAAAATAGGGCCGCCCGGTGGGCGTGGTGGTGATGGGGGGCAAAATGGGCAGGCGATACAGATAGAACATCATTTCAGCCAGCAGGATCCGGCCTTGCAGGAAACGCCTGCGGCGTTTAATAGAGAAGTTTAGCGTTTTTTCAAGCAGATCGCTGGATAGCCGATAAGTGTTCAATGTCTCCGAGGTCGTATCCCATCGGATAAAGTGACAAGCCATTATTCACTCCATGATCAAGGCCAAGAGTTGGAGTGCTAGATTAAGCATAACGTTAAGATTTTTCATCAAAAAGTAGCATGAGTATTATCCTATTTATTTGAATTTGGAATGTATTCCATAAGCAAAAAACAAGAGTATGTCCATAATTCTGTGTCACGTTAAGCAATCACTGCTAGATACCGGAAGTCATGCGACAGACTCCCCTATTTCCTTCGCCACGGCTGGAGCACCATCGGGTACTGCTGACCCCATTTCTCCTCCTGCGCTGTTTCTGTCGCTTCTTTTGATAACGCCAGTTTTCATGGATTTTCCCGGCTTCAGTTTTGAATTCCCGTATAGGGTCTAAAGGGGAAATAGCGCGAAGTTATCTTCGCGTACGTAGTGTGCTGGTTATTTATTATCGCTGGTATTAAAACCACCAGTAACGATTATGCCAATGGTGATATTTATTTTATTTAACGATTAAAGATTAATCCCGGTGGTATAATTTATTTCCCCATTTTTTAGTCAAAATTAAAATGAGTAATAAAATCAGAATGCATTATTTTACGAGTTGTTGTACGCGATTTTATTAATCTGGTTTATGCCGTTGCTATCGATAGCATCATCCTTAAAGTGGCCACGGGCTGACAACACTAGGCTGTCAAAGCCTCCATAAGCCTGCCTGCCGTAAGGGGGGCATGTGGACCTCACCGGCTTTATATGACTTTGAAAAGCTGTGCGGATGCCCTGAAAACTCTTAGAAGCCAGTGCTTCAAGCGATGCAACCTGGTCCTGGTACCATGATTATTCCCAATAATTGAAAAGAGCGTCAAAATAAATTGCGAATAACAGGTTACTGATACACCATTAGCCGTCACAAGCCAATCATTCTGTTTATACTAAAGTGAAAGTTGTAGCGGAATATGCATTTATGAATGCAATCTACAGAGCAAGCGGTCACCATAGCCATCGATATTAGGCGAGTTCTGAATCACTAAATACCTAATGCAAATCTACCCTGAGTAGCACTTTGGTGTAGGGCCATGCATTGCCTAATGTCAGTATATCTTGATCGTGAAGGGAGTAACGATATGAATAAGTTAAAAAAAATAATTTTAGGAAGTGTATTGCTGAGCTGCAGTCAATATGTGTTTTCTGCGGCCACCTGCTCAGCGAATAGTTTTACTGCTCGTGATTTTGTGACGACCTTAGCGCCGGCTAATATTACCGTGGGGCCCGATATGCCCAACGGCACCGTTATCTATCGGCTTGATTTTAAGGATCCAGGTACAAGCGCGTCTTCTTTCACCTGTGGTGCAGGTGCTTTTAGTGTGCCACAAAACCTGGAATACAATAGTACCCCGATGCCGTTAGCTAGTTGGAATGGCACCCCTTTCCCTAACCGCGTATACCAAACCTCAGTACCGGGTATCGGGGTGGCGATTTCGAGCGATTTATCCAACCAGGCCATCCCTACCACAGCCTTTACTACGACTTATTCTGGTACGGGTTATTATAGTTTTAGCATAAGAATCAATGCGGTGCTTAGCTTAATTAAAATAGGTGCAGTGTCGCCGGGAACGATTACGGGAGGCTCACTGCCGACGGTTCGTTTAAATCTTGGGCCAGATCCAAGCGTATCTAACTCTGTGATCAGGATTTACAACCTCAGCTATGCTGGGTCACTCAATATTGTTTCTCAAACGTGCACCACGCCTGATGTGAATGTCCCTCTGGGTTCCTATGAAACCAGTATCTTTAATGCGGTAGGTACAGCAACCCCTTGGATGGATGCCTCCATAGTACTGAATAATTGCCCTCGTTTTTATGGTTATTATAATAATACCTCCTTTAATACCTCTCCTGGGTCTGGAGCAACAACGGTTAATACCGCAGTAGCGAATGTCTTAAATGTCAATCTGACGCCGCAAAATAGCATCTGGGATACAGCCAGAGGGATCATGAATGTAACAAGTTCTACCGGTTCCGCGACGGGCGTTGGCATTCAGTTAGCCTGGGGAGATAAATCGGCTTCACCACAGCCAATGAATTGGAATCAAACGTATAGTTATACGCCGGGAAACTCGACGGCAACGACGTTCAAGATCCCGCTTTCAGCAAGGTATTATCAAACGAGTAACGCGGTGACACCTGGCCGTGCGGATGGCAAAGTGACTTTTACTATAAATTATTACTAAGTTCATAATTAAGGCTATATTGAAAACTACCTTGTAGCTCTGTAGGGGCGTAATGTCTCTACAGAGTTCATTTTTTACTCTTTTCCCTTGAAATATTTTTAACGTATAGGCTATCGATTTTTTGTCGTCAACGGGTGGCTGCATTTTTAGATGCTATCTGAATGATATAGTTACTGTTTGTGAAAGTTTTCATAATTGGCAAGTTGTGATTCAAAGGAGTCACCATGAAACTTCAAAAAAAGTATATTATTTTCTCTATGGTTGTTGTCACGGTAGTTAGCTCCAATGCAAGCTTGGCACTTACCTGTAATCTGTCCCCAACCGAAGGGGCGCTCGTTACAACCGCACCTTTACAAGGTGGCAATATTTTCATTGGTCCCGATGCAGCTAACGGTACGGTACTGTATAACCTCTATTTTAACCCTTCACGAAGGATCACTGTAAATTGTGATACTCCTTCTACAGCCTACAGACCCACAATTAGCTGGACATTCTCATCGACCCCTCGTCCTTTATCAAGCTGGTCGGGTTCGCCCTACGGTGGAAAAGTCTATGAAACTGGGCTACCGGGTGTCGGCGTTGCTGTACGCAATGCATCCAATGCTATTCCGTTTACTAATAATCCATGGGGAGGCACAACAACAGGTGCAAACAATTGGCTCGCACAGAATGGATTTGAGTTTGACCTGGTCTTTTTAAAGATAGGTAACATTACTCCTGGAACCATCAATAGTGCAAATCTACCCACGGTACAGATTTATTTTCAGACACCACTTACTCCCCAAATTGGCGTCACTACGGTTACCTTTACAGGCTTGCTTAATATTACCTCCAGTACTTGTACCACTCCTGACGTGAATGTCCCATTGGGAACCTACGATATTAACAATACGTTTAAAACAGTTGGCGATACTACGCCTTGGGTTGACGCAAGCATCAAGTTAACTAATTGCCCAAGGTTTTATGGGACGCTAAATGACGTACAAAAAACATATACCGCTCCAGGTGGTTCCCCGGCAGGGGTTGGCCCAGCCATTACCAATAGGTTGGGTCTGGTTTTAAATCCCAACACATCCATTATTGACAATACCAAAGGAATAATGGCAGTTACGCCAGGCACCCCGAGTGCCTCTGGTATAGGTATACAGATGGCTCATGGGAATGTAGGCGACGCCGCGACAAACTTTATCGTTTTTGGTGGTGCCGGAATTAACTATTCTATGCCGAATAGCACTACGACGGGATATGTGCTGCCGATGCGAGCCAGATATATACAGACCAGCTCATCGGTAACACCGGGAAAAGCCAATGGTTCTGTAACCTTTACCATTAACTACTATTAGTGATGACAGTAGGCGAGTTGGGATAGCAGCGAATTCCCACTCACCTACCGACAGATTTGAACGCTGCAGTATCAGCTCCTGAGAGCGATCGCCCGCCAAACGCAATCCAGAATCATTCTCGTTATTTAATGACGGCTTCAAACGGCGTCACTGCGCCGTAGTCATTAACAAAATCCCCGGTCAGGGTATTGCCAGCATGGGCGGGGAGCTTAAAGGCCAGGGTGCCTCGCGGTGCGACCATATCCCCTTCAACCTGTTTACCGTTCACCTTAAGGCTGACAAAGGACACGAAGAAAGGCGTGGGATTGGTAGCCTGCAAACTGTCGCCCTGCGCGTGCCAGGTCACCGCTTTAGCCGCATCGTTGGCATTGCCTTCAAGCCCCGTTGGGCGATAAAACAGCTTAATGCGCGAACGGAAGGCCATCTGCAGGAAGTTCTCGTCGGCTTTGGCCTGTTTCTTGGCTGGAACCTCGAGCACGTTCAGCCAGAACACGGACTCTTTGTCCATCGGCAAGGTGCCGCCGGCATAGCTGATACGCAGAGTTTGCCCCTTGCCCGCTTCGACGCGGTTCATGGGGGGAGTTAATACGAAAGGCACCTGGATATTGGCAGGCTGCGCATTGGCATCTCCTTTATCAATCCAGCTTTGGAGCAGGACTGGTGAAGGCCCCACATTATTGATTTTAACGCTGACTTCTTTGGCATCGGACGGATAAATCACCCGGGTACCTGTGATCACTACACTCGCCAGACTTTGGGTGCTGAATACGATTAGCAGGGTCAGGCTAAGCGCTAGACGTCTATGGCAAAAGGCTATCTTCATCATCAACTCCCAGAAATTGTATTGACGTGGAGAGGTTACTCCCCTGAAATCTACCACTTGTCTTAAATAGGGTAGACTAAATTAGCCATAGAAGCACACCAGGCAGTGACGATCTAATAACAAGTGGCAGCTCATGGCGAGAGGCGAAAATAGGGAGTCATTTTTTGCTTCGGGCACCCTGGTGAGCCTAATCCTCTCCTCTCAGTAAGCCATTCATCATGTGGGTATTATTGCCACATTTCATTAAGCCATGTAGTGATGATATCCCTAGTTTATTCAGCGCCGCTCGTTTGTGGCGACTGACCGTTTTCTGATCTATCCGCAGGGCTCTTGCCACTTTCAATACGGGTATTCCCTTCAACAGGTTTTCCAGTACCCTAATCTCTTGGTGCGTCAGTGGCATAGCCTGTTTTTTTCTGGGCTCGATATCTTGGGCGTTTATAATAATCGTCCGCAGAGACTCCCGTAATTCTTCGGTTTTTATTGCACTATCCAATACCGCAACAACGTTTCCAAGGCCTAACAGGTAGTCTTTTAGCGTTCCGATGGAGTGGGTTTGCGCCATAATAATCACTTTTGCCTGAGGGCAGTGCATGGGTAACCATTTGATAACAAAGTTAAGTACCTCTCCGTGGTTACTGTTTCCTTGCAGCCCTAAAATAAAGAAGTCGGCATGTTGTCTCTGCAAGTCATAATCATTATTTGCGTAGGCGTAGTTTGTGTTGGAAATTAAATTCACGCATAAGTTATTCGATAACTCTTTTAATATAAAATCAATGCCTACTCGAGTGTATGCGCATGTATGCTGAAGATAAATTGTTTTTTCGGTTTTCATAACTACTCATATCAATATAATGATTGGGTTTTTTAACCTGCAGCGTTATATGTAATAACAAACCAGGGCTCAATGAGGGGCGCTAATCAATAGTGCTCGCCCTTTTTTCCTTAACGCTTTCCTGAAGTGCCATTAGCACTCTGGCATACCGAGTTGAAGCTCTGGATCGCGGTGGCGGTACTGTGCTTCGCTTGTGGAAGTAAGCGATAACTCACCCGGCATTGCATCTCGCTGCCGTCACCCCATTTCACCTGTAACAGCCCTTTCTCCTCAGCCACACGTGCATACACCTGGCCCCCCTGGCCTACTGAACCCACGTTGTTACCCTGGCTATCCAACACGTCGGCCCCGAACGGCACTGGCTGCCCCTGGTAGGTCGTCGTGATCAGGATCGGTTGACCCCGTTTTACGGCATACTTTACTTTCACCACGGCCCCCGAGTACGGCGCCACCTTCTGTGTGGTGTTGTCCAGTTCCACATCTGCCGCCGTTCCTTTCGGATCCAGGCTGATTTCGTTTAACTGGTACGGAGTCAGATACGGCACGATCGCATACCCATGTGAGTCTACCGAGACGCCCGGGTAGGAAGAGACGCTTGCCCCTTCTGCTCCTTTCGCTTCCACCAGGGCCATGGTATCGGAGGTGTATGGCGTAAAGGTCACACCACCCGCATGCCCAACCACCGTCCCGTTCAGACCCGCTGAAATGCTCTGGTAGCCCTGGCCGGTGCTGTAGGTACCGCTCATGGCGGTGGCCGGGGTGCGGTAGTTACCACTGACTGTCCCACTGGTGCCGCTACCTTGATTGGCATTCATCGCGGTCACGCCATAGCTGAGCTGGTTGTTAGCACCGGCGCTGCCGGAGAGCGCGACCTGTTGCCCGGTACGCCCGCTGGTGTCATGCGACAGATCCAGACGCAATTGCGGCGTGTGCATCTGATCGTTGCGCCCCAGCGGCAGGCTGAAGCTGAGCAGGTAGTTGGTCTGGGTGCTGCCCAGGCTCGAATAGGTCCGGCTGGCGTTCAAACCATACGACAGCTGCTTATACTGGTTGTTGTATCCCACCTGATACTGTTTCTCGCTGCCGTCCCGGTTCCAGTAGTCCTGCACCGAGCTACTGACATACAGCTGGCCCCAGTTCTCTGGCAGCCCCTGGCCCGCGGTGACGGTCAAGCGGTTCTTCGCTCGCCATACCGAGTCTACGGAATACCCCTGTGCCACCGCATCGCGGGTCTGCATGGCGGTCATGAAATCCATGTACCCGTCGGTCGAGAAACGATAGGCCGCCAGCGACAGGTTGCTGTTGGTCTCGGTAATGGCCTTGCTGTAGCTGATCTGGTAGCTCTGCCCACTGAGCGTGTTGTCCGACAGGGGTTGCCCCTGCGCATCAGTGCTGCTTCCCAGATGGCTCCGAGCCTGGGTCACGTCAAAGGCAACCGCCCCAATCGGCGTGCCAACTGCAGTACCGAGCTGCAGGGCATAGTAATGCTGGCTGGCCTGGAAGCCGCCGTAACCAGTAATGGCGTTGGTCAACCCGAGCTGGTAGGTGCCCTGGTACAGCGCTGGCTTACCCCGAATGCTGTCATTGCGCAGTTCACCGGCGGTAAAGGTATAGCGGGAAGCCCCTGGGCGCAGCAGTTGCGCTACCGAAGCGTAGGGGACCCGGAACGTCTGTACGGTGCCATCGGATTCACGCACGGTGACATCCAGATCGCCGCCGTAGCCGGTGGGGTACAGATCGTTGATCAGGAACTGGCCGGGGGTGACGGTGGTTTCATACAGCACCTGACCACCCTGGCGCACCGTTACCCGAGCGTTGGTACGGGCGATCCCGCGAATGTCTGGGGCATAGCCGCGCAGGGACTCTGGCAACATCCGCTCGTCACTGGCCAGTTGCACACCGGTAAACGGCAGCGTGTCAAACAGCAGCCCTTGCGTATTAGACTGCCCAATCTGCGCCTGCCCCTTGATAAGGGGAATATCACGCTGCAGGTAGGTATTGATATTGCTGTACTTATTTTCGCCACTGTCCATCCAGTTGTAGGCACCGTTGTGGCGCAGATACCAGGCTCCCATGTTGACCCCAGCGTTAACTCCGGCATACAGAGAGTTAAAGGTATTGCCGCGTGACTCGCTGGAATAACCGTTAACGTTATAGCCCAACAGGATGGCAGGAACACCGCTGTCCCAGAGCTCAGGGCTGACGGTGCCATGGGCGGCTTTCAGCATGTAGATTTGGGGGATCACCAGGTCCAGGCGCTGTTCGTTACTGTCAAAAGTGACGCTGGATTCCGGCAGTTTTTTCTGCAGATCGAGGCAAAGCTCCCCCGGCGTTGCCGGCGTCAGGAAATCGGCTGGCAGCGCGTCGAAATTGAAGGCGATATTTTTAATCAGCTCAGTCGTCAGGCAGGGGTAGACTGACTTGTCGGCCCGGGCTTTAAATTCGATATCGCGGTTGTCAATCAGCGCGTCGTTCACGTAGACCGCAGTGCGATAGGTTCCAGGCAGCGCGGAAGCGCCGTGGGCAAAGCGGCTGAGGTCAACGGGTTGAGCGCTAACCAAATTAAGGAACACGGGGTCAAACTCTGCATTCTCGGCAACGGCAGGCGTTGCTGCATTCGCGTTGCCGATAAATAGCGTTGAGAGAACGGCCAGTGCTAAGGGAGATAACAGGCTCTGGAAATCATGGTGTAAAGTTTTTGACATAAAAAATTCCTTCAGAACCTATTATCTGAATAATATGGGACGTAGTAACTAAACGACTTGTCGAGTATTTATCCGTTATTCAACGATATTGAACGGTGTTAATAAGGCGGGGGGGGACCCCCCCTGACCTTATTTATACTGAATGGAGTACACCACGGTGCTGGTTACGGTTCCGGCCGTGGTCGCGCCATTGGCATAATATTCCACCGCATAAGGCAAGTTGGCACTGCCGGTGGCTACGCTGACATACTGGGTGCTGGTGCGCTGGTTCTGGTTACCGGCCTGGATCACCGCTTGCGCACCGGAGCCGTCGAGCAACTGCAGTGCGACGTTGGTTGCGGTCCCGGTGGTCTTCAGACGCCCGGTGACCTGGTCGACAGAAGCACCGGCTTCGAAGAAGGCAGAGGCGGTCTTCAGGGTGCCGGCACAGTTGTTCAGCGCCATAATGAAGCCGGTACGGCCTGCAGTTTTTGCCGCTGCGGTCAATTGGTTGATACCTACGGTGGGCAGTGTGACCGTGGCATTGGCTGATTGACCGTCAATAATAACGTCACAGGTGGTGGCAGTCAGTTCACCGTTAAAGGTGATGGTGCCAGTAGAGGCGGCTTGAGCCAGGCCAACAGAACCACATGCAGCGATCAGTGAAGCAATGAGAGTTAATTTTTTCATATCTATTTCTACTTACCTTGTATTGTTTAATAAGTTCTTTTAATTTTTTAAATTAAAAGAGCCCGGTTAATATCCATTAAATATAGATATCTATGTAATGCCCAGTTATTAATAGGGCAGAGTCATTTATAAAAAGGTGGGAGATAATCTTCGCCCAGGGTACTTATTTATATTGGATGGAATACACCACGGTGCTGATCACGGTACCGGCCGTAGTCGCGCCATTGGCATAATATTCCACCGCATAAGGCAGGTTGGCACTGCCGGTGGCCACGCTGACAAACTGGGTGTTGGTACGTTGGTTCTGGTTACCGGCCTGGATCACCGCGGGTGAAGCCTTGGAGCCATCAAGCAGTTGCAGTGCGACGTTGGTTGCGGTTCCGGTGCTCTTCAGACGCCCGGTGACCTGGTCGACAGAAGCGCCAGCTTCGAAGAAGGCAGAGGCGGTCTTCAAGGTGCCGGTACAGTTATTCAGCGCCATAATGAAACCGGTGCGGCCCGCGGTTTTTGCTGCGGCGTTTAACTGGTTGATACCCACAGTAGGCAGAATAATAGTGGCATCGGCAGCCTTACCGTCCACAATAACGTCGCAGGTGGAGGCAGTCAGTTCACCGTTAAAGGTGATGGTGCCGGTAGAGGCGGCTTGAGCCAGGCCAACTGAGCCACATGCAGCGATCAGTGAAGCAATGAGAGTTAATTTTTTCATATCTGTTTCTACTTACCTTGTGTTGTTTAATAAACCCTTTCAATGCTTGATGGCATTAAAAGAGCCTGGTTAATATCCATTTAATATGGATGTGTATGTTATGCCTGGAGCTTGACAGGCAACGTTTATCCGTAAAAGAGTGTGGTAACCTGGTGGTTATTAATAAAGTAACCGCCGTCACGCACGTTCAATATAAAATCAGAGGGAAGGCCAACCGCCGACAACTTGCGTTTTAATTCATTTATGGCATGCCATAAACGTTGGCTGGATGAAGACAGATTATGTTCTTCCCAAACATGATTTAAGATGTCGTTTTTCGAAACCATAGTGTCATTACTGCTCATCAATAATAAACTCAACAATCTCACCAGGTTTGAATTAAGCGATACCATTCTGATGGTCATGGCATTGACAGAAGACTCATCGGTAAAGCGAACCAGTCTTCTTTTGTTAATGTCGAGTATCACTTCGTCATCAATCAAAAAACCGTAAACTTTATCTTTCATACACCCATCACTGTTACGTTAGTTTCTTTAGAGAGTGAAACCTATTTATCAATACTGCAGACTGGTGACCTGCAAGGTTGAAATATTGAGAGAACGTTTTACTGAACTCTCTGTGCATCACTCCCCGTTCGTTGAGACAAATACTAGGGGTGTTCGAAGAAATTTCTTAATGAATTAATATTATTTAGCTCGTTAAGCGAGGAAAGGGCCATCCAGCAGGTTTCGTGGCAGAATTTCTCAACTCTGTTTAGATTATTTTTGAGGTGAAAAAAGGTCTTAAGTGATTTCTTCGTGTAATTTGCTGATCTTATTGTATTATTTTGTATTAAGATGTTCTTTTTTGTTGGTGAGGTTTTCTAACGCTGCCTTAAGAAGAGCCATGATTAGGCAAAGATTTTTATGCAACATACTGAATTTAAATAATAATTACCTTAATAATAAATATTTAACAATCGGTTGCAGATTGAGCTCGTCGCTCAGCATAGAGGACGTCAATTTGACGAAAAGAGGGGATAAAAGAGGGGGGATTTCACTATCAGGTGCTATCGTAAGCCGGTTTTCAGCCTATTTTTTTTAAAAAAAGGCCTCAGCGACTGAAAATGTTAGTTTGCAAGGAGACAAAAACGAAAATACTTTACGTCCAGCTCTGTGTCAGGCCGCTATGCGGTGCTTATTTTTATCTTTCGGGTATCTTTTTCTCTCTGGTAACGCCAAAGGTCAACCTTTTATATCGGCGATACGGAATAGAGTAACGCATGAATCACCGTACCTTGCAGCCAGCATAAGCGTTGTTTACATCAGCCCGTGGTAAAGTCATTCCAGCCAGGCGAATTATTGAGGGTGTATAAGGGAATAAATCAGCGTTTTTTGGGGATCTTAAAGCGGTGGCCAACGGTTATTGACCACCTAATTGTTACCATCGACAAACCTGACTTTATTTTCCGATACAGAAGCTGGAGAAAATACGTCCTAATAGATCGTCGGAGGTGAATTCGCCAGTGATCTCGCTCAGCGCCTGTTGCGCCAAGCGTAATTCTTCGGCCAACAGCTCCCCCGCGTAAGCGCTTACTAACTGTTCTTTGCCCTGTACCAGATGCTGGGCGGCCAGTTCTAAGGCTTGCAGATGGCGGCGGCGAGCCAGGAAGCCCCCCTCCATATTGCTGGTAAAGCCCATGCTTTGTTTCAGGTGATCGCGCAGCAGATCGATCCCGTCACCGGTGCGTGCCGAGAGGCGAATAAGTGAGTGGCCATTCACTTCGCTAATACCCAGGGTTTCACCCGTGATGTCGGCCTTGTTACGCACCACGGTGATGGGCAGATTACTGGGCAGGCGGGCCATAAACTCTGGCCAGATTTCGCTGGGCTCGGTTGCGGCGGTGGTGGTCCCATCAACCATAAACAGCACGCGGTCTGCCTGTTCGATCTCATTCCACGCACGCTCGATGCCGATGCGCTCCACTTCATCGCTGGCTTCGCGCAGGCCTGCGGTGTCAATAATGTGCAGCGGCATGCCGTCGATATGAATATGCTCACGCAGTACGTCACGCGTGGTGCCCGCGATGTCGGTAACGATCGCCGCTTCACGCCCGGCCAGTTCATTGAGCAGGCTGGATTTCCCGGCGTTGGGCCGCCCGGCAATCACCACTTTCATCCCTTCGCGCAGCAGGCTGCCCTGGCGTGCTTCGGTACGCACGTTGTTCAGATCGGCCATCACGCCGTTAAGCTGCGCTTCGATTTTGCCGTCGGAAAGGAAGTCGATCTCTTCATCAGGAAAATCGATTGCCGCTTCTACATAGATGCGCAGGTGAGTAAGTGCTTCCACCAGTTGGTGAATGCGGGTGGAAAACGCCCCCTGCAGCGAATTCATGGCCGAACGAGCCGCCTGTTCGGAACTGGCATCGATCAGATCGGCAATTGCTTCAGCCTGTGCCAGGTCCAGCTTATCGTTGAGAAACGCACGTTCAGAGAATTCACCTGGCCGCGCAATGCGCACACCGGGCAGTGCCAGCACGCGTTTGAGCAGCAGATCGAGGATCACCGGCCCACCGTGGCCCTGCAGTTCCAGCACGTCTTCACCGGTGAAAGAGTTTGGGCCGGGGAACCATAAGGCGATACCCTGATCGAGCGTTGCGCCAGCGGCATCGCGGAATGGCAGGTAATCAGCGTAGCGTGGCTTTGGCAGTTTGCCGAGCAACGCCTGGGCGACATCCTTCGCGTTGCGGCCAGAAATGCGCAGAATGCCGACGCCGCCGCGTCCCGGCGGGGTGGCAAGGGCAGCGATAGTATCGGTGGTGCTCATAACAGGTTATCTCTCTGACAATATGCAAAAAGGCGGTCGCATGACCGCCTTTGAGTTTCGCAGAAGGGGCACAAACTGCAACCCCTTGGCTACGCTTAGGACTTCTTCTTGTCGCGGCTGTGCAAGCCACGCTTTTCCAACCCGCGATAAATAATCTGCTGCTGGAGGATAGTCACCAGGTTACTGACGATATAGTACAGCACCAGACCAGACGGGAACCACAGGAAGAACACGGTGAAAATCACTGGCATGAAGGTCATGATCTTCTGCTGCATCGGATCGGTCACGGTGGTCGGTGACATCTTCTGGATGAAGTACATGGTCACACCCATCAGGATCGGCAGGATGTAGTACGGGTCCTGCGCTGACAGATCGTGGATCCACAGGATGAACGGCGCATGACGCAGTTCCACCGAGCTCATCAGCATGTAGTACAACGCCAGGAAGATTGGCATCTGGATGATCAACGGCAGGCAGCCACCCAGCGGGTTCACTTTCTCTGCCTTGTACAGCGCCATCATTTCTTGGCTCATGCGCTGCTTGTCGTCACCGATACGCTCGCGCATCGCCTGCAGTTTTGGCTGCAGCAAGCGCATTTTGGCCATCGAGGTGTACTGCGCTTTGGTCAGCGGGTACATGATGCCGCGCACGATGAAGGTGATGATGATGATCGAGAAGCCCCAGTTACCGATAAAGCCATGGATAAACTTCAGCAGTTTGAACAGCGGCTGGGAAATAAACCACAGCCAGCCGTAATCCACGGTCAGATCGAGATGCGGTGCCAGCTCGGCCATCTTATCCTGCAGCTCAGGGCCAACCCACAGGGTGGCATTCAGTTGCTGCTGCGCACCCGGTTGCACCACCACCGGGGTCGACTTAAAGCCGATCGCAGACAGGTTATCGCCAGGTTTGGCCGTATAGAAGGTGTTTTTACCCTGAGTCTGTGGCACCCACGCGGTCGCAAAATACTGCTGCAGCATGGCAACCCAGCCGCCCTGCGTGGTGATATCCAGGTTCTCGTCCTTATCGAACGCATACTTCTGGTATTTATTGTCACTGGAAGAGTAAGCCGCGCCACGGAAAGTGTGCAGCGCAAAGTTATTGCTGCCGGTATCACGGTGTTTTGGCAACTCGGTGCTTTGCTTGAGTTGGCCAAACAGCGTCAGCTCCAGAGGGGCATCACTTTTGTTGACGATGGTGTAATCAACGCCGACGCCGTAGTGGTTACGCTTAAGAACGAACGTCTTGGTGAACACTGAACCGTCTTTGCCGGTAAAGGTCAGCGGAATACGCAGTTCATCCTGGCCATCTGCCAGTGTGAAGGTATCTTGCGTGGCCTCAAACAGGGGGCGCTCGCCGTTGGCTGGGTTATCCGGGCCGTTTCTGCCCGTCAGGCCGCTTTGTGCCTGGTAGACAAACGCCGGTGTGGTTTCCAGCAACTGGAATGGAGTCGATGAACCCAAAGAGTCCGGGTAGGCCAACAGTTTAGCCTGTTCGATATCACCACCACGGGTGTTGATGGTCAGCGACAGTACGTCAGTGGTAACAGTAATCAGTTTACCCTGACCACTGGCTGGCAAAGCCTGGCTGGCAGCATCACCGGTAGCAGTGTTCGCAGTCTGTTGCGTGGTCTGAGCGGCTGGTTGCGGAGCGTTGTCCGTTTGCCAAGCCTGCCAGATCATGAAAGACACGAACAGCAGAGCGATGAGGAAAAGATTGCGTTGCGAATCCATCGTTAGTGTTCTCTGTTATCGTCGGTTTTCGGCGGCACGGGATCATCGCCACCTGGGTTCAAGGGGTGGCATTTTAATACGCGTTTCAGTGTTAACCAACTGCCTTTTAACATGCCAAACCTGCTTAATGCCTCAATTGCGTAATGAGAGCATGTCGGCTGGAAGCGACAACGGGGCCCAAGCAGCGGACTGATCGCGAGCTGATACGCTCGTACCAGCCCGATCAGGATGCGGGAGCCTGGCGACAGTGGCGACGCCATAATTTTTCCAAAGCTTCCGTCAGCGCGCGGTTATCCAGATCCGCTATCCCTTTCTTCGCCACCACGACAAAGTCCATCGCCGGTAACTCGTGCTGACGTAAGCGGAAGCTTTCGCGGGTGAGGCGTTTGATCCGGTTGCGTTCATGCGCGCGTTTGACGTGTTTTTTGGCGACGGTAAGACCGATGCGGGGATGCCCCAGCAGGTTTTGGCGGCCGAGGATGGTGATTTGCGGCGTGCCAGCCCGTTGTGGCTGCTGGAAGACGAAAGTGAAATGAGTGGGAGTTAACAAACGTAACTCCCTGGGAAAAGCGAGCTTAACCACTCAGCGGGTTAGCTTTTATTACTTAGAAACAGTCAGACGAGTACGGCCTTTCGCACGACGGCGGGCCAGAACTTGACGACCATTTTTGGTGGCCATACGAGCACGGAAACCGTGGCTACGGTTACGCTTCAGTACGGACGGTTGGAAAGTGCGTTTCATAGCGATTTCTACCTAAACTTAAATGAATTACTGAGAAGTCAAATGCGTTTGGCTACTCGGCGTGAAGACTACCGACACCTCAATCGCATATAAAGAGGCGGGATTGTAATAATTGTACAGTCCTGAGTCAATTCGCATCACGCATCAAGCCTGCATATTTCGAGCCGCAGTCTTCCTGCACCTTGAGATCTGCTGGGCATAGCCTTACCTGGTTGCTTGCCAAATACGGAATAACATCCCGCCTTCAGCCCGTGGTCACCGCAGAATCCTGTCTGGCAAACGACCCACCGTTGAGGAACCAGGTATCACACGTAGGGCGAAGATTATACGGACTCGGGGTGAAATCGCAAGGATCCCGGTGAGATCCTGCGAGTTTAACGCCAGGATCCTGCGTGGATAACAGGGTATAACGTGTTTATGCCATAAAAAGCGCGTGCTACAGGTTCAGATTCCATCGGCGTTAGGATATAACCGGTCAAAATATAGCCACTCATCAATGGCTGTGGATAAAATGGATCTAATCTGTGATGAAGGGGAGGATCTCTTGCGCGTATTGCGTTATGATCCTTCATTCCGATCGCGATCCCAAATGAGGGATCGTCAGGGACATAAACCGTGAAAGGCGGTTCGCATGCCCCACAGGTTTTCGGCCGATGCCGGGCGTGTGTCAAAAAATCATGAGTTATAAAAAAGTAGCCTGATTCTTTTCTTTTTATTGATCTTGTTCGAGTGGAGTCCGCCGTGTCACTTTCGCTTTGGCAGCAGTGTCTTGCCCGATTGCAGGATGAGTTACCTGCCACAGAATTTAGTATGTGGATACGCCCATTGCAGGCGGAACTGAGTGACAATACCCTGGCGCTGTATGCGCCCAATCGTTTTGTGCTGGATTGGGTTCGCGATAAATACTTAAACAATATCAATGGTCTGTTAAACGATTTCTGCGGCACGGATGCGCCGTTGCTGCGTTTTGAAGTGGGCAGTAAGCCGCTGACACAAACGGTTAATCAAGCCGTTACGGCCAGCGTCAGCAGTGTGCCCGTGGCCCCGGTGGTGCGGGCTGCACCGTCGCGCCCGAGCTGGGACAACGCGGCACCGCCTCCTGAGCTGTCATACCGTTCCAACGTTAATCCTAAGCACACCTTCGATAACTTCGTTGAGGGTAAGTCCAACCAGCTGGCGCGCGCTGCCGCCCGTCAGGTGGCGGATAACCCGGGGGGAGCGTATAACCCACTGTTCCTTTATGGTGGCACCGGCCTGGGTAAAACCCACCTGTTGCATGCGGTCGGCAACGGCATCATGGCGCGCAAAGCCAATGCCAAAGTGGTTTATATGCACTCGGAGCGCTTTGTGCAGGACATGGTCAAGGCTTTGCAGAACAACGCGATTGAAGAGTTCAAGCGTTACTACCGCTCGGTTGATGCGCTGCTGATCGATGACATCCAGTTTTTTGCCAACAAAGAGCGCTCGCAGGAAGAGTTTTTCCATACCTTTAATGCCTTGCTCGAAGGCAATCAACAGATCATCCTGACCTCGGATCGTTATCCAAAAGAGATCAACGGCGTCGAGGATCGTCTGAAATCCCGCTTCGGTTGGGGCCTGACGGTGGCGATCGAGCCGCCGGAGCTGGAAACCCGCGTGGCGATCCTGATGAAAAAGGCCGACGAGAACGATATCCGTCTGCCGGGCGAAGTGGCGTTTTTTATCGCCAAGCGTCTGCGTTCCAACGTGCGCGAGCTCGAAGGGGCGCTGAACCGGGTGATCGCCAACGCAAATTTTACCGGCCGTGCCATTACCATCGACTTTGTGCGTGAAGCGCTGCGCGATCTGCTGGCACTGCAGGAAAAGCTGGTCACCATCGACAACATTCAGAAGACGGTGGCGGAGTACTATAAAATCAAAATCGCGGACTTGCTGTCCAAACGGCGTTCGCGCTCGGTTGCCCGCCCGCGCCAAATGGCGATGGCATTGGCAAAAGAGCTCACCAACCACAGCCTGCCAGAAATCGGCGATGCGTTTGGTGGCCGCGACCATACCACGGTGTTGCACGCCTGCCGCAAGATTGAGCAGCTGCGTGAGGAAAGTCACGACATCAAAGAAGATTTCTCCAATTTAATCAGAACATTGTCGTCATAGCGCCTATGAAATTTAT
This sequence comes from Serratia sp. MMO-28, assembly GCF_037199905.1. NCBI lineage: Bacteria > Pseudomonadati > Pseudomonadota > Gammaproteobacteria > Enterobacterales > Yersiniaceae > Serratia > Serratia sp. MMO-28. The sequence goes on from NZ_JBBCVB010000025.1 coordinate 68,075, forward strand.
CGTTGAACGTGAGCATCTGCTAAAACCGCTGCAACAGGTGAGCAGCCCACTGGGCGGCCGCCCGACGCTGCCGATTCTGGGTAACCTGCTGTTGCAGGTAACGGAAGGTTCCCTGTTGCTGACAGGCACCGATCTGGAGATGGAGATGGTGGCGCGCGTTGCCCTGTCTCAGCCCCATGAGGCGGGTGCGACCACCGTCCCCGCGCGTAAATTTTTTGATATCTGCCGTGGCCTGCCGGAAGGTGCCGAGATTACCGTGCAGCTTGACGGCGAGCGGATGCTGGTGCGTTCTGGCCGCAGCCGCTTCTCGTTGTCTACTCTGCCTGCGGCGGATTTCCCGAACCTGGATGACTGGCAGAGCGAAGTCGAATTCACCCTGTCGCAGGCGACGCTGAAACGCCTGATCGAAGCCACTCAGTTTTCGATGGCGCATCAGGACGTGCGTTACTACCTGAACGGTATGCTGTTTGAAACCGAAGGGGAAGATCTGCGCACCGTAGCGACCGACGGCCACCGCCTGGCGGTGTGTTCAATGCCGATTGGTCAGCCGTTGCCGACCCATTCGGTGATCGTGCCGCGTAAAGGGGTGATGGAGCTGGTGCGTCTGCTGGACGGCGGCGATACGCTGCTGCGGGTGCAGATTGGCAGCAACAACATTCGCGCTCACGTGGGGGATTTTATCTTCACTTCCAAGCTGGTTGATGGCCGTTTCCCGGATTATCGCCGCGTATTGCCGAAGAACCCGGACAAAACGCTGGAAGCGGGCTGCGACCTGCTCAAGCAGGCGTTTGCCCGTGCGGCCATTCTGTCGAACGAGAAGTTCCGCGGTGTGCGTTTATACGTCAGCCAGAACCAGCTCAAGATCACCGCCAACAACCCTGAGCAGGAAGAGGCGGAAGAGATCCTCGATGTCAGCTATGACGGCACCGAGATGGAGATTGGTTTCAACGTCAGCTACGTGCTGGATGTGCTGAATGCGCTCAAGTGTGAAGATGTGCGTCTGTTGCTGACCGATTCGGTCTCCAGCGTGCAGATCGAAGACGGTGCCAGTAAGTCCGCAGCCTATGTCGTCATGCCAATGCGTCTGTAGAAATTATCGGGCTATCCTACTTGCCCGTTTGCGCTTGGGCAGTGCTCGCCATCCTCACGTACTTTGTGTACGCTCCGGTGGCTGTGCCGCACGCAAATGGCCTGCGACGATAACGCCCTGGATTGTGTGATGATTAAGATAACTGCAGCATGGCATTAACGCGCTTACTGATTAAAGATTTCCGTAACATTGAAGCTGCCGATCTGGCACCCGCCTCGGGATTTAACTTCCTGGTGGGGCCCAACGGCAGTGGCAAGACCAGCGTGTTGGAGGCGGTGTATACGCTCGGCCATGGTCGTGCATTTCGCAGCTTGCAGGCCGGGCGGGTGATCCGCCACGATCAGGCGGAATTTGTGCTGCATGGCCGGATCATCGAAGGCACAGAGCGCGAGTTGTCGGTAGGATTAAGCAAGAGCCGTCAGGGTGACAGCAAAGTGCGTATTGATGGCAGCGATGGCCACAAAGTGGCTGAACTGGCCCAGCTATTGCCCATGCAGTTGATCACTCCTGAAGGTTTTACTCTGCTAAACGGCGGGCCAAAATATCGGCGCGCTTTCCTGGACTGGGGTTGTTTTCACAATGAACCCGGTTTTTTCACCGCCTGGAGCAACCTGAAAAGGTTACTGAAGCAGCGCAATGCCGCGCTGCGCCAGGTCAGCCGCTATGCGCAGATTCGTGCCTGGGATCAGGAACTGATCCCGTTGGCCGAACGCATCAGCGAGTGGCGGGCATCCTACAGTGACGCAATTGCCGCGGATATCACCGCGACCTGCGCGCAGTTTTTGCCCGAATTTGCCCTGAGTTTCTCTTTCCAGCGCGGCTGGGACAAAGAGAGCGACTACGGAGAGCTGCTGGAGCGCCAGTTTGAGCGCGACAGGGCGTTAACCTATACCGCGCTGGGGCCGCACAAGGCGGACTTCCGTATTCGTGCCGAAGGCACGCCGGTAGAGGATATGTTATCGCGCGGTCAGCTTAAGCTGCTGATGTGCGCATTGCGCTTGGCGCAGGGTGAGTTTCTCACCCGCCAGAGCGGGCGGCGTTGCCTGTATCTGATTGATGATTTTGCCTCCGAGCTGGACACCGGCCGTCGCCGGTTGCTGGCCGATCGCCTGAAAGCCACCCAGGCTCAGGTTTTTGTCAGCGCCGTCAGCGCTGAACAAGTAACCGACATGATGGGTGAAAAGGGCAAGATGTTCCGCGTGGAACAGGGTAAAATAGAGGTTCAACCACAGGACTAAAATGAGCGAGAAACGTTGATGTCGAATTCTTATGACTCCTCAAGTATCAAGGTATTAAAAGGGCTGGACGCGGTGCGTAAGCGCCCAGGCATGTATATCGGCGATACTGATGACGGCACCGGTCTGCACCATATGGTGTTCGAGGTTGTGGACAACGCTATCGACGAAGCACTCGCTGGCCACTGTAGCGACATTCAGGTGACCATCCACGCCGATAACTCTGTCTCCGTACAGGATGATGGCCGTGGTATCCCCACCGGTATTCACGAAGAGGAAGGGGTGTCTGCGGCGCAGGTCATCATGACCGTGTTGCACGCTGGCGGTAAATTTGACGACAACTCCTATAAAGTTTCCGGCGGCCTGCATGGCGTGGGCGTCTCGGTGGTTAACGCCTTGTCCGAGAAGCTGGAGCTGGTGATCCGTCGTGAAGGCAAGGTGCATGAGCAGACATACAGCCACGGCGAGCCACAGGGCCCGTTGAAAGTCGTTGGTGACACCGAGAAAACCGGCACCTCCGTGCGTTTCTGGCCGAGCTACCAGACCTTTACCAATAACATCGAGTTTGAATACGACATCCTGGCCCGGCGCCTGCGTGAACTGTCGTTCCTGAACTCTGGCGTTTCTATTCGCCTGAAAGACAAGCGCGACGGCAAAGAAGACCACTTCCATTACGAAGGGGGTATCAGAGCCTTTGTCGAATACCTGAACAAGAACAAAACGCCGATCCACCCAACGGTGTTCTATTTCTCCACCGTGAAAGACGACATCGGTGTGGAAATCGCGCTGCAGTGGAACGATGGTTTCCAGGAAAACATCTACTGCTTCACCAACAACATTCCCCAGCGTGACGGGGGGACTCACTTAGCCGGTTTCCGTGCTGCGATGACCCGTACCCTGAACAACTACATGGATAAAGAAGGCTACAGCAAAAAGTCCAAGATCAGCGCAACCGGTGATGATGCGCGTGAAGGCCTGATTGCCGTGGTGTCGGTGAAAGTGCCGGATCCGAAGTTCTCTTCACAGACCAAAGACAAACTGGTGTCTTCCGAAGTGAAAACGGCGGTTGAGTCGCTGATGAACGAGAAGCTGGTGGATTATCTGATGGAAAACCCAGCAGATGCCAAAATCGTGGTCGGTAAGATCATTGATGCAGCCCGTGCCCGTGAAGCGGCGCGTAAAGCGCGTGAGATGACCCGCCGTAAAGGTGCGCTGGATCTGGCCGGCCTGCCGGGCAAGCTGGCGGACTGCCAGGAGCGTGACCCGGCGCTGTCTGAACTGTACCTGGTGGAAGGGGACTCGGCGGGCGGCTCGGCAAAACAGGGGCGTAACCGTAAGAACCAGGCGATTCTGCCGCTGAAGGGTAAAATCCTCAACGTTGAGAAAGCCCGCTTCGACAAGATGCTGTCTTCACAGGAAGTGGCTACGCTTATCACCGCGCTGGGCTGCGGCATTGGCCGTGACGAATACAACCCGGACAAGCTGCGCTATCACAGCATCATAATCATGACCGATGCCGACGTCGACGGCTCGCACATTCGTACGCTGTTGTTGACCTTCTTCTATCGTCAGATGCCGGAAATCATCGAACGTGGTCACGTGTTTATTGCCCAGCCACCGTTGTATAAGGTGAAAAAAGGCAAGCAAGAGCAGTACATCAAAGACGACGAAGCGATGGACCAGTACCAGATCGCCATTGCGCTCGACGGTGCGACGCTGCATACCAATGCGGTTGCCCCGGCTTTGGCCGGTGAACCACTGGAAAAACTGGTGGCTGAGCACTACAGCGTGCAGAAGCTGATCGGCCGTATGGAACGTCGCTACCCGCGTGCGTTGCTGAATAACCTGATCTACCAGCCAACTCTGCACGGTGGCGATCTCGGCGATCGCGCCAAAGTGCAGGCGTGGATCGAGTCACTGGTGAAATTGCTGAACGATAACGAACAGCATGGCAGCAGCTACGACTTCGTGATTAATGAAAACCTCGAACGTCAGATCTTTGAACCGGTGCTGCGTATTCGTACCCACGGCGTGGATACCGATTACGATCTGGACTTCGATTTCATCCACGGTGGTGAATATCGCAAGCTCTGTGCGCTGGGTGAAAAACTGCGTGGCCTGCTCGAGGAAGATGCTTATATCGAACGTGGCGAACGCCGCCAGCCGGTTGACAGCTTCGAACAGGCGCTGGAATGGCTGGTGAAAGAGTCGCGCCGTGGTCTGTCGGTGCAGCGTTATAAAGGTTTGGGTGAAATGAACCCAGATCAACTGTGGGAAACCACCATGGATCCCGAGCAGCGCCGTATGCTGCGTGTGACCGTGAAAGATGCTATCGCGGCTGACCAACTGTTCACCACCCTGATGGGTGATGCGGTTGAACCACGCCGTGCCTTTATCGAAGAAAACGCCCTGAAAGCGGCGAATATCGATATCTAACGCGTTAATGAGTGATTAAAAATCTGCGCCGGGCAACTCGCGCGGATTTTTTTATGCCGTTTTTAGCCCTGATATGGCAAGCTGAAACGCGTTAGCATAAGGAAAAACCACTGGGAGAGGCTTTAATGGCTATTGAACTGATTGCAATTGATATGGATGGTACTCTGCTTAATCCGCAGCACCAGATTACGCCCGCGGTAAAGCAGGCAATTAGCGCCGCACGCAGCCAAGGAGTGCATGTGGTGTTAGCCACCGGGCGGCCCTATGTGGGCGTGCAAGACTATCTGCGTCAGTTAGATATTCAGGGCAGTGGTGATTTCTGTATTACCTATAACGGTGCCTTGGTGCTACAAGCGGCGGATGGTGCCTGCATTCTGCAGGAAACGCTCGATTTTGAGGATTATCTCTATTTTGAGCAGCTGGCGCGCGAGTTTGGCGTTCATTTCCAGGCGTTTGACTTTGATACGCTGTACACGCCTAACCGAGATATCGGTAAGTATACCGTTCACGAAGCCTCAATGACCGGCATCCCGTTGAAATACCGCAGCGTGGAAGAGATGGATCGCACTATCCGCTTCCCAAAAGTGATGATGATTGACGAACCGGCGTTGCTGGACCGTGCCATTGCCTGCTTGCCAACCGCTGCGCTGGAGAATTACACCATTATGAAGAGTGCCCCTTATTATCTGGAGATCCTGCACAAGCGGGTGGATAAAGGTGCCGGGGTGAAAATGCTGGCCGATCATCTTGGCATCAAACAGCAAAACGTGATGGCGCTGGGCGATCAGGGCAATGATACTGCGATGATCGCCTATGCCGGGGTTGGCGTGGCGATGGGCAATGCCATTCCTGAACTGCAGGAGATCGCACAGTTTGTGACTACCACCAACACCGAAGACGGCGTAGCGCGCGCGATCGAGAAGTTTGTGCTAGATGTTTAATAGCTAGCCACAGCAACTTGCCGTTAGCGCGCTCTCCCGCTGGGGGAGGGGCTATCATCTCCCACTGAACAGTGCAATTATTGCTGATTTTCTGTGCTAACGGCCTTCAGGTATTTCTCCAGCACGATGTTTTTACCGCACAGCACCACGGCCACTTTTTTCCCCTGAAACTCCGGGGCCAGTTTACAGGCCGCGGCCAAGGCCACACCGGCAGCACCTTCAATGATCCAACGATCGCTGGCGGCAATCATGCGCATCGCCTGCTTGATTTCCTGTTCGCTGACCAGCACTTTGCGGTCGATTACCTGCTGGCACAGCGGGAACGTGATCGCACCCGGCTCAACGCCGCCAGCGGTGCCGTCGGACAGCGTCTCCTGCTCTTCTACCGGGTGGATATGTCCGGCTTCCAGCGCGCTGTACATGCTGGTGGCGTTCTCTGGCCAACAGGCAATAACTTGCGTTTTCGGCGACAATTGCTTCATAACGGTGCCAATTCCGGCAATATACCCGCCGCCACCGACGGCGATGAACACTGCATCCAGATCGGGCTGTTGCTCTACCATTTCCATGCCGCAGGTGCCTTGACCTGCCACGACCTGCAGATCGTTGTAAGGGGAAATGTAGGTTTTATGCTGCTCGCGGGCGGCTTGCTCGCCGGCGAGTTCGGCATTTAGTGCATCCCCCGCTATCAGTTCCACCTGGCCCCCGAGGGCGCGAATGGTTTCCAGCTTGATGGCGGCAGCGGTTGCAGGTGCATACACGGTAGCGTTAACCCCCATCAGTTGACTGGCTAGCGCAACCGCCTGGCCATGGTTGCCGGTAGACGCCGCGATGACGCCTTGCTGGCGCTGCTCATCGCTCAACAGGCGCAGTTTGTTACTGGCCCCGCGAAATTTGAACGAACCGGTATGCTGCAGATGATCGCATTTCAGGTACAGTTCACAGCCCAGTTGCTGTGAAAGCAGCACGCTGCGTTCCAAAGGCGTGACGCGAACCTGCGGGCGTAACTGCTGGTGCGCCGAGACAATTTCATCAAACAAGCTATTCATACCGATTCCTTTAAATTTTTCAGGTAGTTGTAAACTCTGCTGCGGCCAAGGTTGAGGATCATGTATTTTTACTCTATCTGTAAACCTTATTTCTGTTTGCTCAGAATTAAAAGCAACACGTTAAATGGCATATGCCGTATCGCAACAGGAGCCACCATGAGCCACCGGGAACAACAATTGACGTTTGCTCCGCGCAATCATCAGTTAACCAACATTAACGTCTGGACGCCATGCAGCCAGTGGCTGGCCTACGATGTGCGTCCGAACGGCGCCTCTTTCACCGGGTTAACCATTGAGCGCGTGAACGCAGTGAGTGGCGAGATTGAAGTAGTGTATCGGGCACAGCACGGGGCGCATGTGGGCGTGGTCACCGTCAGCCCGGATGCACCAGCTCGCTATGCGTTTATTCATGGGCCAGAACACCCGGATAGCCATTGGCACTATGATTTTCATCATCGCCGCGGCGTGATTGTCTGCGAGCCGGATCGTGAACTGGCGATCACCCTGGATGCGATGGATATTACCGCCCCTTATACGCCCGGAGCCCTGCGCGGCGGCACCCATGTGCATGTGTTCAGCCCAGACGGCAGCCGCCTGAGCTTTACCTATAACGATCATGTGATGCATGAACGCGATCCAGCGTTGGATTTGCGCAACGTTGGCGTCGCGGTGCCGTTGCATGGCGTGAATCCGCCCAAGCAGCACCCGCGCGAGTACGACGGTAGCCACTATTGCGTGCTGGTCAGTTCGACCACGCCCACTCCGCAGCCGGGCAGCGATCAGATCAACCGTGCGTATGAAGAGGGCTGGATTGGGCAGCATGGGTATCTGAAAGCCGACGGCAGCCGCCAGCGTTGGGCATTGGCGTTTATTGGCGACACGCTTTCCGCGCAGGGGGAAAAACTGCCCGAAGTGTTTGTGGTCGATCTGCCTGAAAACGATGCCGACTACGCCAAAGCCGGTCGCTTGCCGCTGCAAGGCACCGACAGCACATTGCCTGCGCCACCGCTCGGAGTGCAGCAGCGGCGGCTGACGTTTACCGGCCAACGTCGCTATCCTGGGGTAGCGACAACGCCGCGCCACTGGCTGCGCAGTTCCCCAGACGGCAGTGACATCGCCTTTTTGATGCGCGACGATCGCGGTGTGGTGCAACTGTGGACCATTTCGCCCAACGGCGGTCAGCCACGCCAGGTGACGGAAGGGGTGCACAGTATCCAGTCGGCGTTCAGTTGGCACCCGCAAGGGGGGGCGATTGCGTTGGTGTGCGATAATAGCCTGATGCTGTGCGACGTGAGCAGCGGTAAAATGCAGCGCTTGACGCCACGCACGCCGCAACCGCCGCTTGGGGATGCCGTGGTGTTTTCACCCGACGGCAAGCAGGTGGCATTTATGCGTGAGGTGGAGGGTTTCAGCCAGATTTTTACTGTGACAGTCTAGAGCTTTAGACGAAGCGGTGCGGGCCAAGGCGGGCCCACACCCGGCTAGGGTTTACTCATTCCTTGATCAGGATTGCCGCTGGTGGCCTGATTTTGCTCTTCAGCCTGTTGGACCCGCGCCTTGGGTGACTTTGCTTTTTTATCGCTGTCTGAACGCAGGTAGTCGTAAGGTAATAACAGGGTATCCATGGCTGCCGATAAGGGCAGGTCGATCGCCAGTAGCGGTATCATCGCCCAACTGGTGTCATCTTTTTTCATCATATCGACGTTAGCGCGCGTGCCGGCATAATATCCCTGATCGGCACCGGTGTGGCTCATCACGCTGGAGCAGCCGCAGGTGGTCAACAACATGCAACTGGTCGCTATCACTTTCAGAGGTTTCATTAATCCATCCAGAAGGGTATGGTTTCCCTTAAATTTGCTTCATCCATCAAAGCTACAGCGTTATCGGCTGCACAAGCGTCCTGATTTACCAGCTTATCACTTGGCGGCAACCTATAGTGTATGTGATAAACCCTCCGTCGTCGTTTCTGATGAACAATTTTTTGATCGTTGACGGTTGAAATGAAGAAAACCAACCCCATTTTCTTATCGAGGCCAAATTAAGAACTTGCCGTCAGGGAGTTTAGGCCAGAAACAAAATTGAGTCTGTCCATGGTGGAGGACTTATGAATAACCTCGCTGAAGTGCCTTAGGAGGCTGTTTATGCGCAATTTCGATCTTTCCCCGTTATACCGTTCTGCAATTGGTTTCGATCGCCTGTTCAACGCGCTTGAGGCGAATCAAAGCCAGGGCAACGGTGGCTACCCTCCCTATAATGTTGAATTAGTGGACGAAAACCACTATCGCATCGCGATCGCCGTTGCCGGATTTGCCGAGCATGAATTGGAGATTACCACACACGACAATCTGCTGATTGTCCGTGGGGCTCACAATAATGAGCCTGCGGAGAGAACCTATTTATACCAGGGCATTGCCGAGCGTAATTTTGAGCGAAAATTCCAGTTGGCCGAACATATCCAAATTAAAGGCGCCAAATTGGAAAACGGTTTGCTGTATATCGATATGCAACGCATCGTGCCGGAAACATTAAAACCGCGCCGGATCGAAATTAAATAACTTTTATATTTGCTCGCCGTTAGGGAGCAAAGCAATATCATCTCGCTTCTTGGAAGGAGTAAATACTATGCGTAATTACGATTTATCCCCGCTTCTGCGTCAATGGATCGGTTTTGACAAACTCGCCAGCTCAATGGGCGGCCAGGAACCACAAGGATTTCCACCCTATAATATTGAGAAAAGTGACGATAACCACTATCGCATTTCTCTGGCACTGGCTGGGTTCAAACAAAGTGAACTGGATATTGAAGTAGAAGGCCCGCGCCTCACCGTGCGCGGCAACCCGGCACCGCAGGAAAAACAGGTGGAATACCTGCATCAGGGCTTGGTGTTTAAAGAGTTCACCCTGACCTTTACCCTGGCAGAACACCTGCAGGTCGCTGAAGCCAAATTTGAAAATGGCCTGCTGCATATCGATCTGGTGCGGTATGTGCCAGAAGCCTTGCAGCCACAGCGTATCAGCATCGGCAGCACGCCGGGGTTAGAAGCGAAATAACCGGCTGAAAAAAAAGAAAAACGCACGGGGGAAGTCCATTCGGGCTTCCCCCGTTGCATTCTGTGGCACAACCCACATTCCCCCCCTTCACCTTATGTCAGAATCCTTATTAATTGCAGGTATTTATGCCCTATGAATTTCACGTTGCAGCTAGGCAACAAGCTTACTTATCCCCTGTAGCTTACTGAGGTAAGTGACAGGGGTGAGTAAGCGCAGGTAACAACGCTGCAGCTTGAAATGCGACGGGGATAACCGCATACCGATTGTTAAACTTGTGGTAAGGATGTGACCTATGAGTGATATTGCCCTGACCGTCAGCATGTTGGCGTTGGTGGCTATTCTCGGATTGTGGATCGGAAACTGGAAAGTGTACGGCGTCGGGTTGGGGATTGGTGGGGTGCTGTTCGGCGGTATTATCGTCGGGCATTTCGCTCAGACTTATCAGATCAGCCTTAACGGCGACATGCTGCACTTTATTCAGGAATTCGGCCTGATCCTGTTTGTTTACACCATCGGTATTCAGGTTGGACCTGGTTTCTTCTCGTCCCTGCGCGTTTCCGGCTTGCGGCTGAACGGCTTTGCCATTTTGCTGGTGCTGGTGGGCGGCGTGGTGGCCGCGATTGTGCATAAGCTGTTTGCCGTGCCGCTGCCGATCATTCTTGGCGTGTTTTCCGGTGCGGTGACCAACACCCCGGCGCTGGGGGCTGGGCAGCAAATCCTCACCGATCTGGGTTCCGATCCGGATTTGGTTAATCGCATGGGGATGGGGTATGCGATGGCCTATCCGTTCGGTATCTGCGGCATTTTGCTGGTGATGTGGCTAATCCGCCTGTTCTTTCGCATCAATATTGATAAGGAAGCGCGGGAATTTGAAAGTAGCCTGGGCAATAGCGAACTGCTGCAGACCATGAACGTGGCGGTGCGCAACCCTAACCTGCATGGCATGGCGATCAAAAACGTACCGCTGCTCAACAGTGACGACATTATCTGCTCGCGCCTCAAACGCGGTGACTTGCTGATGGTGCCTGCCCCGCAAGAGAAGCTGGAATTGGGGGATTTCCTGCATCTGGTGGGCAAGCGTGAACAGCTGGAAAACGCCCGGTTGGTGATTGGCGAGGAGGTGGATGTGTCACTCTCCACTCAGGGAACGGCGCTGCAGGTGGTGCGTGCGGTGGTCACCAACGAAAAGGTGCTGGGTAAAAAAATCCGCGATCTGAATCTGAAACAGAAATACGACGTGGTGATTTCGCGCCTCAATCGTTCTGGGGTAGAACTGGTGGCAGGCAGCAATGTCACGCTGCAGTTCGGCGATATTCTCAACCTGGTCGGGCGGCCAGAGGCGATCGAAGCCGTGGCGGCGATCGTCGGGAACGCCAAGCAGAAGCTGCAACAGGTGCAGATGCTGCCGGTGTTTATCGGTATCGGCCTGGGGGTGCTGTTGGGCTCGATTCCGCTGTTTATTCCCGGTTTCCCGGCGGCGTTACGCCTGGGGCTGGCCGGTGGCCCGCTGGTGGTGGCGCTGATCCTCGGGCGTATCGGCAGCATCGGCAAGCTGTACTGGTTTATGCCGCCGAGTGCCAACCTGGCGCTGCGTGAGCTGGGGATCGTGCTGTTTTTGGCGGTGGTCGGCCTGAAGTCGGGCGGTAACTTTATCGATACCTTGCTGCACGGCGAAGGGATGGCCTGGGTGGGATACGGTGTGCTGATCACCTCTATTCCGCTGATCACCGTGGGGGTTTTGGCCCGGGTGGTAGGCAAGATGAACTACCTGACGCTCTCCGGCATGCTGGCCGGTTCGATGACCGATCCTCCTGCGCTGGCCTTTGCCAACGGCCTGCATCCAACCTGTGGGGCTGCGGCACTGTCTTACGCCACGGTGTATCCGCTGGCGATGTTCCTGCGCATCATGTCACCGCAGCTGTTGGCGGTGCTGTTCTGGACGATGTAGTGAGATCGGGGGCTCTGCTGGCAGAGCCCCCGCTGACTTAACCCGCTTCCTGGTGTGCCCGCTCGATCTCTTCCGCCAAGATTTTCACACCACGCTCAATCTGCTGCGGATCCGGCACATAGTTCATGCGCATACACTGGTGGGTATGCGGCCAATCATGTTCCAAACCTGGGAAAAAGTAGTGGCCCGGCACCATCAGCACGCCGCGTTTTTTCAGGCGTTGGTACAGCAGTTCGGTGCTGATCGGCAGATCTTTGAACCAGAGCCAGAGGAAAATCGCCCCTTCCGGCTTGTGGATCAGGCAACGCTCCGGCGACAGATAACGGCGCAAAATGCCAATGGTCTGTTCGACGCGTTGCTTGTAGAACGGGCGGATCACCTCATTGGACAAACGCAGCAGATCGCCGCGCTCAATCATCTCCGTTGCCACTGCTGGGCCGATGCTACCCGGTGACAGGCTGATAATGCCGTTCATATTAGTGAGCGCCGTGATGATTTTCTCATCGGCAATCACGATACCGCAGCGTGATCCCGGCAGGCCGAGTTTGGACAAGCTCATGCACAGAATGATATTCGGGTTCCACAGCGGCGTGGCTTCGCTGAAGATGATGCCGGGGAACGGCACGCCGTAGGCGTTGTCGATCACCAGTGGGATATCCCGCTGCTGCGCCAGCAGATCGAGCTTCATCAGCTCTTCGTCGGTGATCACGTTGCCGGTCGGGTTGGTCGGGCGTGAAACGCAGATCATACCGATGTCGTCGCCGATGTTCAGATGTTCAAAATCGACGTGGTATTTGAACTGGCCGTCTGGCAGCAGCTCGATGTTCGGTTTGGCAGAGACAAACAGCCCGTCGTCCAGCCCGGAATCGGCATAGCCGATGTACTCTGGCGCCAGTGGGAACAGCACGCGTCGGCGGCTGCCGTCGGCATAGCGGCCAGCGAACAGGTTGAACAAGTAGAAAAACGCGCTTTGGCTGCCGTTGGTCAGTGCAATATTCTGTGGTTCGATCTGCCAGCCCAGCTCTTCCTGTAACAACGTGGCCAGCGCTTTCAGCAGGGTGTCTTTACCCTGTGGGCCATCGTAGTTGCACAGTGCTTCGGTGAGTTTGCCCTGATCGAGCATCTCTTGGCACAGTTGCTTGAAGTAGCTTTCCATCTCTGGGATATGCGCCGGGTTACCGCCGCCGAGCATGATAGCGCCAGGAGTGCGCAGGCCATCGTTCATATCGTCCATCAAGCGGGTAATGCCCGCGTAACGGGTAAATTTGTCGCCGAAAAGTGAAAAAGTCATATACCATTCATACTTGAAGCCGCAGGGGTGTTGGCTGCCCTCGCTCACCCGAATCACTTACTTTAGTAAGCTCATCGGGATTCGCTCTGTTGCCGCCTACCTGCAACTCCAAGTATTTTTGGTATAGGCGCAACAGTATTGTTATCAGCAGGTAAACCACCACCATAACGCCAGACAAATTCCGGTGCAATGCGGCGATATTTCCCCCGCTGGGGAGAGATATCGCCCAGCGGGTTTTTGCTAGCACAACCTGCTGAATTATTGTGACCGATCGCCAGCCCACACCACCATCACCTTGTCGCCATCATGCTGACGGCTGAAGGCATAGTAGCTTGGCGTTTGCTGCGACTGTTGCGTGCCAGAACCGATCGCCGGGTGGCGCGCGCGGAACTGGCCCAGCACCTGCCAGTGTGCCAGCAGCGGTGCTTTGGCTGCTTTCAGTTCATCCCAGTTCATGTCGGAGCGCGTGCCCTGCAGCGGATCGGAGCCCGTTGGCCCGAACGGCCGGCCGCTTTCATCACCGTAATAAATCTGCACCGCCCCCGGAGCCAGCAACAGCAGGTCTGCCGCCCGTTGCTGCAGCGGCAGTGAGCCTTTGGCGTCGTGGGTGAAGAACAGGCGCGTATCGTGTGAAGAGAGATAGCTCAGCACGTTGAAGCTTTGCAGCTTGTCGGCCATTTGCTGGTAGGTAGTGTCGATGTTAGAGAAGCAGCCTAACGCCTGAGCGGCCTGATCCTGAAAATCAAAGTTGATCATCGCATCGAAGCCGTTCTGGTAATAATCACTCTCCATCACGCCATGGCCCCAGGCTTCGCCGGTCATCCAGAACGGCGCGTCGTCCAGCGCCTGTTTAGGATTGGCCGCCTTCCACTCTGCCAGCGCGGTGGCGGCGCGCTGTTTCAGCAACGCTAGCGTGGGTTTTTCGACGTGTTTGGCGGTGTCGACGCGGAAACCATCAATGCCGTAATCACGAACCCACTGGCTGAGCCAGATGGTCAGATAGTCGCGGGTGGTAGCTCCGGGGATTTCGCGCGCGGCGGTGTCCGGCTTATGGCGGTAAAACAGCGGCAGGCCGCTGGCACCGGGCGCTTCGGTTTTGATATCCGGCAGGAACGCCAGCGACATGGTCAGATCGTTAAAGCCCGGTGAATCGTAGTCACCGATATCGGTGCGGATCCAATTTTTGCCCCACCATTGGCTCCAGCCTGCTTTATCACTGAAATTAATGTAGTCGTTAAAACTGTGCCAACTCTGGCCCGGCCCCGGCTGCCAATCGCCCCAGTTTTTGCCCAAGGTTTTTTCGAGCTCGCCGTCTTTCAGGTACAGCGAACCGAACTGAAACTGTTGCATATCGGTCAATGTGGCATAGCCGACGTGATTGACCACCACGTCAAACAGAATACGGATGCCGCGCTGATGCGCCTGTTCTACCAGGTTGCGCAGATCCTGTTCGGTGCCCATATTGGCATCGAGCCTGGTCCAATCCTGATGGTAGTAACCGTGGTAGGCATAATGCGGGAAATCGCCTTTGGTGCCGCCGCCAACCCAGCCGTGGATTTGTTCCAGCGGTGAGCTGATCCACAGCGCATTGACGCCGAGCTGTTGCAGATAGTCTAACTTTTGCGTCAGCCCAGCGAGATCGCCACCGTGAAAGGTACCGATCTCCTGCATACCGTCGCTGCGGCGGCCATAGCTGTGATCGTTAGCGGGGTTGCCGTTTGCAAAGCGATCGGTTAGCACAAAATAGACCGTGGCATTGTGCCAGTTGAAGGCGGCCTGCTGCTGCGTGGCGGCAGATTCCAGCAGCAACATACCGCCGCTGTTGGCCACCGGTTGCAGCGTGACCTTGCCCAAAGAGACTTTCGCGGTTTGGCCAGAGTAGAAATCGCGCACCATTTCGCCTTCGGCAAAGGTGCCGTTAACGGCGATGGTAACCGGTTTGCCGTCCCAGCGTTGGCAGGTGTGAGCCATCGTGGCGACGCTGTTTTCCGGCTCGGCTTTCAGGCTGAGCTGCAACGTTGGGGTGCCGCTGCGGGTATCAATACTCACCAGATATTCGCCGTTGCGAAATAGCCGCCAGTTGGCCGGTGGGGTATCCGCGCAGGGTTGCAGCGACAGGGGCTGATTGAGCTTTATCGCCTCGGCCGGCTGCCAGCACTGTTTATCCTGGTAAAGTTGCAACGGCAGTTGCCCTTTTGGCAGCGTTGCCTGGCTGATAAACAGCCCGCTGGAAGATTCGTTGAAGGCAGGGAAGCTTTGCAGCGTCCAGGTGGCTAAGGCTGCGGGTGAAAACAGTATTAACAGAGGAATTGTCAGGCGTTTCATGGCTCTCCTTACTCATGGCAGGAAGCGTTTTTTATCCTAGGGTAGTGCTCAGTTTGCTGAATGAAGGAAAAATCGCCTCCTCCCCTGGCAGGAATTTGGGGGCGGAGGGGGTAGGGGGAGAGGTTTGACTATGTTCTGCTGTTTTTTTAATCTATATTACAATATAAACATTGTAGTGTGAGGTAACCTATGAGCGTAATGTCTGTACGTCTTTCCGACGAACTCTCCGAGCAGCTTGAAGCCCTGGCAGAAGCGACCGGCAGAACCAAATCCTTTCTGGCGGTGCAAGCGATTCGGGATTTTTTAAACCGTGAGGCTTGGCAGGTTGCTGAAATTCAGCAGGCCATCCTTGAAGCAGATAACGGCGATTTTGCATCAAGCAGTGAAATGACGGCCCGTTTTAAGCGAATGGGAGTGTTCGATCCGGATGGAAATTAAATGGCTAAGGAAAGCCACAATTAATTTTGATGATGAATATGAATGGCTTTACCAAGAGAACCCACAAGCCGCGGCCGAATTTGCCAGAGACGTTTTTCGCCAGGTGAACTTGCTGGTGACTCATCCGGCGTTAGGTCGGGCGGGCCGAGTGATGGGAACGCGGGAAATTGTGATGCACTCCTTCCCTTATCTGATCCCCTACAGAATTAAAAACAATGAAATACATATTTTCAGGGTATTCCATACGCGCAGGCGGCCACCGGAAAAGTATTAATTCCGCGTTATTTCAGCCTAGCGTCGAACCTGTGTGGTATCGCCTGGGCGCTAGCCAGGTAGGCCGCGAAATCAGCATGCTGGGGGTTAATCAACAGGTTGTTTTCCATCGGCACCACCGCCGAGGGAACCAGTAACCCCACAGAGGTGGCTGAATCCAACCATTCTGAACCGATGTCCATGGTTTCTTGCGGTGCGGTGAATTGTTGCCAGTTTGCGGGCAAAGCGTTTGGGGCCAGCGTAATGATATCCGTGTCCGCCACCTCAATACTCAGCAGGGTGTAATGCTGCAACAGGGCGGCTTCGTCAAAGTGCACCAGGCACTCGAGCATCGCCAAGGAGACCGAGGTCGCCAGGTAGATCATGGCTTTGCCTTTGTGGTTCCAGCGGCCGCCGTATTGCTGGGCACCGTAACCCGACCAGGCGCTATCCAGAAACTTGGTTTTTACGATGCGATACCCGATCACGAGAAAACGCCGTGTTCAAGCCTGCCGATGAGATCGAGTACCTCAACCGCGCCGCTTTCGGTATTCAGCAGGCTTTCTGGGGTTTCATTCGCCAGGCCGCGCACGGGTTTACGCATCCAGTTAACCGCTTTTTCACGATCGCCTTCGAACAGCGCGACGGCGGCATCGGCCACGCGGATCAAGCGCGCAATCTTCTCGCTTTCGTCCGGGCTTAATGTCCCGCTGCCTGCCTTCCTGCGGCTCAGCGTTTTGGCATTGATGCCGGTAATGCGCAGGATATCCGCTTTCGGAAAACCGGCCCAACTGTGGATGGTTTCAATCACTGATACCGGCAGGCCTTGGCGCAAGCGCAGGATTAATTCCGGCCCTCTGCTGGCAGGGAAACCGGCAGAGCGCCACAGCTCATTACTGGTTGGCCGTTTAGAGGGGCTGAATGTGCGCATAAAACCTCCTGTTGCTCATTTGTCTTACTTCAGTATAGACATTTGTCCGTTACTGCACAATCAGCCAATCAGAGCCGCACCTATCATGCCGTCTTCAGCACCTGCGGATTAACGCAGTTTTCTTTCACCGTGCCGGTCAGCGCGGCGATCAAATTGTCTACCGCGCAGGCGGCCATGCCGTAGCGGGTTTCATGGGTGGCAGAACCGATGTGTGGCAGGGCAACCACGTTCGGCAGTTTCAGCAGCGGTGAATTCACCGCTAGCGGCTCCTGCTCGAATACGTCCAGCCCGGCGGCGTGGATCGTACCGTTTTGCAAGGCTTCGATCAGTGCGGCTTCATCAACCACCGGGCCACGGCCCGCGTTAATCAGGATGCCGCTCTTTTTCATTTTCGCCAATTGCTCACGGCCGATGATATGGAAGGTTTCGTCGGTTAACGGCAGGACAATGCAGACAAAGTCGGATTCGGCCAGCAGCGTATCGAGATCGCAGCGGCGGGCGCTGAAACGCTGCTCCGCTTCCTGATGAACGCGGCGGGCGTTATACAGCACCGGCATGCCGAAACCAAAGTGCGCGCGCTGCGCCAGCGCCATGCCGATGCGGCCCATGCCGAGAATACCGATGGTTTTATGGTGTACGTCCACCCCGTACCACTCAGGGCCGATGCTCTCCTGCCATTCCCCTGCCTTCACCCGTTCAGCCACTTCGACCATGCGGCGTGCGCTGGCTAGCATCAACCCCATCAGGGTATCGGCGACGGTTTCGGTCAGCACGGTCGGGGTGTGCATCAGCGCTATGCGGCGAGCGTTGAGCGCCTCGACGTCAAAGTTATCGTAACCCACGGCAATGGTTGATGCCGCGCGCAGCTTGGGGGCCTGCTGCAGGAAAGCGTCGTCGATCTTGCCGCCGGAACCGATGATTCCTTCAGCCTGTTGCAGCGCCTGTTTCAGGGCGGGGTTCTCTGGGTTCAGTTCGTCGAAGGCATGGACGGTAAAATGTTGCTCCAGCCGTGCATGCAGGTCAGGGGGAATACTTTTGTACAACACAATGGAAGGCTTCATCACAAACTCCAGCAGGCTAACGATTGGTTTAAAATAACATAAAGCGCCAACGGGAGAAGGACGGGGTTTATTCTGCGGAATCGTTACATTAGGGTGCTGAAATCAGCGGGGCGAATGCCCCGCTCGGCGTTACTGCAATGGGCTGAGTGTGATCTCAACGCGGCGGTTTTGCGCCTTGCCTTCCGCCGTGCTGTTGGAGGCGATCGGCTGATCCGGGCCAACGCCGCTGGAACGGATGCGGTTGGCGGCAACGCCCTGGGTGATTAATGCGCTGGCAACGCCATCGGCACGTTGCTGCGACAGCGTCATGTTGAGTGCACGGCTACCGGTGCTGTCGGTGTGGCCTACCACGTTGACGGCGGTTTTCTCATACTCCTTCAGCACCATGGCAACGCCCACCAGAGTGTTGGCACCAGCCGGTTTCAGCGTGCTGCTGTTGGTATCGAAGGTAACGTTATTTGGCATATTCAGCACGATGTTATCGCCCTGGCGGGTGACGCTGACGCCGGTTCCTTGCATTTTTTCGCGCAGTTTGGCTTCCTGCACGTCCATGTAATAACCGGCTCCGCCACCCAGTGCCGCCCCGGCCGCTGCGCCGATCAGGGCACCTTTACCGCGATCTTTTTTCGATGAGGAGAGCACGCCGATACCGGCTCCCAGAACGGCGCCAACGCCAGCGCCAATGCCCGCTTTACCGGCTTGTGATTCCCCGGTGTAAGGATTGGTGGTACAGGCGGACAGCGTCATGATAGCGGCGACCGCCCCGGCAATGATTGCAATGCGTTTTTTCATGGTTTTTCCCTTAAATGGCATCAAGATCTGCAATCGCAGAAAACGCCTACAAATATGACGACGGAAGCTAACCGGCAATCAGAGGGAGGGAAACCAGAAAAAGCTGAATTATCAACGGTAATGGGATCTTTAAGATAATACTCCCCTCCCGCCGTGCGTTTTGAGCAACGGCCACGGCTTCAGGAGAGGTGTAGATCGGTACCAGCCCAGTTCATGATCAGCGTATAAGCCTGGGTTTCCTGGTTGAACAGACGCTGCATTTGGCGAAAGCCCTGCTTGCGGTAAAACGCGCAGGCGCGCAGATTCTGCTCATACACTTCCAGGCTCAGCCAGGGGTGGTGCTGCTGCACGTAAGTCATCAATGCTTGGCCGACCCCTTTGCCATGAAATTCCTGCTGAACAAACAGTGCACCGATGAAACGCTCATTCAGTACGCTGATAAAACCGACGATCTGCCCGCCACACAGATAAACCCAGTTGGTTGCGCGCGGCAGATAGCTTTCGCGCACCAGTTGAGCACTCTCTTGCCAATACTCTGCCGCAATGAATGGATGCGCCTGGGTCGTACTTGCCAGCCACAGCGCCATCAGGGGTTCGATGTCAGCCGAGCGGGCGGTGCGGATTACGCCCTGCGCTGCTTTGGGTGGCTGATACAACCGGTCAGGTGATCGTTCACCAAGCCACTGGCCTGCATAAAGGCATAGCAGATGGTGGAACCGATAAATTTGAAGCCGCGTTTTTTCAGCGCTTTGGACATGGCATCGGAACGTTCAGTTTTTGCCGGAACTTCGCTCAGCGCTTGCCAATGGTTCAACAGAGGTTGGCCGTCGACAAAACTCCAGATAAAGGTAACAAAGTCTTCACCTGCCGCCTCCATGGCTAAATAGGCCTTGGCGTTGGTAATAATGGCTTCGATTTTACCCCGGTGGCGGATGATGCCGCTGTCCTGCAACAGGGTTTCCACCTCCTGCTCGGTCATGGCGGCAACGCGTTGCGGATCGAAATTATGGAAGGCGCGGCGGTAGTTTTCGCGCTTTTTCAGGACGGTGATCCAGGAAAGCCCCGCCTGCTGCCCCTCCAGACACAGCATTTCAAACAGCTCTCGTGCATCGGTGGTGGGGGTGCCCCATTCTCGATCGTGGTATTCCAGATACAACGGATCGGCTGTTACCCAGCCGCAACGCTCGCTGATCATACTAACGTTCCTTATGCTGTATTTATTTACAGGTAATCATCGCTGGAAGTGTGCTGGTTGGCAAGCTTTTGATGGTTTTATCGTCACTTGACTTGACGTAATGTGAAAGCCCGCAATATTTACTGCATGGCTGCAAGATAACGGCCCACGATAAAAAATGTCATTTTATTCATTTGCTGACTCTGAGGAGTCTCTTCATGCCTCTAAAAATCATCTCTACACCGCGCCCGGCGGTGCTTGCAGTGGCTTTGGCGTTTTTTCTCAATGCGCCGGTACAGGCTTATGATCAGCTTTATGTGTTTGGTGACAGCCTGAGTGACACAGGCAACAATGGCCGATTTACCTACGACAGCCGCCAACATCAGCTGTACGACGAAGCACTTGCCCAGCGGATTGGCGCGGCGCTGCTCGCCTCTGACGACGGTGGCTATAACTATGCAGCGGGCGCGGGTGTGGCGGTACCTGCACTCAACCCGGCGGACAATACTCAGGATCAGGTACAGCATTATCTGGCGCGAGTGAATGGCCAAGCGGACAGTGACGGGCTCTATATCCATTGGATTGGCGGCAATGATTTAGCGGCGGCGGCGATGAACCCGGTCACGGCACCGGAAGTAGCCTACGTCAGCGCTGCGGCGGCGGCGGCACAGGTACATGCTTTGCTGAATGCCGGAGCCGGAACGGTGATTGTGCCGACGGTACCGAATATCGGCTATACCCCCCAACTCATGGAGCTGATTATCCAGCAGGCGCTTACCCCGGTGCAGGGGGCAGCTATACAGGCAGCGTATGCCACGCTCAATGCGCTGGCCACGCCGGATAACGCGGCGCGTCAGCAGGCTATTCATCAGGCGCTGAGCGCCGCTGCGGCACAGGCTAGCGCCAATCCGCAGGTACAGCAATTGATCGCCGCGCAACTGATTGCCGCTTTTGGCAGCCTGAGTGCACAGGCTGGGCAACTGACCGATTTTTATAATCAGAGCGAAGACCGCCTGCTGGCGCAGGGCGGTGGTAATATCGTGCGTGTTGATGTCAATCAGCTATTCAATGAGGCGATTGCCAATCCAGGGCAGTTCGGTTTCACCAATACCGCCGGGATGGCTTGCCCGGCAGGGGTGTCAGCGGCGGTATGCCATTCGTCAACGCCCGGTTTTGATGCCAGCCAGCCTTATCTGTTTGCCGATCATCTCCATCCTAGCCCACAGGCGCATCAACTGATTGCTGACTATATTCAGGCGGTGCTCGACGGCCCGGCGCAGGCGGTGGCGCTCAATCAGGCGACGGCGGCGATGGCGCGAGACAGCCGCGCCACCCTCGACAGCCGTTTTCAGCAGTTGCGTTCCAGCCATAATCCACCCGGCTCATTGGGCGTGTTCGGGGGCTATGCCGGTCAACGCTATGATTATTCTGGAAACTTGGTGGCGGGTGAGGGCAGTGCCACCACGCATAATCTGACGGTAGGGGTGGATTATCAGCTGACGGATGACTGGTTGATCGGCGCGCTGCTGGCCGGTTCCAACGACGATCAGCAACCCTCCAGCCGCTATGAATACAAAGCGCGTGGCGTACTGTTTTCTGCTTTCAGTGCCTTATCGCTGTTTGAGCGGGGTTGGGTCAACGCAGATGTGCATTATATGACGATGAATTACGACGACATACGCCGCAGCATGTTATTGGGTTCGCTAACGCGAACCGAAACCGGCTCAACCTCGGGTAAACAGTGGGGCGCGCGCGTAACCGGCGGCTATGACTTTCCGCTGACCCCCTCTTTGACTACCGGGCCGCTGGCGCAGTTTGCCTGGGATTACAGCAACGTCTCTGGCTACAGCGAAGATGGTAACGACAGCACCGCGATGCGTTTCAACGATCAGACCTATCGTTCACAGATTGCCGCCCTAGGGTGGCGATTGGATGCGCAACTGGGGAAGGTCAACCCGTATGCTGAGGTGAGCTATCAGCACCAGTTTGGTGACGATGTCTATCGCGCAGGGGGCGGGCTGAAATCCACCCAGACCTCCTTTACCCGCGACAGTGCCAGCCAGGATAAAGACTGGGTCAATGTGACGCTGGGGGCCAATATGCCGCTGACCGAGCAGGTCGCAGCCTTCACCTCGGTTTCGCAAACCGGCGGTTTGAGCAGCGGTGAACAATTTATGTATAACGTCGGGATCAGCGCACGGTTCTGAACGCAACAAAAACAGGGTGTTGCAGACAAGGCCCTGTTTATCTTAATGCTATAAACAGCCTACGGTTATAGGCTAGCGGTAACATATTGATAAAAATAATTTCAGCACCAACTATTTGCTCTGCACCAGGAGAATTTTTGCTTGTTCTGTGAACCGCATATCGATAGATAGGGTGTTTTCCTCGGCCCTTCTTGGTGTCTATCGATTACCCCTATTTTGATGGCTGGGAAACTCAATCAATTTTTTTTGAGCTTCTTAACTATGAATATTATCAAAATTTGGGTAAATAAGCTCATTTAGACACCTGATAGATTCAAGTAAGCCAACGATCTTCAAGGCCAGTGTTGCAAAAATAGGAGTGACCATAGCATAGACCCCGTTTTTCAAGCGACTCCTACCTATACACCGGCGTATAACTGCTCAGTGTAGTAGTACCAAAAAAAATCAACCGATCTCCTAACCATGAACCATAATAGATTTGTATTCTTTTCCCTAAAAATCATTGCTACATAGTATTTTGTGAATATAGAAAATAGCTTAATGCATGACTAATGCAGCATTTTAAAGGAGTTTACATGAATAAAGTGCATCAGGTGATATGGAGTTCAGCATTACAGGTTTGGGTGGTAGTCAGTGAGTTGATTAGTCTACATAAAAAATCAGCATCAATTGGTACTGCTAGTCGTATTACACGATATATAAAAAAAATAAGTGTGGATAGCAAGATAGCAGTGTTATCACCGCTAGCAATAGCGCTGAGCATTTCATTATCGCTGGCTAACGGTCCTTTGGCTTTTGCTGCTGATATAACGTCAGGGGGAGGGAATGGTGGTAATAATATTACTCTGGCGAATGGTTCTGGGGGTTTAGGTGGGATTGCAGGTGGTGCAGGTGGTGCAGGTGGTAATGGAGTCGCAGGCTCTGGAGGTAATGGTGCCACAAAAAGTAGTAATGCCCAACCAGGTAAGCAAGTTGCAGGTGGTGGAGCAGGGGGCGCGATTGCACCTGGAACACCTGATTTAAGCTTTGGAGGAGGAGGAGGGGGGTCGGGTAACGCTACTATAGGTGCTGGTGGTCGTGGGGGAAGTGGGCTCGTCAGTAATTCACTGACCAGTAATGCGGGTGTTATCAGTGGGACTGATGGAGGAGATGTTCCGGCGCCTGGCTCTGGTGGTGGTGGTGGCGGTGGTGGGGCTTTGGTCTTGGATGGACTGCCTGATAGTTTTCTGAATACAGGGACGATTTCTGGTGGGAGAGGGGGGAATGAAACCACGAGTTCTTATGCTGGCGCTGGTGGTGGTGGTGGTGCCGGACTGGTTCTCATGGGTAATGGTACTATCGTTAATCAAGGAACCATCCGTGGAGGGATTGGTGGTGATTCTGCATTGAGTTACTCTGGCGGCGGTGGTGCGGGGACATTTTTATTTGATGGAGGTACGTTATTTAATCAAGCTGGTGGTCAAATTATAGGTGGCAATTCCGGTACAAACTCGAGTAATCGGGGGAATGCTGGCAGTGCCGTTCTGAGTAATCGAGGGAATATTACAAATAACGGTATTATTACTGGTGGTACAACGGCGGTTAATGGTATTGCTGGTAATGGTATCACCGCCAATGGTGGCAGTATCCTCAATAACTTAGGGGCTCAAATTGCTGGAGGTAACGGCGTTACGGCTGGTGGAGGCGCTGGGGTTAGTTTAGCTAATGATGGTGGTGCTACACTCACTAATCTTGGGAGTATCAGTGGTGGAACCGGAACGGGAGGGGGAATTGGTGTTAATGTTACCAGCAACAATAATACGGTAATTAATGCCGGGAACATTAATGGAACCTCAGGTGCTAATGCCATTAGGTTCATTGGTAATAATAATTTGCTGGAATTGCGTTCTGGCTATGGCTTTATTGGTAATGTAGTATCTACGGGGAGCGGTAATGTATTTGCTTTGGGTGGCGATGATGATGCAAGCTTTGATGCCACCCAGTTTGGGGTGAAATATACAGGTTTCAGTAATTACGTAAAAACGGGTAATAGCACTTGGACATTAAGCAATACCTCTACTGTTAATGGTTTGCATTGGGCTTTTAATAGCGGTGTTGTTAAAGCATCAAATATGATTTCATTTGGTGATAGTACAGGGAGTTTAACCTTCAATGGAGGAACGCTTGAACTTACTGCGACCGCAGGTACTGTTCGTGCAATAACGTTGAATGCGGGCGGGGGAATAATCAGGGCCGATGATGATGTTATTTTTACCTTGACTTCAAATAATATCAATGGCGTGGGCAGCTTGACCAAAGTAGGTGCTGGGCAACTCGTGATCAGTGGGGGCAATAGCTATACTGGTGGTACTATTCTTGATGAGGGTATGCTTAGTTTTTCTGCAGCAACGTCATTGGGTAATGGTGATATTACGCTGAATGGCGGTATATTCAATAATACTGCAGCTAGCAATATGAGTAATAGTATCAGCCTGGGGGGGGCTACCACATTACAAACAGATGCATCCTTAAGTTTGGCAGGAGAAATCACGGGTGCTGGCAGCTTCAGAAAAACGGGCTCAGGTAC
This sequence comes from Serratia sp. MMO-28, assembly GCF_037199905.1. NCBI lineage: Bacteria > Pseudomonadati > Pseudomonadota > Gammaproteobacteria > Enterobacterales > Yersiniaceae > Serratia > Serratia sp. MMO-28. The sequence continues at coordinate 92,862 of NZ_JBBCVB010000025.1, forward strand.
ACTGACTCTCACAAATATCAATACTTATAGCGGCGGTAGTGTTATCAATACCGGTACGCTAGCCTTTGCGGCCGGTACTGCTTTGGGGAGTGGTAATATCACTCTTAATACAGGGACGACGCTTAACAACACGGCGGCTACCAATTTATCAAATGCAATTAACCTAGTTGGTAACTCCACTCTCCAGACGGACGCAAATTTATTACTTAACGGAGGCATTGATGGCAGCGGTGGCTTTACTAAAACCGGTACTGGCACTCTCACTCTCACTAATATCAATACTTACAGTGGTGGTACTGCTATTAATGCAGGTACGCTTGCTTTTGCGACGGATACTGCTTTAGGGAGTGGCAATATAACCCTTAATGCGGGTGCGACTCTTAATAATACTACTACCACTAATCTATCAAATAACATCACATTGGTTGGTAGTTCTATCCTTCAGAACGATGCCGATTTGTTACTGAGCGGTGATATCAGTGGTGGGGGGAGTTTTACTAAAACTGGTACCGATACCATTCTTAGCTTGAGTGGAAATAACACCTACAGCGGTGGTACGGTGATCAATGCTGGAACCCTTAGTGTCAGTCAAAACGCCAACCTGGGTACCGGCAGCGTCAGTATTGGCAGTGGCAGCACCCTGACCTTTGACACCTTTGCCGGCGGGGCCTTGACCGCCCTGAACCATGCGCTGAGCGGCGCGGGTAACTGGGTGCTGCGCAACAGCAACATCAACCTCTCTGGCAACAGCAATGCTTCAGGCTTCAGCGGCCTGCTGGACATCAACAGTAACGCCTCCCTGACGCTGAACGCGGGGAGCGCGCTGAATGCGGCTACCGAACTGCA
>NZ_JBBCVB010000026.1:0-80381 GCF_037199905.1 Serratia sp. MMO-28
CGGGGACCAATTCATCGAGGGTGATGGTTTCAAACTGATATTGCTGAGGAGAGGGTGTTTTGAGCATGGCAGTCAGTCCATTTTTTGCACTGACCTTATTAGATCAAAGTCTATCACCAAGCCATATTAGTAATGGCTTGGTGTGTTTCATTACTCGCCTACAGATACCCCCCTCACCACCTAATTTAATATTATCTACTTTTTTTTATCAAAAACTGAATTTATATAACACCAGAAAAGATCCCCATCACTACCCATCTGGCAATAATTTTAATTAACAGCATATAAAACTGTCGATTTTTTCATACAACTCAATCCGTACATTAGGAGCAAACTGTTTTGCACATCGGTCACTTCATGCGGGTCTTAATGCCAGATTGCCACACTCAATATGGTGAGCAAAGATTTTTGGTCAGATAGTTACCTTCAATCCAGAGCTTACACAACAACACTAGGCACAAGGCAGCTGCGCTAAGCGAATCCATATTAAAGTGTCGGCTCTCTCCACGCTCCACCACACTGATATCAAGGAGAGAAAATCATGAATAAAATTAAAGAGTTTAATACTAAGAATTTCACCATTGACTACATAAAAATATTTAACTAAGATAATTCTTTCGCAAAAATCTTATTGTAAACATCAAAACCGATAGACGCCCATCCATTAAGGAAAAGCCTTTCTTAGACTTGTTTACATGTATTAAAATCAAACCAAAAAAAGAGGTAACCAACTGAAAAATAAACATTAATATAAGCATTAACACTGTTTGAGTTATCCAGGTTAATTTCAAAGTATTTGTATTTTTTTCTTGAGAGATCGGCTATGTCATGTGAAGGGATATTCTGAAAATGCAATTACTAAGCATTTATGACTTGCAAATATAAATTTTTTCTCGTTTTCCTACTTAATGAACATATGTCCATTAAGTATTTTCAAACCAGTAAGAAACCTAGATTTATCAAGGAAATAGTCTCAAGATGGTAAACCACGTTCACTTTTTATCAGACCCCAAAAAGGGTTTTTCAAAGAATTCTTTCTATAAACTAAAAGATAACCATCGGTGGTTGTCAAGACTATCGCCACTCGCTTTGGCGATTTCATCACTGCTCGCCATACCAGCTCAGGTATTCGCTGCAGATGATAGAATTGTAGAGTCGAGTGGTAGCACAACGACATTGAATGGTAATGTCTTGCATTCCGATGCTATCAATGATAGCGCTGCAGATGGTCTTGTGAACGTTTCTGGCAAGAACAGCGTCATCAATGCCGATAATGTCACGATCAGCACTACAGGCAAAAATATCAATGGGTTGTATGCGTTCAATTATGGCCAGGCTAATTTCAACAACGGCCTTATTACTACAACAGGGCAATTTGCCTATGCTTTCCGGGCCTCCAGTAACTCAAACATCACTGTTTCGAACAGTGAGTTGAATGTGTCGGGCCTGAATACTGCTGGTTTGTTTGCAAACGGTAACAGTAATATCGTAGCAAACAATCTGAAGATTACGTCTAGCGGATCAGGCATACAGAATAACGGTAACAGTGTCATTACCATGACAGATGGTACAATCACCGCTGCTGTCGGTGCACAGGCGATAAATGGTAACGCTCTTGTTACTGTCAAAAATGTTGACATCAATGCCAGTAACTATGGTGCCAACGCTATGCCCGGCACAAACTCGATCATCATCGAAAATGGCTCTATAAAATCCGGTAACTTTGGCCTATATGCCAATGGTGCAAATACATTGATCAACCTATCTACCGGTAATACCAATATCACCAGTACTAGCCATGCAGCTTATGCTCTGTCAGGAGGGCATGTTCTACTTAACGGTGACACGTTGACAACTACTGGTAAAGTGGGGCACGGTTTATTCGCCTTTAACGGTAATAATGACACCATGCAAAGTCTCATCACAGCAGATGGAACGACGATAGCTACAGCAGGGGAAGGTTCCTATGGTGCTTATTCCCGCTACAACGGTAAGATTGAGTTGCTCGATTCTTCAATAGAAACGTCTGGGCAATCGGCCCATGGCCTTGCTGCTCTCGGCAATCATGCGACGATTAATGCCAATAACGTCAATGTGACAACAGAAGGTATGGCGGCTCATACTAGTTGGGTACAAGATGGAGCGACATTGAACTTCACCAACGGTTCAATGCATAGCGCCGGCTTGAACGCCGCAGCCTTATCCATCGCCAGCAGCACAACTGATATTAGCAGCGCAAATTTTAACAATGTTAGCATCGTATCCGAGCAAGGAACGACAATCAGCGCTGACAAAGGGAATTCGCAAATCAATTTATCCAATTCGCGCGCTATCGACAACAATGGCACATGGCTTAATGTCGCGAATGGCGGGCACACGCAGGTGGCACTAGACACCAGCGAAGTGAAAGGTACTGCACTGACCGCGGAAGATAGCACAAGCACGGTTACGCTAAGTAATACTTCATTGTGGACAGTAACAGGCGATGCCAATGTGTCGTCTCTAATTAACCAAAACAGCACCATTACATTCGCTTCTCCTGGCTCTGACATTACGCAACAGAGTAGCTACCGTATCCTGAAAACCCATGACTATACTGGCACAGGTGGCGTCATTACGCTCAATACCTACCTCGAAGGCGATGACTCCCCCAGCGACCGCCTACTGATCGACGGGGGGCATGCCTCAGGTAATACTACCTTGCATATTATGGGCACTGGTGGTCAGGGTGCTCTGACAGTAGGCGATGGTATCCGTGTGGTTGATACAGCAAACGGTGCAACAACAGATGCTGGCGCTTTTGTGCTGGGTAATCGGGTTGCTGCAGGTGCTTACGAATATCAGTTATATCACGGCGGACGTCAGGATACGGGCGGTGATGCCAACGACCAGAACTGGTATTTGCGCAATACCGTTATCGTTAATCCACCTGAAGTCGAACAACCAGAAGTTACTGAGCCAGAAATTACTGAGCCAGAAGGTAATGTACAGGAATTACCAAACTATCGACCTGAGGTACCAGTCAGCATGGTTGTACCAGCACTGGCCAATCGTCTGGGAGTCGCTATGCTGGGTACCTATCATGATCGGCAGGGTGAAGATCTGCGCTATAGCGAGGCCGATACGCATGCTGCTTGGGGACGTATCTTCGGCGAAACCGGCGACCGTGGTCACAAGTCAGGTAACATGAGTGAACGCTACCAGCACTTTGAACAGGATGGACCAACCTATGATTTTGATCTCTACGGCTTCCAGACAGGCTTCGATTTGCTGAACAAACAGGATAAACAAGGCGTTCGTGATATGGCTGGCATCTATATCGGCGCATCAAGGGTTGACAGTAATGTCGATAGTGTCTTTGGTGGTCATGCCGGTACTGTTGCGATGAAAGGCTACTCATTAGGTGCTTATTGGACGCACAAAAATGCTAAAGACGCTTATGTAGATGCTGTCATTCAGGGCACAATCTATGATGACATTGATATCAGAACGCGTGCTGGTAGCCGTTCCAAAACTGATGGGAGCGGGTTTGCTGCATCGTTGGAAGGCGGTTATCCTTTTGCCCTTGATAATAACTGGACAATCGAACCACAGGCACAGGCAATTTATCAGCATGTATCACTGGATAACTTCCATGACGACTACGGCCAGGTACAATACGGCAGCACGGATACGTTGGATACACGTATTGGTACCCGTCTGACCAAAACCGTGATGACTCAGACTGAAGATAAGGTCATGGTGTGGGGACGGGCTAACCTGTGGCACAAGATGGGTGCAGATGCCAAAACCACATTCCGTGATCTCAATGGCAATAATGCAGTCAGCCTAGACACAAAGCTGGGTAGCACTTGGGGACAAGTTGGTGTAGGTATTTCAGGCCAACTGAATAAAAACTGGACAGTTTTTGCCACAACTGATTATAACCATGCTCTTGATGGTGGTAAGGGTAGCAGTGTTAGCGGCCGCATCGGTGTTAAAATGTCATGGTGATTTAATTTATATATCATCTTAGTTCTTATCCATTGAGTATGAAGCGCCCCAGAAACTCTGGGGCGTTATTGCTGTCTCTAATCAGTAGAAAAAACTGATGTATTTCATATAACTCAATTGAGCGCGAGAAAGAGATTGCACTTTGAAGCGGTTGCTTAATGCTGATTCTTAATATCAGTGAGCTAAGCTCTTTTCGTCCCTCATTGGGACCCCCTTTTGATTTTTTGTTGAATATTTGCAGTTGCCAGACCGCAAACTGTTTTAACAAATCAAAAGGGGTTTTTATAACTGGCTCAAAGCTGAAAGCTTTACGGAACCTCCAGCCTAGCTGGAGGTTTTCTGTGCATAAAAAATCAGCCCGCCGAAACCAACAGGCTGATTCAATACTGGGCGAACGCCTAAGGTTTATTTTGCCACCGCGCGCCCAATGGCCTCGCTGGCGGACCAAATACGATAACGGACTTCAACGTCTTTCGGGACATAAACCACGATCGGTAGCCTGCTGTTATAACGCTGCATCGCGGCATCTCCCAAATTAGCCGTGACGAATTCTGGCCGTTTGCCGCCATCTGGGCAAGCCATCATGGTGGATGCCGGTGCCGAGAGCTTAGCCAGCACAAAGTAGTCATAACCCCAACCGGCCAGCGTTCTGCTTTCTAAATTGCCACCCATCATATGCCGGTTACAGTCCACTTCCAGCGTTTTACCGATCAGCAACTCTACTTTGAAGTTCTCTTCATTTTCCTGTTTAGGCAAATAAATGACCTGGCGGCTCATCCCCTTCTCTGCTTTTGGGAATGGCGCGACTTTTTCTAGCGGTTGCTGGCTAAGATCGCCATTTTCAACGGCCATTGATGCGGCAACGGCGCTGGTCGAAGCTGCCATCAGCAGGCTGGTAAACACGAAGGAAAGCTTATTCATTTTTTTATCCCTATGATTCATCGAATGATATCGGGGTACGTTAGCACAATGTATAAAAACTGATTATAGGTTAAATCCGGATGTTCTCCCATTTTGCCCGGATCTCACCACACAGCCCATTAAGGTTTTCTTAAGACGGAATTATTACAGTATTGTCATTCATTACCGTAAATGAGCCATCACGTGAACTCGTCGCCTCCCTCAGAACCTTCATTAAATCAATCCTCAACAGCCATGCAAATTAAGACTGATGTTCTTTACACTCTGCCAACATCCTTTTACCGTTGGCAGGTTTTGGGGTTGCTCGCGACTGGGTTGTTATTTATCTGGCTGTCGCGCAATGAACAGTTGGACTGGGCAATCAGTAATTACTGGTATGACGCCGCAAACCAGCGCTTTCCTTGGCAGAATAACTACTGGCTGGATCTGATCAACCATCGTTTGCTGAAGATCGGCGTTATCACCTGCACTATGCTGGCGCTTTTTTACGGCATTTATCGCCGCAATACGCGCCTGATCGTCACGATGCTATTGATTGGCTTTGGGCCTCTGGTCGTCGGCATGCTGAAAGCGCTCAGTGCACATTCCTGCCCATGGGACCTGCTGGAATACGGCGGTAAAGCGATGTCGTTCCCGCTGTTTGGCCCCACGCCCGCATTGCCAGGCCCAGGCCGCTGCTTCCCCGGAGGCCATGCCTCCAGCGGTTTTGCTCTGATGGCGCTGTTTTTTCTGTTTTATCCGCAACGCCCGCGCCTGGCTTACTGGTGCTGGTTGGGCGGCATCACCTGCGGCATGCTGATGGGTTTTGGTCAGATCATGCGTGGGGCACATTTTCTTTCCCATAACCTGTGGGCCGGGTGGTGGGTTTGGTTCAGCCAACTGGCTGTTTATTGGTGGGTTAGCGGTTATTTAAGCCGTAAGACGAGGTAATATATGATGGAGCAATTAAACTATCTGCTTTTCGCCTGGATCAATGCGACGCCAGCCAGCCCGGAATGGCTGATCGATCTCGCTACTTTTATTGCGCGGGATCTGATTGCCATTATACCGTTATTGATTATCGGGTTATGGTTCTGGGGGCCACAGCAGCAATTGAACTCACAGCGTGAAGTGGTGGCCAAAGCGACAATTGCTCTGTTATTTGCCATGAGTGCCTCTGCCGCTATTGGTATGTTGCTGCCACACGAGCGGCCATTTGCGGTGGATGTTGGCTATACCTTCCTGGCACACGCGCCAAACAGTTCCTTTCCTAGCAATCACGGCACCGCCATTTTCACTTTCGCGCTAGCTTTCCTGTTCTGGCACCGCACCTGGTCTGGTCTGCTGTTGCTGGCTGTAGCGGTAGCCATCGCCTGGTCACGCGTATTCCTTGGCGTGCATTGGCCGCTGGATATGGTGGGTGGCTTCCTGGTCGGCCTTGTCGGTTGCCTGTTTGCACAACTGCTCTGGAACCTGTTTGGTGAGGCGATCGCACACCAATTGACGCGTCTGTATCACTTCCTGTTTGCTTTCCCAATCCGTAAAGGGTGGGTGAAAGAGTAATTCCCGCCGACGGGGGCACACGCCCCTGTCGCTCTCGGTCCTTCCTCCTGCAATTGCCAATCTCGCCTCTGGTTTCATCCTGAGGATTACCAAGCGCAACTTGTTACTTAAATAACATTTTCATAGGTAAATGTGCTGTTATTCTAAGGCATCCCACAATAGCTGCTATCAAGCCAGGGTTCTAAATGTTAGGATAGTCACATTACGCGTTATTTTAACCACCTCAGAGGGATCACCATGACCACCGAACAGATTGATTATGCCCGCTACATCGACCATACCCTGCTGGCGATGGATGCCACCGAAAGCCAAATTGCCAAACTGTGTGAAGAAGCCCAACAGCATAATTTTTATGCGGTATGCGTAAACTCCGGTTATGTTCCGCTGGTGGCACACCTGCTGCAGGAAAGCGAAGTCAAAGTCTGCTCGGTGATCGGCTTCCCGCTGGGTGCTGGCCTGACCGTCGCTAAAGCATTTGAAGCCAAAGCAGCTATCGCAGCAGGTGCTCAGGAAATCGATATGGTGATCAACGTCGGTTGGCTGAAAAGTGGTCTGCTGGATGAAGTAAAAGCCGATATCGCTGCGGTACGCGAAGTTTGTGCGGCAATTCCGTTGAAGGTGATATTGGAAACCTGCCTGCTCAGCGACGCACAGATCGTGCAGGTTTGTGAAATGTGTCGCGAACTCGACGTCGCCTTCGTTAAAACCTCAACGGGCTTCAGCACTGGCGGAGCACGCGAAGAACACGTCAAGCTGATGCGAGCCACGGTTGGGAGTGAGATGGGGGTGAAAGCCTCTGGGGCCGTGCGCGATCGTGCCACCGCTGGGAAAATGATCGCTGCGGGTGCCACGCGCATCGGTACCAGTTCAGGTGTAGCTATTGTTTCAGGCGACAGCGCAGCAGCGGGCAGCTACTGAATATCGACACGGTTTGCGATGCGGGGGAGCACAGCGCAAGCCCGCATAGCTGCGTTGAATGCCATCCGCTATAACAATTGAGAGCAATAATATGGACACACGGCGCGCAGAGCGTATCAACCAGCTCGTTCAAGCCTTAAAGCGCACGGACAAGATCCATCTGAAAGACGCCGCCGCGCTGTTAGGCGTCTCGGAGATGACCATCCGCCGCGATCTCAATGCGCAACCGGCCGCCGTGGTTTTGCTCGGGGGTTACGTGGTGGCCGAGCCACGCAGCAACAGCGTGACCCATTACTTTGTCTCCGATCAGCAGGCCAAGCAGGTGGCTGAGAAACGCCGCATCGGCCTGTTGGCCGCCGCGCTGATCCAGCAAAACCACACGGTATTTTTTGACTGTGGCACCACCACGCCAGCCATCATTGACGCCATTGCTGACGAACTGGCCTTCACCGCGGTGTGCCATTCACTCAACACCTTTCTGGCGTTACAGCATAAAGCCAACTGCAAGGTGATCCTGTGTGGTGGCGAGTTCAAACCGAACAACTGCATATTCACCGCCGTTGGCCAGCATAATGAACTCGATCGCATCTGCCCCGATATCGCCTTTATCTCTGCCGCAGGCGTTACCCTGCAACAGGGTGCGACCTGCTTCAACTTTGATGAGCTGGAAATGAAGCACAAGGCCATGCGCATGGCGCAGCAAAAGATTCTGGTGGTGGATCATAGCAAGTTTGGCCAAATCAAACCGGCCTGCATTGGCCCGTTGACGCAATTTGACCGAATCATTAGCGATCGCCCGCCGGAACCTGAGTTCACCGCATTCTTCAGCGAGCAGGCGATCGCCATTCACGTTTAATCCGCAATTCAGGGCTGAATTTGCCCTATCCCCGGCTTGAAATAGCCAATGCCTATCGTGTTACGAAAACGCCAGGTCTGCCATTGTGGCCATAACACCTCGGAAATCATCGCGATCGCAATCCAGCGAAACCAGGTGGCGAAGGTGTTGCTGTAACCCTGTGGCTCTTTATACCCCTTCACCCAACCGTCATAACCGCGCTCACCGAGCAGCGTGTCGGGGAAGCCGCCGTCCGGATTCTGGAAATCCAGCAGTTTTACCAACATGCCACGCAGCCAGAATTCGATCTCATCGCGCCGATGCGGGCAGCGGGCAGCGCCATGAGCCAGAATATCGATAATATCGACATCAATACAGGCGCTGCGAATCGCGATCGGCTGCTCCAGGCAACGACTCATCGACTGATTGAAATAAGGGATCTCTTCATCCAACGCATAAAAAACATGAAGATTATGCGTTGCCCCACAGAGCGCAAACAGCAGCGCCTCTTGGCTAAACTGCTGGCCAGGCCCCCAGAAACCTGAATAAGGTTCACTTTGCTGGTTATGCCAGAAAATCATATCCTGCAGACGCTGAGCGGCTGCGCCAGTTGGGTTTCTCTGCTGCTCAAGCAGCAGGAAGCTGCCCAGGTTCACGATATTATTCCCTTCCAGCCAAGGGTCGCGCATGTCGCGCTGGCCTAACCACGCCCAGAAATATTGCGGATCAAGGAACGGGGTTAGAAAAGGCAGCTCTATGCGATCTAATTGCTCTAAAACCTCTAATGCCCCCATACAATAGTTGGTGGCATGAAAGCGCATATATTGGCGGGTCGCTTCAATATCGGGGCGCTTCCAGGTGTCCTCCCAACGTAACCCCGGCAACAGGAAATAGCCGTCTTCCTGCTGATGGCTTAAAATCCAGTCTGCCAGCCGCTTTTTCTCCTCAATATGATCGCCCAACAGCACTCGGGCCATAGTTCCGTCATAAGTACCGGAAAGCAACATCTGCGGCCACCGTTCCGGCTGATGATATTCGCTAACGCGCAATACACCCGGCACGCCATCAGGCAACTGCATGCTATTCAACCAACGCAGACTCTGATTTTTAGCCGCCAGAATACGCTCCTGCAACAGGCTATCGGTCAATTTCATCTTATTTCCTTTTAATCGTTAAGTTTTGCCGCAGACATAGTGGGGATTAAGAAGTGCATAATGAGGAAGCCAAGCAGATAGGCAAAACCGCCCATCAGGAAAATAGACCAGTAGCTTCCGGTGGCCTGTAATATATGCCCCGTGGCCTGCGCAAAAATAATAGAACCGATGGAACCAATTAAGCAGCCTATACCGACCACTGCGCCTACGGCCTGTTTAGGAAACATATCCGATACGCTGGTGTAGAGATTCACCGACCATCCCTGATGAGCAGCAACCGCAATACCGATCAGTGCTACTGCCAGCCAAAGATTAGAGACGTTAGAAACCAGCAGAATAGGTAAAACGCAAATGGCACACAGCAACAACGTTAATTTACGTGCCTTATTGACCGCTACGCCGCGATTCACCAGCCAGGCGGGAAGATAACCGCCCCCCAACCCACCCAAGGTGGCCAGAATATTGATTAATACCAGCGGCATTGCCATGTGCGCCATATCAATACCGCGGGCATCATGCAGCCACTTTGGCAACCAGAAGAGGAAAAACCAGAAGATGGGATCGGTCAGAAATTTGCACAGCGCAAAAGCCCAGGTCTGGCGATGCTTTAACAATCCTAACCAACTGACTTTTTGCGCTGTCTGTTCAGCAGATTCAGGGGTATCGTCCTGATTAATCCAGGCCAACTCCTCCTGATTGACTTTTTTCGTCTTGCCCGGTTTGCCGTATAAAAATAACCAGAAAGCAATCCAGATAAAGCCCACCGCTCCCGTGACAATAAAGGCTTCACGCCATCCCCACTGCAGTGCGATCCAAGGGATAATAATCGGTGCGAAAATGTTGCCGACGTTAGAACCTGAGTTAAAAATCCCGGTAGCGAAAGCACGCTCACGTTTAGGGAACCATTCTGCTGCCACCTTGACCGCAGAAGGGAAGTTGGCGCTCTCTCCCAAGCCCAGAAAGATACGGGCGTAAATAAATCCCACGACCGTACTGGCTGCGCCATGGGCCATTGCCGCCACACTCCAGATCGCCAGGGCGATCGGTAACACCAGGCGAGCCCCATACAGGTCGACAATCCGGCCACAGATAAATAAGCCTACGGCGTAGGCGGCCTGAAACGCGGTGACAATATTGCCGTACTCAATTTCACTCCAGCCAATATCTTTTTGTAACATCGGGGCGAGTAAGCCCAGGATAGAACGGTCAAGATTATTAATGGTGACAGAAAAGAACAATAATGCACACACGGTCCATCGGTAGCGGCTCATGCTAACCCCCGACTTTACCGCCTGTTCACTGAGTTCGCTGCGTAATTCACTCATCGTATTACCCTCCAGTGCCAGATAGAAACAGCCTAAAAACACGCCATTCCAGTCTATGGGGGCACGGTAAAAATGCAGACGGGCACGAAATAGAATTGAGAGTTCAAAAGGCACCGGGTTATTTTTTGTGAGCGACTTCGCTGTTATCGGACGTAATTGTGATAAAGATCACGCGAATTAAAATAAACTCGTGATCAACATCACTCTATAACCTGATTGAATTAAGATGTTCATCACAATTCTATTTTTTCATCATGCCTTGTTTCCTGCTCGCCGTCTTAGACTCCACAGCCGTAGATCTCTACCGGTTATTCTCCAGCAATACTTTATCGCAGAAGGGAAATACCATGTTGGAAAAGTCTGACCTGGCTGACAATGCTGTTGAGTGCCTACATAACGAACAATACGATCGCCCCTATAACCTGCAGAATCTTAATTACCGCAACCTGCTGTTCTCCGGTGGCCGAGAGCGGGAAAGCCTCGGCGGAGAGTGGCGCTTTACCTTGGATCTACACGATACCGGGTTAAGACAAAAATGGTTTTTGCTGCAACAGCGCGACGCAGAAACACGCCGAGATCCCTACGACTATGATCCGTTCGCCGGGCAAACCATTCCTGTCCCCAGTTGCTGGCAGATGATAAAAGACAAGTGGTTTTATTTTGAAGGCAGCGCTTGGTATACGCGTGAAATTGATTATATAGAGCGCGACGAAGATGAACGCGTTTTCTTGCGTATTGGCGCTGCCAACTACGACTGCAAAGTCTTTCTCAACCATCGCTTTATTGGTAATCACTATGGCGGTTCAACGCCTTTCTGCGCAGAGTTAACCCCACAACTGCAACCGGGTAATAATATCCTGATGCTGTGCGTAAATAATAACCGCACCACCGACAGACTGCCGCTGCGTAATAATGACTGGTTTAACTACGGCGGAGTTTATCGCGAAATCGATTTGATCCGCACTCCAGCAAGTTATATCCGCGATCTTTTCGTCTATCTGGTTCCTGACGGTGGTTACAACCGCATTGCGGTCAGGATCGCCGTTGAGGGCCCGGCAACTGAGGTTAATTTTGCTTTAACTGAGTTAGGTATCAGCCAAAGCTTACCGGTGGTTGAAGGGGTCGCAGAAACCACCTTCTGCGTGCAACCAGTGCTTTGGTCGCCCGAGCAACCCAAGCTCTACCAGGTTATGGCATCACTGGGGCGAGATTGGGTGAGCGATCGCGTGGGTTTCCGGCAGATAGAGGTGGTAGGCACCGATATTCGCCTGAATGGCCGCTCGCTCTACCTGCGAGGGGTTAATTGCCATGAAGACGACCTGCTGCTGGGGAAAATGACCAGCGAAGCCGATATCCGCCGCCGCTTTCGCGATGCCAAGGAGCTGAACTGTAATTACCTACGCCTGGCTCACTATCCGCACCACGAAATGGCCGCACGTATTGCCGATGAAGTGGGCCTATTACTGTGGGAAGAGATCCCGAACTATTGGGCTATCGATTTCAATAACCCGGCCACGCAGCGCGATGCCCATAACCAGTTGATGGAGCTGATTATGCGTGACCGCAACCGCGCCAGCGTCATTATCTGGTCGGTGGGTAATGAGAACGCTGACACCGATGAACGCTTGCATTTTATGACCACGCTGGTTAAGGCAGCGCGGCAGGCCGATCCCAGCCGGTTGATTTCAGCGGCCTGCCTGGTTAACCACGCCAAAATGAAGATTGAAGATCGCCTGGCGGAGCATCTCGACATCATAGGACTGAATGAATACTACGGCTGGTATGAAGAGAACTTTGAGGATCTGATCGCGTTAGGGGAAAACTCATCGCCTACCAAACCGGTGGTGATTACCGAAACCGGGGCTGAAGGGGTTCTGGGCAAAAACGCGCCACAGTCTGGCCCATTCTCTGAACACTACATGGCGGAAGTCTATCGCAAACAAACCGCCTATCTGCCAAAACTCGACTATGTGCGCGGCTTCACGCCCTGGCTGCTGTACGACTATCGCTCGGAACGGCGGCAGAATCCTTATCAACAGGGGCTTAATTGCAAAGGGTTGATCGCCGCCGACAAACACACCCGCAAAGCAGCTTTTTACATTCTGCGGGATTTCTATCAGCAACTAAAACAGGCTGACTAATCCTGACACAGGCTATCCGCCAGGCTCATCAGCCTGGCGGGATCGAACAGCATCGCCAGATAGTGGGGCTGCTGTTGCTCCTCCTTCTCCAACCATTCATCAATGCGCAGCGCCAACTGCCGCAGCTGCGTGATCTGTTGTGCCAGATCAAACGAGGAGATGCCGCTCTGGCTGCCATAGCGTTCAAGCATCAACTTCATCGCCACCCCTTTCGCCACGGCATCAAACATATCGGTGTAGTAGGCAACCCGATCCCAGACCCGCTTGAAAAGTGCGCTCTTTTCCTTCGTAATATCAACACATTGTAAAATATGGTGTAACTGACTGCGGGAGCTTTGTGCCAAAAAAAGTGCCCGTTGCTTCTCTAGCAGCAATTGCTGGTACTGTTCACGGCCAGCATCAGGGCTAACGTTGGGAAAAAGCGACGATGCTGCCAGGTACCCCTCGGTATGACGCGCGTGCAATTGCAGCAATTGCACCGCCTGAGCATAACTTTCCGGCACCTGACTATAGTGATGCAGAACATGGCCCAAGATATAGGGGGTTTTCCTCATCCATTCGTAGCTGCTGGTATAGAGCTGATGGAACGCGTTCAGTTCAGCCGCCTCCACTTTATGGTCCAGCATATCGGTCAACCAACAGTGAAACGCCTGTTTTTCTGACAGACACATTTCACGGCCAAACATCGCCAGCCCGTGCAGGTTGACCGAATTAACCGAGTTAATCAGTGAACTGTTAGAAATCCATTCCCAACTGAGCCTGCCGGTGATGGCCTCCAGGCGATCGCCTGCCGTATTCTCGCCCCAACTGAGCCGCCCCTGAATTTCATCTAACAGATAACAAGGCAGCAGTGTCCAACCATACTCCAGCCCCCACATGTTAAACTCAATCCACTTGATGCGGCCTGCCAACTGTGTGAGCAATGGGTTGTTGGCAAATCCAGGGCGATACCCGTTAGCTACCGCTTTCAATGACACTCGCACATCAGGCGGCAGCACCTGTAACGCATTAATCAATTGCCATGACGCGGCATCATCATCCATATAATCGCGCAGCACCATTTTCTTCCCTTGGCTGCGCAGTGTCTGATAAAGGTAGGGAAGCGTGGACGACCAGTTGGCGCGGTAGGCCTGATGCCGAGGCAGATTGACAATCACACCGTCAATACCGGGCAAATGTTGTAATGTTTCAACCAACGCCTGCTGATAGAAATTTTTCCAGAAGAGTTCATCCGCACCGCTGTTTTCTATCAAGGCATATTCAGGGTACTTTTCCTGTAATTTTCCGCCATGAGGGAATGCCTCCCCCTGAAGCCAAACGCCGATACCGGCGAGATTGCAATAACGGTATAAACGCTGCAGATATAACAGGCGTTCCTGCCGTTCACGCAGCAGGTTGTCACGGCCATGCAGGCAATAAGGAGAGGGTAACACCAGTAGGGCGAGTAGATCTTGCTGATGGACAACCAGGCCGTTAAAACGATCCCGCTTCATAACGGCAATCACTTCCTGCAAATGTGGCCAATGCCAGATTAACGAGGAGTTAACTTCCAGTAAGCGAAGCGGAATCAGCGTTTGCATGGTTATCAACGTCTAATCAGTTCGGTTGGTAGACAGCAGCTTGGAGGATATGGCTGGATTAACTCAGCAGCAACCCATCATCATCCAGCTTTTCGCCGCGCGTTTTTTCGAACATCTCCAGCAGATCGGTCACCTGCATGTTGGCCCGCTGCTTACCGCTAACGTCCAGCACCACGCGCCCCTGGTGCAGCATCACCGTGCGATGCCCATGATCCAGCGCCTGCCGCATCGAGTGTGTCACCATCAGCACCGTCAGTTGCTGTTCGGCGACAATACGATCGGTTAGCGCCAACACAAAGGCGGCGGTTTTAGGATCGAGCGCTGCCGTATGCTCATCCAGCAACAGTAGGCGCGAAGGTTGTAGCGAGGCCATCAACAGGCTGACCGCCTGCCGCTGCCCACCGGAAAGCAACCCCATGTGATCGCCTAAACGATTCTCCAAGCCCAGTTCCAGCGTCGCCAGCTTGTCACGGAACAGCGCACGCTGTTGGTTTTTGACCGCACGCTGAAACCCACGGGTTTGGCCACGCTGCAGCGCCAGCGCCAGGTTCTCTTCAATGCTGAGCCCTTCGCAGGTGCCCGCCAGCGGATCCTGAAACACCCGAGCCACCATGCCAGCACGGCGCCAGGCTGGCATGGTAGTCACGTCCTGATCGCCAATAAACAGCTGACCGCGATCGGGGGTAATGTCACCGCTGATCGCATTCAGCAGCGTAGACTTTCCCGCCCCATTGCTGCCAATCACCGTAACGAACTGCCCGGCTTCAATACTCAGAGACAGGCCACGCAATACCGGGTTTTCCAGCGGAGTGCCGGGATTAAAGGTTTTAAACAACTGCTCGGCACGCATCATGATGGCCGCCTTCCTTGCTTACTTTTCAATTTCTGTTTCAACTTCGGCAAAATCAGTGCCAGCGTCACCAATACTGCGGTAATCAGATTCAGATCCTGCGCCTGCAGGCCAATAAAGTCGGCATTCAGCGCCAGCGCAATCATCAGGCGGTAAACCAATGCTCCCAGCAAGGTCGCCAAGGTGATCAGATAAAGGCTGCGCGCGGGTAACAGTGTTTCACCAATGATCACCGCCGCCAGCCCGACGACAATGGTCCCAATCCCCATAGAGATATCGGCACCGCCCTGAGTTTGCACATACAACGCGCCAGCCAGCGCAATCAACGCATTAGAAAGCGCCATGCCGATCACCGTCAGCCGATTGGTGGCAATACCCTGCGCGCGCGCCATACGGGGATTCGCGCCGGTTGCACGCAGCGCCAGGCCGACTTCGGAGGTCAAAAACGCATCCAGCGCCAGCTTGACCAACACCACTATGACCAGCAGCAGCAGCGGCTGAATCAACCAGGCATTATCTTCAACCTGGCTGATAAACGGAGTAAATACGCTGGGCAGCCCAATCAGAGCCAGATTAGGGGCACCCATAATACGCAGATTGATGGAATACAGGGCGATCATCACCAGAATACTGGCCAACAGTTGCAGAATGCCGAGCCGCACATGCAGCCAGGCGGTCAGACAACCGGCACCAGCCCCGGCGAGAGCGGCCAGCCCGCAGGCCAGCCAAGGGTTGTAACCGCTGACGATCATGATCGCCGCAACAGCGCCACCCAGGGGGAAGCTGCCATCCGCCGTCAGATCAGGAAAGTTGAGCAAACGAAAGGAAATCAGCACCCCAAGCGCCACCAGCGCAAAGATCAGGCCGATCTCCAAAGCCCCCATAAGGGAAATTAACGACATGCAAACCTCATAAAAAACCTTGGCCCACCAGAACTGGCGGGCCATTCCCTAGAATAAAAAAGCGATGCGCCGCAAAGCGTTACTTGATAACTTCTTGTGCTGACTGCACCAGGTCCGCTGGCAGTGTTACGCCCTGCTTCTTCGCGGCGGCTGGGTTCACGCTCAGGCTGAGCTTATTGCCCACCTCTGGCGCGATAGTGCCCGGCTGCTCGCCCTCTAACAGACGCACAACGATTTTACCGGTTTGCCGCCCCAGATCGTAATAGCTCATGCCCAGCGCAGCAGCAGCACCGCGTTTGGCAACGCTGTTGTCACCCGCGATCAGCGGGATTTTGGCCTGATTCGCCACAGCGACCAGCGATTCGTAGGTGGAGATCACGTTGTTATCGGTATTGGTATAGATGACGTCAACTTTCCCCACCAGGCTTTTCGCCGCCGGGGTCACGTCAACGGTACGCGCTGCCGGTGCTTCAACCAGGGTCATACCGCGTTTGGTTAACTCATCTTTCAGCTCTTTCACCACCACCGTCGAGTTGACCTCACCCGGGCTGAATACCATGCCAACGCGTTTGGCATCTGGCTTCACCTTTAGAATCAGGTCCACCTGCGGGCCGATAGCAACGCTGTCAGAAACGCCGGTCACGTTGGTGCCACTTGGCTCCCAGCTCTTAACCAGCTTGGCCGCCACCGGATCGGTTACCGTAGTAAACACCACCGGAATAGTTTTGGTCGCAGCGATCACCGACTGGGCTGCCGGGGTGGAGATCGCGACTATGGCATCGGGTTTGTCACCGATAAACTTACGTGCGATCTGCCCGGCGGTGGCCATGTTTCCTTGCGCACTCTGGAATTGAATCTTGACCTTATCCTTGTCATAACCTGCGGCCTTTAATTCATCAATGACCCCGTCACGCGTCGCATCCAACGCCGGATGATCAACGATCGATACGATAGCCACTGATTTCGGCGTAGCCGCATAGCTGCTTACTGCGAATAAGGTTGCTGCAACAGCGACAAAAATCTTTCGATTATTTAAAAGCATAGGGGCATCCTTTTAGAGTTATAGTCAGTGCCTGAAATAGCGGCAAATCATCCTAGCACAGTGTTTTACAGCCATCCACGAGACAACATTCCCTTAACATCCAAATTCGGAAGAAATCAGTTGGCAAGCTTACCGCGATTGGTGATTGGGATCACAAACCCGCCGCAGTTAGCGCAGGGTGGAAGAAAATCAGCGCGTGACCGCATCAAAACCTCCTAGGCTCCATGGTCGTTATGAAGCGGCAATCAACGCTCATTCGTTTGTACAAAATACCAGCAATCAAACTCGCCAAATAACTCATTCCGCCCTAATTACAGGTTAATGAATTGCAACAGCTTGCCTGGGTTATTATTTTTTACGGAATAAAATTGCCGAAAATTAAGCCAAGTTCACTCTGAATAAAAATATGACACTCTAGGTTCATTACCAATAATACGATTTAAACCCTAATAGCCACTTCACCTTCCTGCGTAAAATATCGGCAATTATCTTTATTTATATGATAAATAAATATGCATTGTTTCCGTCGCACAGCTCTATTTATTGCTTCACCAAACCCGCCAGCATTTGCTTTAATTCCTTTATAAACAAACTGTTAATCTCACTTAATCTGCAATAGATAAGTACCAATTACAATGATAAGGGTTTTCAGCTAAATCAAAACGCCGTATTGAAATATATCGCCAATCCCAATCAACCAGGCAGACTTTTATCTGGCTAAACATCACCAAGCCTGAACCTTCATCGCAGAGTGAATGAAATCGGTTTCAGCATGAGATCTCTTACATCTGCGCAACATATGCACGAAAAATCATTAAAAAAGCAAACCAACGCACAAATAACGCATTTGAGAGTGCGATCACGGTTGTTTCTGCTGTAAATCGTTATCTTGCCGCCAACAAAAATCGGCAGACAAAGATCTTCCGGCAGAAGTTGCGGCTTTTAGCTATTTAACAGCAGAAAGTCATTGGGTTAGTTATCCGGCAACCATCGCAAACGATAATTAGCATAATAAACAACCAGGGGGCGTCATATCACCCCGCAAGTAATATCTAATGCTGATCTCTGACGAAATCTGATATTTCGCCGGGCAGCTCTATCCTGAAAATTTGCCTTTAATTTCAAATTAACGTGTTCACTTCGGAGATATTTATGGACACTACACAGACCGGCACAATTGCCTCTGCGGCCTCGGCTTCCAGCACGACCTGGCGCAAATCTGACACCATGTGGATGTTGGGCCTGTATGGCACCGCCATCGGCGCAGGCGTACTGTTTCTGCCCATTAACGCCGGTATCGGTGGTTTGATTCCCTTGATTATCATGGCGATCATCGCCTTTCCGATGACGTTTTTTGCCCACCGTGGCCTGTGCCGTTTCGTTCTTTCCGGTAAAAATCCCGGTGAAGACATCACCGAGGTGGTAGAGGAGCACTTTGGCATCAGCGCCGGTAAGCTGATCACCCTGCTCTATTTCTTTGCGATCTACCCTATCCTGCTGGTTTACAGCGTGGCGATCACCAATACCGTTGACAGTTTTATTACCCATCAGTTGGGGCTGGTATCACCGCCGCGCGCGATTCTGTCCCTGATCCTGATCGTCGGGCTGATGACCATCGTGCGTTTCGGTGAGCAAGCCATCGTGAAAACCATGAGTATTCTGGTGTTCCCGTTTGTCGGCGTGCTGATGATGCTGGCGCTGTATCTGATCCCTAACTGGACCGGTGCCATCTTCGAGAACCTTTCTCTGGCCGGTTCCGGCAGCGGTTTGGGCCACGGCCTGGTGATCACCCTGTGGCTGGCGATCCCGGTAATGGTGTTCTCCTTTAACCACTCACCGATCATCTCCGCTTTCGCCGTGGCAAAGCGTGAAGAATATGGCACAGGCGCCGAGAAAAAATGCTCACGCATTCTGGCTTATGCCCACATCATGATGGTTCTGACGGTAATGTTCTTCGTCTTCAGCTGCGTGTTGAGCCTCTCTCCGGCCGATCTGGCAGAAGCCAAAGCGCAGAATATCTCGATTCTGTCTTATCTGGCCAACCACTTTAACAACCCGATGATCGCTTATATCGCACCGGTCATCGCGTTTATCGCCATCACCAAATCTTTCCTGGGCCATTATCTGGGTGCCCGCGAAGGCTTTAACGGCATGATCTCCAAATCCATGAAGAGCCGCGGCAAAACCATCAGCAGCAATAAGCTGAACCGCATCACAGCGATCTTTATGCTGGTGACCACCTGGATCGTCGCGACATTGAACCCGAGCATTTTGGGCATGATCGAGAACCTCGGTGGCCCGATCATCGCCATGCTGCTGTTCCTGATGCCGATGTATGCCATCCGTAAAGTTCCAGCCATGCGCAAGTACAGTGGGCATATCAGCAACGTATTCGTGGTCGTGATGGGGCTGATTGCCATTTCCGCCATTCTGTACACCCTGTTCGGCTAACCACGCTCGGCCGGCGCTGCATGGCGCCGGCTTTTCACCCTCCCCCTTCCTGGTATCCATGCCTGTAACCTGAAAAAGAAGGTTAAGACAATGATCAGCGTTTTCGATATTTTCAAAATAGGTATCGGCCCATCAAGCTCCCATACCGTCGGCCCGATGAAGGCTGGCAAACAGTTTACCGATGACTTGATCGCCCAAGGGCAACTGCACGACACCACCCGCGTGGTGGTCGACGTTTATGGCTCGTTGTCGCTCACCGGTAAAGGGCACCATACTGATATCGCCATTATCATGGGCCTGGCGGGGAATCTGCCGCATGACGTGGATATCGACAGCATTACCGGCTTTATCCGCGACGTGGGGCAGCGTGGCCGTTTGCTACTAGCCAACGGCGCGCACGAGGTCGATTTCCCGCGCCAAGGCGGCATGAACTTCCACAGTAACAATTTGCCGCTGCATGAAAACGGTATGTGCATCAGCGCCTACGCCGGTGAGCAACGGCTACACAGCAAAACCTACTACTCCATCGGCGGTGGTTTTATCGTTGATGAAGAACATTTCGGCCAAGCAGCCAGCAATGCCGCCCCCATCCCTTACCCTTACCGCTCCGCGCAAGACTTGCAGCAACATTGTAAGGAAACCGGGCTTTCGCTTTCCGGGTTGGTGATGCAGAACGAATTGGCACTGCGCAGTAAAACGGAAATCGAGGCGCACTTCGCTGACGTGTGGCAGGTGATGCGCACCGGCATTGAACGCGGGATGAATACCGAAGGCCTGCTGCCCGGCCCGATGAAGGTTCAGCGCCGCGCGGCCGCTCTGCGGCGTATTCTGGTGACCGGTGACAAGAACAATATTGATCCGATGAACGTGGTGGATTGGATCAATATGTTCGCCTTTGCCGTAAACGAAGAAAACGCCGCCGGTGGCCGCGTGGTAACCGCACCAACCAACGGCGCCTGCGGCATCATTCCGGCGGTACTGGCGTATTACGATCAGTTTATCCGCCCGATCAATACCAACTCTTACAGCCGTTTCTTCCTGGCTTCCGGGGTGATCGGCACGCTGTACAAGATGAATGCGTCGATCTCCGGCGCTGAAGTCGGTTGCCAAGGGGAAGTGGGCGTCGCCTGCTCTATGGCGGCGGCCGGTTTGGCAGAACTGATGGGGGGCAGCCCGGCACAGGTGTGCATTGCCGCAGAAATCGCTATGGAACACCACCTGGGGCTGACCTGCGATCCGCTGGCTGGCCAGGTGCAGGTGCCTTGTATCGAGCGCAACGCCATTTCTGCGGTGAAAGCCGTCAATGCCGCGCGCATGGCGCTGCGCCGCACCAGCGAGCCGCGCGTGTGCCTGGATAAGGTGATCGAAACCATGTATGAAACAGGCAAAGACATGAACGCCAAGTACCGCGAAACCTCGCAAGGCGGCCTGGCAATCAAAGTAGTGGCATGTCATTGATCTGATTTGGGGCCACTCAAGTGGCCCCGTTTATCTTCAGCCGAAGATGCCACCAAACCACTGGCTCAGTTTCATCATCACAAAGTCCCACATGCGGCTTAAGAAGTTGCCCTGTTTCACCTCCTGCATCACCACCAGCGGATGCTGCTCAATGGTTTTGCCATCCAGCAGGAAATTGACGGTGCCGACGACCTGATTTTTCGCCAACGGCGCTTCCAAGGTCGGCTGGTTGAGCTGATAACTGGCCTTCAGATTCTTCATCTGCCCTTTCGGGATGGTTACGGCCGCGTCTTTGGCCACCCCCAGCGGCACTTCCCCCACGTCACCAAACCAGACTTTCTGCGTGACAAAGGCTTTGTCGGCCTTGATCGGGATCGCGGTTTCATAGAAGCGGAACCCCCAGGTCAGCAGTTTCTCGCTCTCGCTGAAACGCACGCGATCGCTCGGTGCCCCCAGCACAACCGAAATCAGGCGCATGGGGCCCTCGGTCGCGGAGGCCACCAGATTGTGCCCAGCACCGCTGGTGTAGCCGGTCTTGATACCGTCCACGTTCAGATTGGTGCTCCACAACAAACGGTTACGGTTGATCTGGCGGATTTTGTTAAACGTGAACTCTTTCTCTTTATGCAGCGCATATTCGTCTGGCACGTCTCGGATCAGCGCCTGGCTCAGCAGCGCCATATCGCGCGCGGTGCTGTATTGCCCTTCGGCATCCAAGCCGTGCACCGTCAGGAAATTGGTATTCTGCAAGCCAAGAGATTTAGCATAGTTATTCATCAGCCCAACGAACGAATCCTGGCTACCTGCCACAAAATCCGCCAGCGCGATACTGGCATCATTGCCCGACTGAATAACGATCCCTTTATTCAGTTCCGACACCGGCACCTGATCGCCCGGCTTGATAAACATCAGAGAGGAGCCGCGCAGCACCGGGTTGCCGGTTGCCCAGGCATCTTTCCCCACGGTGACCAGATCGTCCGGCTTGATTTTGCCCGCTTTTATCGCCTGGCCGATCACATAGCTGGACATGATTTTAGTCAGGCTGGCTGGGTCAAGGCGGGTATCAGGGTTGCCTTCTGCCAGGATCTTGCCACTGTTATAGTCCATCAGCACATAGGCTTTAGCATCCACTTGCGGTATTTCTGGTGCTTCAGCCGCTTGTACGCTGCGGGTAATGAGCAGTATGACGCCTACACCGAGGGCCAATTTTTGAAGAGAGGTGGAGTAAGTTTTTTTCATCATGACGTCGCCAGTATGTTCGTTTAACCCATTGAAATAGCGTTAACCCGCAAACATGTTTACGTTTTCAGCCAACCAGCGAGAGTGGCTCAATGCAACGCTGTACCTAAAATGACCCTATAGTGAGTTTATTCGGTTTCTCTTATTCTGGCAGGGATTGGCCTGATTTTTCTGAACTTTTACATAACTGTACGCTTTAGTGGGCAAATTGGCTAAAAATCGTGCCATTAACTTTAATTATGGCGGGCGGGCTAAGGCAAACCTCCTGCCCAGTGTCGCAGAACGGTCATCAATGTGTCTTATACTCGGCGCTACTTCAACGCTGCCGTAGGTGTTCTTACTGGAGAAAACTGATGGATTTAGCCCTTTTCGACCTGGATGAAACCCTGATCGATGATGACAGCGCCAGCCTGTGGATCCGCTGGCTGGTGGCCGAGGGGTTTGCCCCTGCGGAGTTAGAACGGCAGGAACAGCAACTGATGCGGCTCTACTATCAGGGTAAATTGCCGATGGAGGATTACATGCGGGCCACGCTGGTTCCGTTGACAGGGTTGAGTAGCCAGACCGTGGCCAGTTGGGTGCAGCGCTATATCCGCCGCGCTATTCTCCCCCGCGTCTACCCTGCCGCGCGTGAGCGCCTGTTGTGGCATCGTGAACGCGGTGATTGCATTCTGATTATTTCTGCCACCGGCGAACACCTGGTCACCCCGATTGCCGAACAACTGGGGGCCGATGCCGGATTGGCGATTGGCGTTGAAGTGGTTGATGGCCGTTTTACCGGCAACACTTACGGCACCCTGACCTATCAGCAGGGTAAAGTCATCCGCTTGCAACAATGGTTACAGCAGCATCCTGAACTGCAGTTTGCACACAGCCACGGCTATAGCGACTCCATCAACGATCAAGCCATGCTGCAGTTTGTCGACAGCGCCACGGTCATCAACCCCGACAGCGAACTGAGCGCCCTGGCTGCACGCTATGGTTGGGAAGTGTGCCACTGGGAACGCTGATGATTTGCGTATCACCTAGCAAAAAATGCCTTTGCGTGTGACAAAAACCACTTTATCGCGTAGGTATTAACGCGACATTCTCAAACACATACAGAGGCGTTTTATGTTGACCATTTGGGGCCGGGCAAATTCGAATAACGTGAAGAAAGCACGCTGGTGCGCCGCAGAGCTAGGGCTGAACTACACCCATATCAACGCGGGGGGCACTTACGGCAAAGTGAACGAACAACCGTACCGCGCACTCAACCCCAACGGGCTGGTACCGCTGCTGCAGGACGACGACTTCGTGCTGTGGGAATCCAATACCATTGTGCGTTATTTGGCAGCCAAGTTCGGCCAGGCACCGTTTTATCCGCAAGATCTGCAAGCGCGCGCCGCCGCAGAAAAATGGATGGATTGGCTCACCTCAACCATTGCCGCCCCCTTCCGGACCCTTTTCTGGGGCATGGTTCGTACGCCTGCCGAGCAGCGCGATCATGCGGCTATCGATGCGGCGATCGCCGAACTGGAGCAACACTTTACGATCGTTGAACACCAACTGGCACAACAGCCTTACCTTTCCGGTGCAGAGTTCGGTATCGGTGACATCCCGCTGGGCAGCTTCATTTACGCCTGGTTTGAACTGCCGATTAAACGCCAGCCGCGCCCACATATGGAACGTTGGTATCAGCAACTGTGTGCCCGCCCCGCCTACCAGAGCACCGTGATGATCCCCCTTACCTGATACGTCACACCCTGGTTTTTAACCCATTGAATTTAAAAAATTCGCCGCTAAAGTGGAGCTATCACTCAGGAGGAAATATGAATATCACCGTAACAGATGACCTGCGCCCGGAAGACACCGAAGAGATCCGCAATCATTTAAAGGCTTACAATCGCCAATTTGTCGGCGATATTCTGAATAAGAATATCGGGGTGTTTGTCTTGGATGCTCAGGGTAACAAAATGGCCGGGCTGACCGGCAACACCGTTGGCCACTGGTTGAGCATCGATCTGTTATGGGTTTCTGAGTCGTTACGCGGCGAAGGCGTTGGCAGCCAACTCATCAAAGCGGCAGAGCAACAGGCTATGGCAGAAGGGTGCAAATACGCGCGGGTCGATACCTTCAGCTTTCAGGCTCGGCCCTTCTACGAAAAACAGGGCTACCAGCTACAGATGATATTGCGCAATGCCCCAATAGAGCATGAGCGCTATTTTTTCACCAAATCTCTCACGGACTGACAGGTAAAGCAGATGGAAAGCCAAACCATGGTGGTAAACTGCATCGCCTACAAAGCGGGTAAACGGCTGGGCGATATCACTATCGACGATATCAGCGAAGTGGTTAAAGCGCCGGATACCTTCGTCTGGCTGGGATTATGGCAACCCGAAGACGCTTTTATGCGCAAGATCCAGGAGGAGTTCGGCCTGCACGATCTGGCAATTGAAGATGCGCTTTGTGCCCACCAGCGGCCAAAGATCGAAACCTATGGCGACTCCCTGTTCATCGTGGTGAAAACTGTTCAATGGGAACTGGGCGAAGTGGAATATGGTGAAACGCACTTCTTCGTCGGTAAAAACTTTCTGATCAGCGTGCGCCACGGCGCCTCTTCCAGTTATGCACCGATCCGCACCAAAGCCGAAGAAAACCCGAAGCAACTGTGCCATGGGCCAGGGTTTGCCCTGTATTCGGTGCTGGATTTCATCGTCGACAATTACCGCCATATCGTCGGCAAGTTTGAAGCGATGATCGAAGACATTGAATCTAGCATGTTCAAGTCGGAGTTTGATGAAACCGCGATCGAAAACGTCTACAGCCTGCGCCGCCATCTGCTCGGCCTGCGCAACGCTGCGTTGCCGATGGATGAGATCTGCAATCAGTTGATTCACCTGCATGAAGACGTGATCCCCAAAGAGCTGCGCGCCTATGTGCGTGACGTACAGGATCACGCCCGGCAGGTTGCCAGCACTCTGGACGACATGCGTGAGATGCTGACTAACGCCATGCACGTAAATCTGGCGCTGGTGACCGTTAAGCAAAACGAAGTGGTTAAGCGGCTGGCCGGTTGGGGGGCGATCCTGGCGATCCCAACGGTGATTTTCAGCCTGTATGGGATGAACTTTGCCGATATGCCCGAACTGAAATTCCCCTGGGCCTACCATGCCACGCTGGGCGTGACCGTCGTCGGCTGCGTTTTCCTGTATCGGAAACTTAAACGCTCCGGCTGGCTGTAACTTCTGAGCCAAATTTTGCCGGGCTGTTTTTTATTTATGCCCTTGCACATAACGGTGTAATTTCACGTTGCTCATGTGTAAAATCCGCTCGTTTCTTTTTTGGATTGAGCTATGTCACAGACTATGACCCCAAAAGCCCCCCGTGTCGGCTTTGTTTCACTAGGTTGCCCGAAAAACCTGGTTGATTCTGAACGGATCCTGACTGAACTGCGTAATGAAGGCTATCAGGTAGTACCCCGTTATGACGACGCCGAACTGGTGATCGTCAACACCTGCGGCTTTATTGACAGTGCCGTACAAGAATCGCTAGAGGCGATCGGCGAAGCATTAAACGAAAACGGTAAGGTGATTGTGACCGGCTGTCTAGGTGCAAAAGAAAACCAGATCCGTGAAGTGCATCCGAAGGTGCTGGAAATCACCGGGCCGCACAGCTATGAGCAGGTGCTATCCCACGTTCACCAATATGTGCCAAAGCCAGAACATAACCCGTTTACCAGCCTGATCCCGGCGCAGGGCGTGAAACTGACGCCGAAGCACTACGCCTATCTGAAGATCTCTGAAGGCTGTAACCACCGCTGCACTTTCTGCATCATCCCCTCGATGCGTGGCGATCTCGACAGCCGCCCGATCGGTTCCGTGCTGGATGAGGCCAAACGCCTGGTGAAGTCCGGGGTAAAAGAACTGCTGGTGATTTCGCAGGATACCTCGGCCTACGGCGTTGATGTGAAACACCGTACCGGCTTCTGGAATGGCCAGCCGGTGAAAACCAGCATGGTTAGCCTGTGTGAGCAACTCTCAAGCCTGGGTGCCTGGGTGCGTTTGCACTATGTTTACCCTTACCCGCACGTGGATGACGTTATTCCACTGATGGCGGAAGGCAAAATCCTGCCGTATCTGGATATTCCGCTGCAACACGCCAGCCCGAAAATCCTCAAGCTGATGAAGCGCCCTGGCGCGGTAGAACGCACGTTGGAGCGCATCAAGCGCTGGCGTGAAATCTGCCCGGATCTGACGCTGCGCTCCACCTTCATCGTGGGTTTCCCAGGTGAAACCGAAGAAGATTTCCAGATGCTGCTCAGCTTCCTGCAAGAAGCCAAGCTGGATCGCGTCGGCTGTTTCAAATACAGCCCGGTGGAAGGCGCGGCGGCCAACGAATTGGCCGATCAGGTGCCGGAAGAGGTGAAAGAAGAACGTTATCACCGCTTTATGCAACTGCAGCAACAGATCTCGGCCCAGCGTCTGCAGGACAAAATTGGCCGCGAACTGCTGGTGCTGATCGACGAAGTTGACGAAGAAGGCGCGATTGGCCGTAGCATGGCCGATGCACCGGAGATCGACGGTGCGGTCTACCTGAACGGTGAAACCGGGGTAAAAGTGGGCGAGATCGTCAAAGTGAAGATCGAAAACGCCGACGAATATGACCTCTGGGGCTCACGAGTATAATCAGGCAGGTTACGGGATGGCGTCATGCTTTCCCGTAACCGCTATTCAGGCGGTTGCGACCACCCGTTGTTCCGGCGTGAGTAGACTGCCGACAATAAAAGCCACGAATCCCACCAGTAAACCGCTGTAGATCGGGCTGTTAGCCTGAATGCCGTGATAAAACATAAAGCCCAACACGCACAGGCTGCCCATCACCATGCTGGCTATCGCACCGGTGCTGGTGGCGCGTTTCCAGAAAATCGCCCCCACCAGCGGGATCAGCATTCCGCCCACCAGCAGATTGTAAGCCAGCGTCAAAGCAGACAGCACATCCTGCACCAGAAATGCCAACCCCAGCATCACTGCCCCCATCACCAACGTGGTCAAACGCCCGGCTGCCAAGCCCCCTGATGGCTGCCGACGAATGGCGGGCAACACATCTTCCAGCGCAATGGTTGAAGAGGCTAGCAGACAGGCGCTGGCCGTTGACATCAGCGCCGCCAGTGCCGCGGCGGCCACTAATCCGCTGACGCCTGCGGGCAATACCGCCTGAGCGATGGCGGCAAACGCCCCATCGCTGCTTTCCAACTGCGGCAGCACGAGCTTCCCTGCCATGCCGATCATCGCGCCGGTAACGCCATACAGCACACAGTAAATCCCCGCGCCCAAACCGGCGTAACGGGCAACCGGCACGCTGCGGGCGGTGAATACCCGCTGCCAGATATCCTGCCCGATCAGGATGCCAAAGAAGTAAATCAGGAAGAACAGGATGATGGTGTCGAAGCCAATAGAAGAAAGTTGGTAATAACTCGCGGGTAGCTGATGGGCAAAGACCGCCCAGCCGCCCGCTTTGACGATGCTCATCGGCATCAGCACCAACATCATCCCGACCGTCATAATGATAAATTGGATAATGTCCGTCAGCGTTAACGACCACATGCCGCCCAGCGTTGAATAGAGCACCACCATCCCACCGCCGATCAGTATTGAAGTGGCAAAAGGCAACTCAAACATCACCTGCATTACGCTGCCGATGGCAATAATCGAGGTTACCGCCACCATCAAATCGTAAGCCAGCATGATGATACCACTGGTGACTCTGGCCGCCGGATGATAGCGCTGCGCCAGCACCTGGCTCACGGTATAGAGCTTCAGCTTGAGCAAAGGTTTGGCCAACAGGGTACTCAGCACCACAATGCCCATTCCCAGCGCGAAACAGAGCCACAGGCCAGATATGCCATAGGTGTAACCTAATTTCACGCTGCCAATCGTCGAAGCCCCGCCGAGCACCACCGCCGACAGCGTGCCTAAATACAGCCCCGGCCCCAGATTGCGGCCAGCGACCAGGTAATTTTCTTTGGTCGTGGCCTTACGGACGCCAAACCAGCCAACCGCACCAATGACCAGAAAATAGAGCACCACCACAAACAGATCGAGTTGCATAAATACCCCCTATCATATTGTTATTCATTGGGTTATTGAGAACGCTTAGTCGGTAGCACGCACAGCATTTCAAACAGCAGATTGGCCGCCAGCAAGGCGGTATTCCCTGAACCGTCGTAAGCCGGGGAAACCTCCACCAGATCCGCACCCACCAGGTTTAGCCCCTGGCATCCCCTGACAATCTCCAACCCTTGCCAGACCGATAATCCCCCCACCTCTGGAGTACCGGTTCCTGGGGCAAAGGCCGGATCCAGCCCATCGATGTCAAAACTGAGATAAACCGCCCCCTGCCCCATTTGCTCGCGCACTTCGGCCATCAACGGAGCAAGCGAGCGATACCAGCAGGCCTCCGCTGGCACCACGCGGAACCCCTGCTGCCTTGACCAGTCAAAATCCTGTGCGGCATAGCCACTGCCACGCAGGCCAATCTGCACCACCCGCTGCGGGGCCAACAGGCCTTCTTCATGAGCCCGGCGAAAGGTAGTGCCGTGCGCCAGTTTTTCGCCAAACATCTCGTCATTGGTGTCGGAGTGCGCATCGATATGAATCAGCCCGACCGGGCCATGCTGGCGTGCTATCGCGCGCAGAATAGGCAACGTCAAGGTATGATCGCCGCCGAGCGTGAGAGGAATGCAGCCGTGGTGCAGGATCTGGTCATACGCCAGTTCAATGCGGCGCACGCTGTCTGCCAGGTTATAAGGATTGGTGGCGATATCGCCCAGATCGGCAACCTGCAGTTGCTCAAACGGTGCCGCCCCGGTCCCCATATTGTAAGGACGGAGCATCACCGACTCCTGGCGGATTTGCCGCGGCCCAAAACGCGTGCCGCTGCGATTGGAGGTTCCGATATCCAGAGGAACCCCCACGAAGACGGCATCCAACCCTTGCGCGCTATCGGCAGCAGGCAAACGCATCATGGTCGGCAGACCAGCAAAACGCGGCATTTGATTACCGCTTTGAGGTTGATTGAGCATAGGTTTTCCTTGTCAGGTAATGACCAGATAAATAACATTTTCATAACAATCACAGCCTATGCCCTAACCGCACCAGGTTACTATTCCCGGTTTTTAATGTAAGCATTGAAAAAGCCAATGTGTCATAACACCTTGACCCGTTGATTTTTATTTCATTCGCAGACATAAAGGAGGAAGAAAGCGCCTGTCACTCACGCGCGCATTAAAAATGTTGCCGCAACGTTAAATTGCGATAATTCAGGGAGAGCGAAGATGATCACCAATCTCAGCGATGTCGATCTCAAACTGCTACGAGTCTTCGTGGCCGTTGCGGAGGCTCGAGGGGTTAGCGCAGCGCAAGATGCCCTGACGATGAATCAATCCACCATCAGCACGCATCTCAGTACGCTGGAAACGCGCTTGGGGTTCAGGCTGTGCCAGCGCGGCCGCTCTGGCTTTCAGTTGACGCCCAAAGGGGAAAGAATGCTAAGCGCCTGCCGCACGCTGTTTAATGCAACACGCGACTTTACGCGGGTCAGCCAGTCGCTCAATGGCATGCTAAGCGGCGATCTGTTAATCGGCCTGGTGGATAACCTGGTCTCCCTGCCGGGGCTGCCTTTCAGCCAGGCCATCAGGCAGTTCCGCCGCCGCCGTCAGGACGTGCAGTTTCAATGCCGCATCTGTTCCCCCGCAGAGATCGAGCAAGGATTATTGAACCAGCAATTGGATCTGGGGATTGGCTATTTCGGCCAACAGTTGAATGAATTGGTCTATCACCCCTGGTGTCAGGAGTCGCAGGCGATTTACTGCGGCAGCGAGCACCCGCTGTTTAACCTGGATGCCCCCAACCACGCACAAATCGAAAATGCTCGCTGGGTAAAACGCGGTTACCTACTGGCACAGCAGCTGTGCCCTATCGCACCGCTGAATTTTGGTGCCATGGCTTATCACATGGAAAGCGTGGCGCATCTGATCCTCAGTGGGGAATATCTGGGATACCTGCCT
This sequence comes from Serratia sp. MMO-28, assembly GCF_037199905.1. NCBI lineage: Bacteria > Pseudomonadati > Pseudomonadota > Gammaproteobacteria > Enterobacterales > Yersiniaceae > Serratia > Serratia sp. MMO-28. The sequence continues at coordinate 30,399 of NZ_JBBCVB010000026.1, forward strand.
ACCCACTTTGCCAGCCGTTGGGTTGAACAGGGGTTAATGAAGCAGTTAGGGGGGCAATCACTCACCTATCAGGCGCAACTAAGCCTGGTTGTCCGCCCCGGTGAGCCGAAGAGATCGCTGGCGGCGCTGTTAGCGGATCTGGCCGACAGCGTGCCGCATTGCAGCACGCTGCGCTGAAAAGTCGATTTAGCCGATCGGCATGCGCACCGGATCTGGGTATTGATATTCAAACCCCAGTTCCTTGCAGATCCGGCTGCCGTCCACCAGTCGCCCTTCCTGTTCCGGTTCTTCGGCAAACTGCGGCGGAGGCAGATGCAACTGCGCTGCCAGTGCCGGATAGAACTCACGTTTGATTGGATGCCCAGGTGCACAAAGATTGTAAACATGCCCCCCTTTAGGCAATTTCAGCAACAGTTGGATGGCAGCAATCACATCATCCTGATGCACCAGATTCACCCCTTGCGAACCGCCTTTAACATCAACCTTGCCCGCCAGGAAACGGCCCGGGTGCCGATCGGTGCCCACCAGGCCCGCCAGGCGTAAAATATCGACTGAGGTATTCGGCAACTCATGCAGCCAGCGCTCCAGTTCTGCCAGCACCCGCCCAGAAGGGGTTACCGGTTTGAGCGGTGAATCTTCACGCACCGTGCCGGTGGTATCGCCGTACACCGAGGTCGAGCTGGTAAAGATAATATGCGGCACTCCAAACGCCATGGCGCTGTCAACCAGCATGCGCACGGCATTAAAGTAGCCTTCGCTGCCCTCTATGGTGCGCCTGGCGGGCAGCGTGATTACCAATGCGTCGGCGTAAAGCAGTTGCTCCAGATCCTGAGCTTCGCAAATCAGTTCAGGTGCCAGTTCGAGCTGGTAACATTCAATACCGCTCATGCGCGCGGCTTCGACACCATCCGGCGTGGTTTTACTGCCCACCACCTCAAATCCGCGGCTCATTAACGATAAAGCCAGCGGCATGCCTAACCAACCCAGGCCAATAATGGCGACTTTTTTCATTAACACCCTCTCCTGAAGATAACAACGCTTGGTGAATAAGGCTACGCCACTCAACATAGGGATACAATCAACTCAAGTAAAGGTTAGGTAAAGCTGTAGCGAGCGAATAATTCAGCCTGTTTCAATGAATTAAATTTATGATGATAAAAAACAGTTGCGCGGGACCGTACTGATAGTTTAGGTTAATCAGCAACTCAGCACTGACTGATTTACTTTAAAAGAGAAAACACATGATTCGCGTTCAGTTCAACCACCATCATCACCATCACCCAGACTAGTCTTTCGGGCGATGTGTGCTGGAAGACGGTTTAAAATCTTCCAGTGGCGCGTAGAACCAAACAAACGCAAGAGAAAGCCCTCGGAAGATACCTTCCGAGGGTTTTTTTTTGGCTCCGGACAGACAGAAAAATAGTTTTTACAATAAATTCATAAAATTACAGATTAAACAGAGGTTACCATGTTGGATAAAACACGTTTACGGATAGCAATGCAGAAATCAGGCCGCCTGAGTGAAGATTCTCAGGAACTGCTGGCCCGCTGCGGTATCAAGATCAACCTGCAGCAGCAACGCCTGATTGCCTTCGCCGAGAATATGCCGATTGATATCCTGCGCGTGCGTGATGACGACATTCCAGGGCTGGTGATGGATGGCGTGGTGGATCTGGGCATTATCGGTGAAAACGTGCTGGAAGAAGAGCTGCTCAACCGCCGCGCACAAGGCGAAGACCCACGTTACTTCACCCTGCGCCGCCTGGACTTCGGTGCTTGTCGCCTGTCGCTGGCCACCGCGCTGGACAGCGAATATACCGGCCCGCAAAGCCTGCAAGACTCCCGCATTGCCACCTCTTACCCCCACCTGCTGAAGCAATACCTCGACAAACAAGGCGTTCGTTTTAAATCCTGCCTGCTGAACGGTTCGGTGGAAGTGGCCCCGCGCGCGGGCTTGGCGGACGCCATCTGCGATCTGGTGTCCACCGGTGCGACGCTCGAAGCCAACGGCCTGCGTGAAGTCGAAGTAATCTATCGCTCCAAAGCCTGCCTGATCCAGCGCGACGGCGAAATGCCTGCGGCTAAACAGCAGTTAATCGACCGCCTGATGACCCGTATTCAGGGCGTGATCCAAGCGCGCGAATCCAAATACATCATGCTGCACGCACCGAGCGATCGCCTGGATGAGATCATCGCCCTTCTGCCGGGTGCCGAACGCCCCACCATTCTGCCGTTGGCCGGTGCACAAAACCGCGTCGCGATGCACATGGTGAGCAGCGAAACCCTGTTCTGGGAAACCATGGAAAAACTGAAAACTCTGGGTGCCAGCTCCATTCTGGTGCTGCCAATTGAGAAGATGATGGAGTAACGCCATGTCGAACTTCAATACCGTCGTCAGTTGGGCTGCCTGCAACGCGCAACAGCGTGCAGAGCTGCTGATGCGCCCGGCGATCTCCGCTTCGGACAGCATCACCCGCACGGTGCGCGAGATCCTCGATAACGTGAAGGCCAACGGTGACAGCGCGCTGCGTGAATACAGCGCCAAGTTTGATAAAACCGAAGTGGGTGCGCTGCGCGTCACTGCGGAGCAGATCGAACAGGCCTGTGCCCGTTTGGGTGACGAAATCAAGCAGGCGATGGCGATCGCCGTCGCCAATGTGGAAACCTTCCACAATGCGCAAAAACTGCCGGCGGTGGATGTCGAAACCCAGCCCGGCGTGCGCTGCCAGCAGGTGACCCGCCCGATCGACTCGGTGGGGCTGTACATCCCTGGCGGTTCAGCACCGCTGTTTTCTACCGTATTGATGCTGGCTACTCCGGCGCGCATTGCCGGTTGCCGCCGCGTGGTGCTGTGCTCACCGCCGCCGATTGCCGACGAGATCCTCTATGCCGCCAAGCTGTGTGGCGTGCAGGAAGTGTTTCAGGTCGGCGGCGCGCAGGCGATTGCTGCGATGGCGTTCGGCACCGATTCCGTACCGCGCGTGGCAAAAATCTTCGGGCCGGGCAACGCCTTTGTCACCGAAGCTAAACGCCAGATCAGCCAGCGCTTGGACGGTGCGGCAATTGATATGCCCGCAGGCCCTTCCGAAGTACTGGTGATCGCCGACAGCGGCGCGACCCCGGCGTTTGTCGCCTCCGATCTGCTGTCGCAAGCCGAGCACGGGCCGGATTCGCAGGTGATCCTGCTGACGCCGGATGCCGCCATGGCGCAAGCGGTAGCAACAGCGGTTGAGCAGCAGTTGGCAACATTACCACGTGCAGAAACCGCTCGCCAGGCGCTGGCCAGCAGCCGGTTGATCGTTGCGCAGGATTTGGCCGAATGTATCGCTATCAGTAATCAATACGGCCCAGAACATTTGATTATTCAAACCCGTAACGCACGCGAGCTGGTTGACAGCATTACCAGCGCCGGTTCGGTGTTCCTTGGTGACTGGTCGCCAGAATCGGCCGGGGATTACGCTTCAGGCACCAACCACGTGCTGCCAACTTACGGCTATACCGCCACCTGCTCCAGCCTGGGGCTGGCGGATTTCCAGAAGCGCATGACGGTGCAGGAACTGACGCCGCAGGGCTTTATGAATCTGGCTGCTACCATCGAAACGCTGGCGGCGGCCGAGCAACTGATCGCCCACAAGAACGCCGTGACCTTACGCGTCGCCGCCTTGAAGGAGCAAGCATGAGCATTGAACAATTAGCACGTAAAAACGTGCGCGAGCTAACGCCCTACCAGTCGGCACGCCGTTTGGGTGGCAAAGGTGACGTATGGCTGAATGCTAACGAATACCCGGTCGCGCCAGAGTTTCAGCTAACCGCGCAAACCTTTAACCGCTACCCGGAATGCCAACCGGCGCTGGTGATCGAGCGCTATGCCGCTTACGCCGGGGTGAATCAGGATCAGGTGCTGGTCAGCCGTGGCGCCGATGAAGGCATCGAACTGCTGATCCGCGCCTTCTGTGAACCGGGCAAAGACGCCATTCTGTTCTGCCCGCCAACCTATGGCATGTACGCCGTCAGCGCCGAAACCTTTGGGGTTGAGCGCCGTACCGTGGCCGCCAAAGCCGACTGGCAGCTCGATCTGCCCGCCATCGCTGCCAGCCTGGACAACGTCAAGCTGATCTACGCCTGCAGCCCAAACAACCCGACCGGTAATCTGCTGGACCCGAACGACCTGCGTGCACTGCTGGAGATGGCAGCTGGCAAGGCGATCGTCGCGGTGGACGAAGCTTATATCGAATTCTGCCCGCAGGCTTCTGTTGCAGGCTGGCTGAGCGACTACCCTAACCTGGTGATTCTGCGCACGCTGTCGAAAGCCTTCGCACTGGCTGGCCTGCGCTGCGGTTTTACCCTGGCTAATGCCGAGGTCATCGCCCTGTTGCTGAAAGTGATCGCCCCCTACCCGCTCTCTACTCCGGTAGCCGATATCGCAGCTCAGGCGCTGAGTGCCGAAGGGCTCAGCCAGATGCGCCAGCGGGTGGCGGAAATCAGCGCCAACCGCAGTTGGCTGCAGCAGGCACTGCAAGACTGCCCCTGCGTTGAGCAGGTGTTTACCAGCGAAAGCAACTACCTGCTGGTGCGCTGCAATGCTGCCAGTAATGTGTTTAAAACGCTGTGGGATCAGGGCATTATCTTGCGCGATCAGCATAAACAGCCTGGTCTTGCCGGCTGCGTGCGCATTACCATCGGCACGCGTGAAGAATGCCAACGCGTCGTTGACGCACTCAAACCCCTGCTTGGCACAAAGGAGCCAATGTGAGCCAGAAATTCCTCTTTATTGACCGCGACGGCACGCTGATTGCTGAGCCACCTGAAGATTTCCAGGTTGACCGTTTAGATAAACTGGCGCTGGAGCCGGACGTAATCCCTTCCCTGCTGGCGTTGCAGCAGGCGGGTTATACCCTGGTGATGATCACTAATCAGGACGGCCTCGGCACCGCCAGCTTCCCGCAGGAAACCTTCGATCCGCCGCACAACCTGATGATGCAGATCCTCAGTTCACAGGGGGTGAAATTCGACGATATCCTGATCTGCCCGCACAAGCCGGAAGATAACTGCGAATGCCGCAAGCCAAAAATCGCCATGGTGAAAGGCTATCTGCAGCCAGGCGTGATGAACGCCGCCAACAGTTACGTGATTGGCGATCGCCGGACCGATATCCAGTTGGCCAACAATATGGGCATTCAGGGGCTGCTGTACCAGCGTGAAACCCTGGGCTGGAAAGCCATTACCCAGCAGTTAACCCAGCGCGATCGCCACGCTCACGTTAACCGCGTGACCAAAGAGACGCAGATTGACGTAAACGTCTGGCTGGATCGTGAAGGTGGCAGCAAGATTAAGACCGGCGTCGGCTTCTTCGACCATATGCTGGATCAGATCGCCACCCACGGCGGTTTCCGCATGGATATTCAGGTGAATGGCGATCTGTACATCGACGATCACCATACGGTGGAAGACACCGCGCTGGCGCTGGGTGAAGCGCTGAACAAGGCGCTGGGCGACAAACGCGGTATTGCACGCTTTGGCTTTGTGCTGCCGATGGATGAGTGCCTGGCGCGCTGCGCGATGGATCTCTCTGGCCGCCCGCATCTGGAATACCGTGCAGAGTTTAACTACCAGCGCGTGGGCGATCTCAGCACCGAGATGGTCGAGCACTTCTTCCGTTCGCTGTCTTACACCATGGCCTGCACCCTGCACCTGAAAACCAAGGGCAAAAACGATCATCACCGCGTCGAAAGCCTGTTTAAAGTGTTTGGCCGCACGCTGCGCCAGGCGATCCGCGTTGAGGGTAACACCCTCCCGAGTTCGAAAGGGGTGCTGTGATGAACGTGGTGATCCTGGACACCGGTTGCGCCAACCTCTCTTCGGTAAACTACGCGGTGCAGCGGCTGGGTTATCAGCCCAAAGTGAGCCGTAACCCGGAGATTGTGCTGCGCGCCGACAAGCTGTTTCTGCCCGGTGTGGGTACCGCGCAGGCAGCCATGAAACAGTTGGTAGAGCGTGAACTGATCGAGTTGATCAAAGCCTGCACCCAGCCGGTGCTGGGCATCTGCCTCGGTATGCAATTATTGGCAGAAAGCAGCGAAGAGAGCGGCGGCATCAAAACCCTGGGCATTATCGACACCCCGGTGAAGCAGATGAGCGATCTCGGCCTGCCGTTGCCACACATGGGTTGGAATCAGGTGACATCTCAGGCAGGTAACCACCTGTTCCGCGGCATCGAGGACGGTGCTTACTTCTACTTTGTTCACAGTTATGCGATGCCGATATGCTCAAGCACCATCGCTCAGGCGAACTACGGCGAGCCATTCACCGCCGCCGTACAAAAAGACAACTTCTTTGGCGTGCAGTTTCATCCCGAGCGATCTGGCGCGGCCGGAGCGCAACTGCTGAAAAACTTTCTGGAGATGTAGGCAACATGATTATTCCCGCTTTGGATTTGATCGATGGCAACGTGGTGCGCCTGCATCAGGGGGATTACGGCCAGCAGCGCGACTATGGCAACGACCCGTTGCTGCGCCTGCAGGATTACCAGCGCCAGGGCGCACAGGTGTTGCATCTGGTGGACCTGACCGGGGCTAAAGACCCGGCAGCGCGCCAGATCCCGCTGCTGCGCAAGCTGCTGGCTGGCGTCAGCGTGCCGGTGCAGGTTGGCGGCGGCATTCGTAATGAACAGGACGTTGCCGCGTTGCTGGAAGCCGGTGCCACCCGCGTGGTGATTGGTTCCACCGCCGTGAAACAGCCGGAGATGGTGCAGGGCTGGTTCGAGCGTTACGGTGCCGATGCCATGGTGCTGGCGCTGGACGTGCGCATTGATGCCGCAGGCACCAAGCGCGTAGCCATCAGCGGCTGGCAAGAGAACTCGGACGCCACGCTGGAACAGGTGGTGGAACAGTATCTGCCGTTCGGCCTGAAGCACGTGCTGTGCACCGATATTTCGCGCGATGGCACATTGAAAGGTTCCAACGTGGCGCTGTACCAGGAAGTGTGCGAGCGCTATCCGCAGATCGCCTTCCAGGCTTCTGGCGGCATCGGCAACTTGGATGATATCGCTCAGTTACGCGGCAGCGGTGTCGAAGGGGTGATCGTCGGGCGCGCCCTGTTGGACGGTAAATTCAGCGTCGAGGAGGCAATCGCATGCTGGCAAAACGGATAATTCCCTGCCTGGACGTGAAAGATGGGCAAGTGGTGAAAGGCGTGCAGTTCCGCAATCACGAGATCATTGGCGACATCGTGCCGCTGGCAAGCCGCTATGCGCAAGAAGGCGCCGACGAACTGGTGTTTTATGATATCACCGCCTCCAGCGACGGGCGCGTGGTGGATAAAAGCTGGGTATCGCGGGTGGCGGAAGTGATCGACATTCCTTTCTGCGTGGCCGGTGGCATCAAAAGCATCGAAGACGCCAGCCAGATCCTGTCGTTTGGCGCGGACAAAATCTCCATCAACTCACCGGCACTGGCCGATCCAAGCCTGATCAGCCGCCTGGCGGATCGCTTTGGCGTGCAGTGCATCGTAGTCGGTATCGACACCTGGTATGAGGCCGAAACCGGCAAATATCACGTCAACCAATATACCGGCGACGAAAGCCGCACCCGGGTGACCGAGTGGCAAACCCTCGATTGGGTGCAAGAAGTGCAGAAACGCGGTGCCGGGGAGATCGTGCTTAACATGATGAACCAGGACGGCGTGCGCAACGGTTATGATTTGGAACAGCTGAGGAAAGTGCGTGACGTGTGCAAAGTGCCGCTGATTGCCTCTGGCGGTGCGGGCACCATGGAGCACTTCCTGGCAGCCTTCCGCGATGCGGACGTTGACGGTGCGTTGGCCGCTTCGGTATTCCATAAGCAAATCATTAATATCGGCGAACTGAAAAGGTTCCTGGCGGAACGTGGCGTGGAGATGCGTTTGTGTTAACAGAACAACAAAGAAATCAGTTGGATTGGGTAAAAACCGACAATCTGCTGCCGGCGATCGTCCAGCATGCCGTTTCTGGCGAAGTGTTGATGCTCGGCTATATGAACCAGGAAGCGCTGGCGGTGACCGAGCAGAGCGGCAAGGTGACGTTTTTCTCACGCACCAAACAGCGGCTGTGGACCAAAGGCGAAAGCTCCGGCCACTTCCTCAACGTGGTGAGCATTACGCCAGACTGCGATAACGACACTCTGCTGATCCTGGCGAACCCGATCGGCCCAACCTGCCATTTGGGCAACAATAGCTGCTTCCACCCGGCCAGCAGCGACTGGGGCTTCCTGTATCAGCTTGAGCAGTTGTTGGCCTCGCGCAAAACCGCCAGTCCAGAAAGCTCGTATACCGCCAAGCTGTACGCCAGCGGCACCAAGCGTATTGCGCAGAAAGTCGGTGAAGAAGGGGTAGAAACCGCTCTGGCCGCCACGGTGCACGATCGCGAAGAGCTGACCAACGAAGCCTCTGACCTGATCTATCACCTGCTGGTGTTGCTGCAGGATCAGGAGCTGGACTTAAGCAAGGTGATTGGCCGCCTGCGGGAACGGCATCAGAAGTAGTACCGGCTTAGCCACCATACCCCCTCACCCTAGCCCTCTCCTATAGGGCATAGGTATCTACACATCTGTGCACTGAACGGGTCCCCTCTCCCTTGGGAGAGGGGACCCGTTCAGTGCACATTTCACGCACCAAAGCCGCAGCCAGCCATGATACTCCGCCCGTAGGAGGCGACGGGGCTGTCTATTGGCAACTTGTTTAGATTTCTATGCCCATCAGGGGAACCGATCGCGTTTATTGGGTTCTTTCTGGTGACTCATCACGAGTACTAAAATCGGTGTTTTTACATTCCCAATAAAAAAAAGCCGCCGGGCGTTAACCTCGGCGGCTTTTTATCATTTAACAATCGGGATTATTCCATCCATTCGGTATGGAATACGCCTTCTTTGTCGGTACGTTTGTAAGTATGAGCACCGAAGTAGTCACGCTGCGCCTGGATCAGGTTAGCAGGCAGCACCGCTGAGCGATAGCTGTCGTAATAGGCGATCGCCGCAGAGAAGGTTGGCGTCGGGATGCCATTCTGCACCGCATAGGAAACCACATCACGCAGCGCCTGCTGGTATTCGTCAGCAATCTGCTTGAAGTAAGGGGCCAGCAGCAGGTTAGCGATGTCGGCATTTTCCGCGTAGGCATCGGTGATTTTCTGCAAGAACTGAGCGCGGATGATGCAACCGGCACGGAAGATCTTGGCGATCTCACCGTAGTTCAGATCCCAGTTGTTTTCCTTGGAAGCGGCTTTCAGCTGTGAGAAGCCCTGCGCATAGGAAACGATTTTGCCCAAGTACAAAGCGCGGCGCACTTTTTCTACAAACTCGGCTTTATCGCCGCTGAAGGCAGCGACTTTCGGGCCGGTCAGCACTTTGGATGCCGCAACGCGCTGGTCTTTCAGCGAGGACAGGTAACGCGCAAACACCGACTCGGTAATCAGCGACAGCGGTTCACCCAGATCCAGTGAACTCTGGCTGGTCCACTTGCCGGTGCCTTTGTTAGCTGCTTCATCCAGGATCACGTCGACCAGGTATTTACCCTCTTCGTCTTTCTTGGTGAAGATGTCTTTGGTGATGTCGATCAGGTAGCTGTTCAGTTCACCTTTGTTCCAGTCGGCAAAAGTTTCTGCCAGTTGCTCGTTGTTCAGGTTCAGCGCCTGCTTCAGCAGAGAATAGGCTTCTGCAATCAACTGCATATCGCCGTATTCAATACCGTTGTGCACCATTTTCACATAGTGCCCGGCACCGTCTGCGCCGATATAGGCCACACAAGGCTCACCTTCGGCTACGGCAGCGATTTTCTTCAGGATCGGAGCCACCAGTTCGTACGCTTCTTTCTGGCCACCCGGCATGATAGAAGGCCCTTTCAGCGCCCCCTCTTCACCACCGGAAACGCCGGTGCCGATGAAGTTGAAGCCTTGAGCAGACAGTTCACGGTTACGGCGGATGGTGTCCTGATAGTAAGTGTTACCGCCATCGATCAGGATGTCGCCTTTTTCCAGGTGCGGAGTCAGAGAGGCAATGGTTTTGTCCGTCGCTTCGCCCGCTTTCACCATCAGCAAAATGCGGCGCGGCTTTTCCAACGATGCGACAAACTCTTCGACGGTGTAGTAAGGGGCCAGGTTTTTACCCGGATTCTCAGCAATAACCTCGTCAGTTTTGTCGCCTGAACGGTTAAAGATAGAAACGGTGTAACCACGGCTTTCGATGTTCAATGCCAGATTGCGGCCCATTACCGCCATGCCGACAACGCCGATTTGTTGTTTGGACATTAGGAACTCCTGTCTGAAGATAACACCTGCATCACGGCTCACGGCCAACAGGTTTTTTGATGTGGCTCACATGTTAACTCAGGATTGAGGGCGGTGGGTAGTGATTGGTGCGATAGGTCACAGAATGGGAATGAATAGTGCTTACATTAGGCCAACTCTATATCATTTCTAGCGAAGGTAGATATTTTAGGGTTCGTCATCCTTAATTCTGAGTTTGATACTCACATTTTGACACTTAGATGTCGTGAAAGTTGGACCGCTCATCTGATTTATATTGAAAAAATGTTCAACTATACCATTGATACTTCTAGTAGCATGGATTCAGGTACATCACACAACGAGGGCCCACCTCTTCAAGAACTGCTTAAATAATTTATATGAACGCTGATCCAATGCCAAGCGTAGGACTCCATTTTCGCTTGCTGACCGATCTACACATCAATCACACTCCTAATTTGAGCAAAAAACGCTCACAACCTTGCTCTGATTAACGAAAACTTATCTGAGTGTGAGCAGCCTTGTTGCAACATTTTTATTAATAGTTTTTGCTGAAAAAAGTTTGCCAAATGCTATAATGCAGTCTTTTTAGAAGATTCTTCCCACAGCGTATAGGCATAGACTTGACAATCGGCGCAATATTTTTCTTGACGCCGTACAGACTTGGTTTCAAGTACTTTGGTTGCTTCACGCCAAGGGCGGTAGCGTGCCTTAAGCAAATATAGCAATTTAAGATAATGCCTATTTTCTTTCACAAAGCCTGGATTTTCTGATTTTATACAGTAATAGGGTGTTTTATGTCTGAGCGACTTCCTTCTCCACCATCTCCAGTTCATAGTACAAATACTAAAACAGATGGTTTTTCTCCGTACTTACCTTTTAATAATAATAACGAAACAAGTTTCTTCACATTGCTATCACTACTATGGTGTAAACGTTGGTTGATCATAGCAATAATAGTAAGTTTTATATCGATTGCAGCAATATATACTTTTATAGCTAAAGAAAAATGGACCGCTACTGCCGTATTATTACCTCCACGAGTTGCTCAATTGGGTAATTATTTAGAGTTGCGTCGTGACTACGGATTGATAATTGATCAAGTCGTTGAGCCAAAGAGCTTAAGTGTGCAACTATTCAATGAATTTATTGAATTTGCGAGTATGACTGATGAGAAAATGGCATTTCTGCAAAAAAGTGATTATTATCAAAGAAGTATTAAAAAACTTAACAGTGCTGAGGAGAAACAGAGTTGGCTTCTCAAAGCAGCAGAGAAACAATTAAATGTCAAAGAAAGTAAGAATATAAAAGACGAGTCAAGCTTAATCATTTCAATACAAGCAGACGATGCAAGCACTGCAAAAAACCTGTTGGAGAATTATATTAAGATCACTAATGAAAAAACATTTAACGTGGTCAACTCGGAATTATTGAATAACATTAACGCGAGAGTTAACAAATTACAGAAAGAGCGTCAGGATATTATTTTTGATGCAAAAGCGAAACGTAAATCAGAAATAAAGTTATTACAAAACGCTCTGGCCATTGCACGGAAAGGTGGTATTAATAGCTCTCTCTACTCAAGCTTTTCAGATAAAGAAGGTAATGTAGATTCAACTAATAAATATCATTTTATGATAGGAGAGAAAATAATAGCTGCCGAATTAGAACAATTACAGCAATCTGAGCCTTTATATTCTGTACGCTACTATCAAATCGAAAATGAATTAAAGCAACTAGCTGTATTAAAGCAGAAAAAAGCCGAAGCTCAATCGTACTCATATGAATTAAGTCCATTGTTACCAACTCAACGAGATGCACCTAAGACAATTTTGATATTAATATTGGGTGCGTTCGCGGGTTTAATTTGTGGCATTGCTGTAGTGCTAGTACAGCATACAATTAATATGGCACACAAAAAATAGATATGTGACTTTACAGCGAATATAACGATCGTTCTTTCTGACTAGAGTCGGTAATGTTAAAAGTAATATTTAGTGGTGGGGGAAAGCATGGATATTAAACTAATACCACTTCAAACTCATGGTGATGAACGTGGTTCTCTTGTTTCACTTGAAGAAGGTAAAAATATTCCGTTTACAATTAAACGAGTATATTACATGTTTAGCACTAAATCTGGAGTAAGACGTGGTTTTCATGCACACAAATGCTTAAAACAAGTAGCAATTGCAGTAAGGGGGTCATGCCGATTTTTGTTAGATGATGGTAAAGAAAAGATAGAGGTCGTATTAGATAACCCTGGCCAAGGATTACTCATCGAATCATTTATGTGGCGAGAAATGTACGATTTTTCTGACGACTGTGTCCTGATGGTACTTGCAGATCAATACTATGACGAATCTGATTATGTAAGAAACTATGATGAATTTTTAAAGCAAATTAGTTGATAGCACATTATTTAATATATTATTAAGATGTGTTTAACTCGTCAGTAGCAACCATATAACAATTATCAATATGTTTATTAGTTATTGCACCATTCACTAACCCCTAATAACATCGTCATTAAAGAGAATAAATAATGATCAGCTTCTTGAATTTAAAATCAATCAACGCAAGATATGAAAAAGAGTTGAAAGCAGCTTGCTCACGAGTTATTGACTCTGGGTGGTATATTATGGGCGATGAATTAGCCAAGTTTGAACAACAGTTTGCAAAATTCTGTGGTGTAAAACATACAATTGGTGTTGCAAATGGATTGGATGCATTAACACTTGTTCTTCGCGCTTGGAAAGAGATGGGTAAGATCCACGATGGCGATGAGGTCATTGTTCAGGCAAATACATACATTGCATCTATCTTAGCTATTACTGCTAATAATTTAAAACCAATCTTGGTTGAGCCAGATCCGCTAACATTTAATCTTTCGATTGAAAATATTCACGCCAAAATTACCGATAAGACAAAAGTAATCCTACCAGTACATCTATACGGCCAGTTGTCTCCTATGCCCGAAATAATGGATCTTGCAAAACAATATAGCCTATTGGTTTTAGAAGATTGTGCTCAATCACATGGAGCAGAAACTAATGCTAAAAAGGCCGGCACATGGGGACATGCTGCGGGCTTTAGCTTTTATCCCGGTAAAAACCTGGGAGCTTTAGGTGATGCTGGTGCTATTACGACAGATGACGATGAATTGGCAAGTGTCATTCAAGCACTTCGTAATTACGGTTCCCATAAAAAATATGAAAATATCTATGCAGGCGTTAATAGTCGCCTTGATGAATTACAAGCAGCGATGCTAAGTGTTAAACTTAACTATCTAAATGATGAAATAAAATCTAGGCAAGAGATAGCTAGAAAATACCTAGCCGCTATTAATAACGATTTAATAACCTTGCCATTTGTATCTCATGAGGCTGGTCACGTATGGCACCTGTTTGTAGTGAAAACAAAACATCGTGATCTACTGCAACGCCATTTAGAAAATAGTAATATTCAATCATTAATTCACTACCCTATCCCACCCCACAAACAAAAAGCATATGCAGAGTGGTATAAGCTATCACTTCCAATAACGGAGGCTATCCATGAACAAGTTTTATCTATACCTTTAGATCCCACTATGAGTTCGGAGGATATAAACGTAGTGATTAAAGCTTTGAATGAATTTACTGTATGAGTAAATTATTAAAAGTCACTGCGATGACAGGTTTATTGACGCTAGTAAAGATGGCAATAGGGTTTATTATTGCCAAAGTTGTCGCTATCTATGCTGGACCGTCAGGCATGGCTATGCTCGGTCAGGTACAGAGCTTGGTGAATGGCTTTAACGGGGTAATAAATGCCCCGGTAAGTAACGGAGTTGTACGTTATACCGCAGAATTCAATGAGCAAGGCTATGAAGCTTGCTCTCCGTGGTGGAAAGCTGCACTACATTGGGCTTTAATACTCTCATGCATATTAATTCCAGTAGGATTAATTTCAGCCCAAAGTCTTTCTTTGTTTCTTTTCAGAGAGCAGTCATATAAATGGATAATTTATGTCACAGTTATTGCTTTGCCATTAACAGCAATAGGTTCCCTGGTTAACTCTGTAATTAACGGACAGCAGCGCTATAAGCTATATGTGACCCTCGGGATGGTATCGGCAATAGTGTCAGGTACCTGTATGATAATCTTGATCATATACGCCAATCTGAATGGGGCGCTACTTTCAGCAGCATTACAGTCCGCACTCATTGGTTTAGTCCTTATTCTTTTTTCACTAAGGCAACCTTGGTTAAAGTTTAGGTATTGGTGGGGACTTGCCCCTAAGCAAGCATATAGAGCTATAGGTGGCTATATCCTCATGGCTAGTGCAACTGCACTAGCTATGCCGGTATCCTTAGTTCTGCTGCGTAATATATTAGTAAGCCATGTCGGTTGGGATTTGGCTGGGCAATGGCAAGCTGTGTGGAAAATCTCTGAAGTTTATCTAGGCGTTTGCACTATGGCTCTAAGTGCCTACTATCTACCTAAACTATCAACTATCAAAGGCTTTGAAAATACTAAGCTAGAAATAAAAAACACAGCAAAAGTCATTTTGCCATTAGTGACTATTATGGCCGTGTGTATTTATTTTTTACGCGATATATCTATTACAATTCTTTTCACAGAACAGTTTCGGCAAGCTAGGGATTTATTTGCAATACAGTTAATTGGAGATGTAATTAAAATTGCCAGTTGGCTCTATGCTTTTCCAATGATTGCCCGAAATGCAACAAAATGGTTTATATCTACTGAGCTAATCTTTTCATCAACGTTTGTTATACTTGGTTATTTCTTCATTAAAAAATTCGGTTTGCAAGGAGCCAATATTGCATATCTATTGAACTATGTGATATATCTTCTTTTTATGGTATTTAACTTAAAAAGATTTTCAAGTTAAGCTAAAATCTATGACTAATAATCAATTTATAGAGTTACTACACTCAGAATTAAATTCATATATTATAGTTCTCATTTTTATATTGATTTTTTATTATTTTATGTTCGGGAGAAATATAACACATATTGCAGATCCTCTAGCCATTGGTTATGTTTCTCAAGCTTTTTCATGTTCTGTCGTGATTTTTATTTTCCTTGAAGATCGCCTAGATGATGATTATTTTTTTTCATTCCTATTTACAGAGTTAGCATTCTTATTGCCGCTTGTTTTCATGGGGGCTAAATACAAGATGTGCTATGCTGAAAAAATCAGCAATGCATCGCTTGCAAAAGAATGGGAGGCTAATTATTCGATTTTTTATTCAACAACTTTGATTATTTTTATAATCACGACGATTATATATTTTTTATTGGCTGGGATCCCTGTTCTAAACCAAGTATCACGCTTAGATACTAACGAATCACTAGGTGCACTTTCTTGGTTTACAGATATATATTGGATTTGTTTACCTTCATTGGTAATAATCAAAAGATATGTTTTTTTACGAAGAAGAACAACGGATTATATTCTCATAAGTTTGTGTTTTCTCTGTTTACTTGCAAAAGGTGGGAAATCTGATTTCTTTTTCATGATAATTTCATTATTTTTGGTCAAGGAAATATTTCAAATCAGAGGGTTAGATAAAGTAGTTAATTACTTATCCTATATATCCCCACTCGTTATTATCAGCTTAATGGTAATTATATTTAGTGTATGGAACTCGAAGGATAGCGTTTTAAGTGCTTTTTTCGAAAGATTTGTCCTCTTCGGTGATGTCTTTTACCATGGATATAGTAAAGACTTTATGCAATCTCTTCCTGATAATATTTATCTGTGGGATTATTTCTTTGGTGGTACTATAAATAAGATTAGAAGTTTATTAGGTATGCCAATCAAAGAAAAAGTTGTTTTCGGCTATGAAATATCGAAATATTATTACAATATATCTAGTGGGATTGGACCAAATGCTAGGCACAATATTTTAGGTTTGTATTTACTGGGGCCTTATATATCTATCATATTCTCTTTTTTATTTGGTCTGGCTTATTTATTCATTCGTTCAGGAAAGTGCTTAATAAATAAAAGCACTAGTAGGTACTCGCTAAGAGTATTTTTTTATGTTATGTCTATTACATATTCATGTTTCTTTTTTGTAGATCCTTCACTCCTTTTAGGATTCTATTTGAAAATATTAGCTGTTTTTTCATTGCCCTTGCTTTTATCTATTTTAAAAAAGTGCTTGCTTTATTATATCGCCAATAAGTCTCAATGTACTCACGCAGTAGGTAATGAAGATGTCATTAAGTAATAAAAGCTCTTTAACAATAATAGTACCTTTGTTTAATCAAGCAATATATGTCGAAGAGTGCCTTTCGTCTATTGAAAAGATTACCTCTATTGATATGGTTCAACTTATCATAATAGACGATTGCTCTAAAGATAAGTCAGTAGATATAGTTGAAGCATGGTTAGCAAAGCCACGTATGCATTCACAAATAAACTTCGACATTCTCTTTTTAAAAAATGAAGTTAATTTAGGTATTTGTGCTTCGTTAAATAAAGCATTATCTTTCGCAAAGTTTGATATTATTTCACTTTGCGCTGCTGACGATATACTTCTTCCTGATTCATTAAGTAAGAAAGTAGCTAAACTTAAAGAGTCAAATTATGATGCATTACTAAGTGATGTTTACATAATTAATGAGCATTCTGAGATAGTATCAAAAAACGCATACAAAAGCTATTTTAAGGCAAATACTAAAGCACTGAGTAATGATAGTTTCCTAGTTGGTGAGATCATAACTAATTGGTGTATACCAGGTCCAAGTGCGCTCATAAAAAGGACCGCATATGAAAAAATAGGTAATTATAATACTAAATTAATGGCTGAAGACAGAGAGTTTTACTTGCGACTTTTTCGTGATTGTAATGTAACTTTCGATTTTGAACCTATAGCTGCTTATAGAATTCACAGCACAAATATTTCAAAAGAGTCAACATTTAGAAAGAAAATGAATGAAGAAATCAGAGCCACTAATGCGCTGCACTCTATCTATTGGATTGGTATCAATAAATGGTTTTTATATTCATATTCCTTAGGTGACAGAAATGGAGTCATTGTTGAAAAAATACTTTATTTCTATAGCTGCATCATCAGAAGAATTTTACGCTCAGCATTTAAGATTAAGGTATTCTTTTTAGCATGAAAAGTAATGTTTGCAGTATTATTGTCACATACAACCCAAACCAATCTGACTTGCAATCGCTTATAGACTCAATGACTGCTCAAGTTGAGCATATTATAATCGTTGATAATAACTCTTCAGTGAAAGTTAGTTTAATTAATACTCCATGTAGCCTAGAGCTTATTACTCTTGATACTAATGTTGGTATTGGTAAAGCCCAGAATATAGGGGTTGCGAGAGCGAAGGAACGAGGACATGATTTTGTCTGTTTGTTCGATCAGGATAGTAAGCTTGAAACCGGATTCATTTCAAGCTTGGTAAAGGCATATCATGCCTTAACTGCAGAAGGTATTAAAGTTGGAGCTCTGGGGCCACTCATCGTAGACGAAAGAAGTAATAAACAATTTCCTTTTTATACTTACGATGGTTTTAGACGGAATGTTATATACCCGGAGTCCGTTAAAGGAAAATATATAGAAACACACCAACTCATATCTTCAGGCACTTTTTTTAGCACTTCAGTTTGGTCGATAACAGGGGGTAATCACGAAGGCTTCTTTCTAGAGTACGTCGATACCGATTGGTGCCTAAGAGTAGTCAATTTAGGGTACAAAATATTTAGCGTAAAAGAAGCAAAGTTAATTCATAAGCTTGGTGATGACAGAAGAAAGCTATTTGGTATTATTGATATTCCTGTTCATGCAAATTATCGCTACTTTTATGTTTTCCGGAATGGCCTCTTTTGCAGTTTATACCGTCCGTTCCCTATCGCATGGCGAATTTACAATTTATTTAGATTGGCTTCATTCTCAATAATAATGTTAATTATAAAACCAAAAAAAATTAACTTGCTTAAGTACATTCTATTAGGAACATACGATGGCATCAGAAAATCCTTCTCTCGAAACCTATTTTAATAAAGTGCCCTCCCCTTCACAGTAACATTTAATTCCTCATGATTTTAGGGCGAATATTAATTAATAATGTTAAGGTTGATGGTAAACATAGCTTTATCTATGCCTAAAACTATAACCAGTTAAGAAAAAAGGCAAATGATGTATATTCATAAACTAAGCGATGTGCAAACGAAAAATATAGGAGAAGGTACTAAAATTTGGCAATTTGTTGTCATTTTAGAAGGTGCTAAAATAGGCAAAAATTGCAATATTTGCGCCAATACTCTTATTGAGAATGATGTTATATTGGGGAATAATGTTACCGTTAAGTCGGGTGTTTATATTTGGGATGGTGTAACTATTGAGGACGACGTTTTTATTGGTCCTTGCGTAGTCTTTACAAATGATAAATTTCCCAGGTCAAAAATTTACCCCGATGTTTTTTCCAAAATTTTGATTAAGAAAAATGCTTCTATAGGGGCAAATGCAACTATTTTACCTGGCATTACTATTGGCGAAAACAGCATGGTAGGAGCTGGGGCCGTAGTTACAAAGGATGTACCAGCTAATGCTGTTGTAACAGGCAATCCAGCAACTATCATTAAAATGTTAGCCTCAGAATGATTTGGCTAAATGACGACGAGGATACTCATTTTTCTAACCATGCCTAAGTTCGCTCGAATCACGCATAGGTATTTTGCTATCCCGGCGTGTAAACGATATAAGTTAAACTTAATTTAAGTAAATTTGACACCCTGATATGAATATAAAAGAAATAAAATTTAGTGTATTAATGTCACTTTATTTTAAAGAATCAGAAAAATATCTTCATGCCTGTTTTTCCAGCATTTATAATCAGACTTTGCCATGTACAGAATTAGTCTGCGTATATGATGGACCACTTACTGATGAACTTGAAGACGTTGTTACCGATTGGAGTAAGCGGTTACCTATTAAGGTAGTTCGTTTAACTAAAAACGTTGGTCTTGGTAATGCTCTCAATGAGGGACTCAAGCACTGTAGTTACGATTTAGTTGCAAGAATGGATACTGATGATGTCTGTTTGGATACTAGATTTGAAGAGCAAATTACATATATGGCAGCTAATCCTAAAACAGTATTATTAGGAAGTAGTATTTATGAATGTGCGTCTGATATAAATAAGATTACATCAATCAGAAAAGTACCGACTGAGAATGATGATATTATAAAGTTTGCAAGACTTAAAAACCCTTTCAATCATATGACTGTCATGTTTAATAAGTCTGCAATCATAAGTGTTGGTGGTTATAAACATCATTACTTCATGGAAGACTATAACCTTTGGTTACGAGTTATGGCTAAATCATTTCCTGTTGCCAACTTAGATAATTCACTTGTAATAGTTAGAGCGGGAGCTAATATGCTTTCGAGACGAAGTGGTATCTCTTACCTCAAAAGTGAATATAAGCTAGCCAAGTTGAAGTACACCCTACATTTTCAATCATTGCTGCCAGCCATAATTACCTTTTTGATCAGAGGTGCTCCACGTATACTGCCACTTACCCTACTAAGTTATATTTATAAAAAATCACGTGCAAGTGATCATTAAAATATTTATAACTGACAGTAAAGAATATATTTTATTTTAAAATATCCATCGGTATAGCTTAGGTTATTCATCTATTTAGTTCAGGCTTTTATCAAAAGGGTACAGTGTGAACATTCTGGTTACAGGTGCAACAGGCTTTGTTGGCAGTCGTTTGATCTCAGCACTTCGAAAAAAGGAGTATGTTGTGATTGGTACAACTCGTCGCACAACAGACGATACATCCGGCCTGATTAATGTGGGGGATATCTCAGAACTCACAAATTGGTCAGATGCTGTAAAAGGGTGTGACGTGATTGTTCATACTGCAGGCCGGGCTCATATTTTAAATGACGATGCTGTTGATCGTTTAACTGAATTTCGGCGAGTCAATCGAGATGCGACATTGAAACTTGCAGAAGACGCAGCTGCAGCCGGCGTCAAACATTTTATTTTTATCAGTTCTATTGGTGTCAACGGTAATTCTACGCATGGTGTCCCCTTTACTGAGCAATCCATTCCACAGCCAATCTCTGATTACGCTATTTCAAAACTTGAAGCAGAAAAGGCTCTGAAGGAAAAATGTGCTGAGAGAGGAATCGCTCTTACCGTGATCCGTCCAGCACTGATTTGTGGCGAAAATGCTCCCGGCAATATTCGTCGTTTACTCAAATTAGTCTCAGTTGGTCTCCCTATGCCTTTTAGAGGTGTTAGCAACAAACGCAGTATGGTATCACTCGATAATGTTGTAAATTTTATCATGACATGTATCGAGGACCCTCGCTCAAAAAACGAGCTCTTTGTGCTAGCAGATGAAGATAAACCCACTACCGAAGAAATTATACGCACATTTGCTGATGGTATGAATAAGCCAGCACGGGTTATCTGGTTTCCATCATTCTTATTAAATGTAGTACTGAGGTTTATAGGGAAGAAAAGTATTTATGAACAACTCTATGGCTCGCTTGATATCGACGCTTCATACGCTTCCCGTCAGTTAGATTGGCACCCTAAAGTTTCTATTTTTACAACCATGAAAAAAACTGCTGAGTTTTATGTGAAGGATGTTAAATGATGCTAGTATCGGGCATTGCTATTACTATTTTTATCCTCTCGTTTATTTTAACGTTTGGACTACGTATCTATGCCTTAAAGCATAACGTCATCGATATTCCTAACCAACGTAGTTCTCACTCAATTCCTACACCACGCGGTGGGGGTGTATCCATTGTCATCTGTTTACTCTTTGGTTTGGTGCTGCTTGCATTGCTTGATTTAGTGACCTTATCATTGATGTTCTCGTTCCTGCTTGCTGGCGGTATTACAGCATTGATTGGTTTTCTTGATGATCATGGACATATTGCGGCCCGCTGGCGATTACTGATGCACTTTTTGGCCGCAACTGCCGGATTATTCTTTCTGGGACAATTTCCGGTAATTGACTTACTCGGATACCCGTTTTCTGCAGGCTGGGTAGGTATGATTTTCGCTCTAGTCTATCTAGTTTGGATGCTTAATCTCTATAATTTTATGGATGGTATTAATGGATTAGCAAGCATGGAAGCCATTTTTTTCTCTGTAGCTTCTTTATTAATCCTGTTTATCTCTGTTCCAAATGCTGAACATACAGCGCTATTTATTATCTCACTGCTTTTAGGAAGTGCGACTCTAGGATTTATTTTCTGGAATTTCCCCCAAGCGAAAATTTTTATGGGTGATGCAGGTAGCGGATTTCTTGGTATCACCATTGGCCTTATCGTTTTACACATTGCACAACTGGACAGTAAACTTTTCATTGCAGAGATTTGCTTGTTGGGGATCTTCATCGTTGATGCAACACTAACGTTGTTGCGCCGTTTACTCTCCGGAAAAAAATTTTATGAAGCCCATGCAAGCCACACTTACCAAATACTTGCACGCAAGTACGCTAGTCACAAACCAGTGACTATCGGAGCATTCCTCATCAACTTGGTTTGGTTGACTCCCTGCGCTTTAATGATTGCCTCAGGTATCATACCTGGTATATTTGGTCTCGTCGTTGCATGGTTGCCGCTGCTCATTATCTCCTGGCGTTGCGGAGCAGGAGTAAAAGACAGGTCTATCGCTTGACGTTCTATTTGGTTATTTTAAGTCTCACTGTATTCATTTAAGGCTGTGATACCACATCCCTATATTCTGTATGAAACAACTATCGGCTAGTGCTCAAAAGGGCCAATTGGTTACTACTATGCTTACCTTTCTACTTTCTTTACCAAGATCAGTTAAAAGAATTATCACACTGGCGATTGATGTTATCTTATTGCTGTGTGCTTTTTGGTTAGCATTTTGGGTTCGTATTGACTCAATGACACCGGTAAGAAGCGCTCAGCATTGGCTTTTAATATTACTTATAATCACATTTACCCTAGCTTTCTTTGTTAAGCTCGGGCTATATCGCGCGGTTCTTCGCTACATTACAGCAAAAGTGCTAGTTGCTGTTGTAGCAGGAATGGTTGCATCATCAATTTTGCTTGTTATTGCTGGTTTTTATACCAACCTTTATCTTCCACGGACAATACCCATTATCTATTTCTCTTTTGGCTTACTCATGATTGCTGGCTCAAGATTAGCGATACGCATGCTGATTAACCGTGGATTAAAAATGGGTACCAAAGTGATCATTTACGGTGCAGGAGCCTCGGGCCGGCAATTATTACCAGCGTTAAGCCAGGCCGCCGAGTATTATCCTGTCGCATTTGTTGATGATAATCCACGTTTGCAAAAAATGGTAATACATGGTGTTAGCGTATATTCTCCCAAAAAACTCGCGTGGTTGATTGAAAAGTACCAAGTTACAAAAGTGCTTTTAGCAATGCCTAGTGCTAGCCGTGCTCGTAAAAATGAAGTCATCAAAAAACTAGAAGGTTTGCCTTGCGAAGTCCTTTCTATCCCAGGTATGGTTGATCTTGTAGAAGGTAAAGCAAGAATTGATAGCTTACAAAAAGTGTCTATTAGTGATCTGCTTGGGCGTGACCCCGTTACGCCTATCCCTGAATTAATAGCGCGAAATATTCTTAATAAATCTGTTATGGTTACCGGTGCGGGCGGTTCAATTGGTTCTGAACTCTGTCGACAAATATTGCAAAACAACCCAAAAATATTAGTGCTTTATGAAATATCTGAATTCTCTCTGTATTCTATTGAGCGAGAGTTAGCTGAAATTATTAACAAGGGCAAACTTTCAACCAATTTATATCCTATTTTGGGAAACGTACAAGACCAGGAGCATATTGAGCGAGCATTAAAGAGCTTCAGTATCGAGACTATTTATCATGCCGCAGCATACAAACATGTTCCATTGGTTGAGTATAACGTTGTTGACAGTGTCAGAAACAATATTTTCGGCACATTGGCTTCTGCAAAAGCAGCAATCAATTGCAACGTATCTAACTTTGTACTTATTTCTACTGATAAAGCTGTTCGCCCAACCAATACGATGGGAGCGACGAAACGCATGGCTGAGCTTATATTGCAAGCGCTCGCCGTTGAACAGCTAAGTACTTGCTTCAGTATGGTGAGATTCGGTAACGTTTTAGGTTCCTCGGGCTCCGTGGTGCCTTTATTTGAAAAACAAATTGCTAAAGATGGTCCTATTACACTTACCCACCCGGACATTATTCGTTACTTTATGACCATTCCCGAAGCAGCTCAGCTCGTTATTCAGGCTGGTGCAATGGGGAATGGTGGAGATGTGTTCGTGTTAGATATGGGTGAACCAGTAAAGATTATTGATTTAGCGCATCGGATGGTATCGCTAAGTGGATTTACGCTTCGAGATAGCAACAATCCAGATGGTGATATTGAGGTTAAAATCACTGGGCTACGCCCGGGAGAAAAACTCTTTGAAGAACTACTGATTGGCGAAAATGTCATGGTTACTCAGCATCCACGGATCATGGCAGCGAATGAGGTTATGCTCCCATGGGAGCAACTCAGCGAGTACCTGGATGAAATCAATCATGCCTGTAACCACTATGATTTGGAAGCTATCCGTGCAATCCTTTTAAAAGCGCCGACGGGGTTTAAGCCCACCGATCAAATTTGTGACATTCTCAAGATGAATACGCCGTACTAGATCAGCTAATTTATAAATACTGAGTTTGATAAAGCACAAAAGAAAGAACACAGTCTAAGAAAGGGGCTGTTGACGTTTTAGATTAGTCGCTGTAAAGCTACCAATGTGAAACGTCAACAGCCCCTAATCGTTTATTATAACCAAACAGCGAATTCGCGTCGCGTAATGAAAATAATGTAATAAAAAAGGGCGCAGTAGTTCCCTACCATGCCCCTGATAATGACTACAATTCACAGCCAGATAAGAGTGAAAATGAACCGATATACTTTTCTATACCCTTACTAGGTTTACTGCTGCCACAACATCATCAACTCTGTCTCTCCATCGAGATAAAGAAATGCCCTGTTGCTGAATCTTTTCGCAGTTAAGCACCGAATATTTTGGTCTTCTCGCAGGTGTTGGATATTGCTCTGTGCTAATCGCCATCACAACCGGAGCTTTAGCGAGCTCTTCCAACTTTACAGCAGAGGCGAAAATGGCTTCTGCAAACTCATTCCATGCCACTTGGTCATCACCACAGAAATGATAAACGCCCCCATCGGCCTTCTTTCTCAGCAGGTCTATAATGGCTTGCGCAATATCACCAGCATAGGTTGGGCAACCAAACTGATCGGCAACAACGTTCAGAACGTCACGTTCTTTGCCCAACCGCAGCATGGTCTTCACGAAGTTATTACCATATTCACTGAAAACCCAGGCGGTGCGAATGATCAAAGCATCAGGTTGGATCTGGCTGACGGCAATTTCACCATCTAGCTTAGTTTTGCCATAAACCCCCAACGGATTGGTTGCTGCAGCCTCAAGATATGGCGTATTGGCCTCACCATCAAAGACATAATCGGTAGAAACATGCACCAAGCGGGCACCAATTTCATTTGCTGCCAATGCCAGGTTTTTTGGACCAGTCTCATTAATTAGGGCGGCAATCTTTTGATCAGACTCCGCCTTATCAACCGCAGTGTAGGCTGCCGCATTGACAATAACATCAGGCCGATAGTCCGCCACTACCTGCTTCACTTTGGCCAGATCGGTAATATCAAGCACATCGCTATCTGTCGCCAGCACATCCCAACCGGTTGGTAAACGATCACAAAAACAATTACCTAGCTGCCCTTTAGCTCCCGTGAGCAATACTTTCATTGGCCTAACTCCTTGAACAATTTGCCCAGTTTATCTTTTTCAGACAGTAATGGGTTTTCAATCGGCCACTCGATCCCAACAGCAGGATCGTTCCATAACAGGCACCCTTCATGCGCAGGGTTATAATAATCTGTGCATTTATACTCGAAGTCCGCAACGTCAGAAAGCACCACAAAACCATGTGCCAAACCTGGTGGGAGCCAGAACTGCGCTTTGTTTTCTTCGGAAAGAATCACACCTTCCCAAACCCCGTAGGTTGGTGAGTCTGGGCGAATATCCACCGCGACGTCAAATACCTCGCCACGCACGACTCGTACCAATTTGCCTTGAGGGTTAACTTTTTGAAAATGCAGCCCACGTAATACACCACGTGAAGAACGTGAATGGTTGTCTTGCACAAAATCCAGGCCAATATCCAGCATTTCCTGATAACGTTTCTTCTCATAGGTTTCAAGGAAAAAACCGCGCGCATCCCCAAAGACCTTAGGCTGGATGATCTTCACACCATCAATTTTAGTATTTGCTACTTGCATTTTATTTCTCCACGATCAATTGCGCTAAATATTGCCCGTAGAGGGTCTTGCTGAGCAATTTAGCCTCTGCCATAACCTGATCACGAGTCAACCACCCTTTGCGGTAAGCAATTTCCTCAAGACAAGCGACTTTAAATCCTTGACGTTTCTCAATAGTATGGATGAATTGAGATGCTTCAATCAGGCTGTCGTGAGTACCGGTATCCAACCACGCAAAGCCCCTGCCAAGTAATTCAACACTGAGCGCGCCTTTGTCCAGGTACATCTGATTGAGCGTAGTGATTTCCAGCTCACCACGTGCAGAAGGTTTAACCTGCTTGGCCATTTCAACAACGTGTTGGTCATAGAAATAGAGCCCAGTAACGGCCCAATTTGATTTAGGTACTGTGGGCTTTTCTTCCAGTGACAACGCACGGAAGTGATCGTCAAACTCCACCACGCCAAAACGCTCGGGATCCATCACCTGGTAGCCAAATACCGTCGCTCCCTGATTACGCTCTACAACAGATTCAAGCTTTTTACCAAAGCTCTGCCCAAAGAAAATGTTATCCCCCAATACCAGAGCACAACTGCTGCCATTGATAAACTCTTCGCCAATCAGGAAAGCCTGTGCCAACCCATCTGGGCTCGGTTGCACTTCATAGCTCAGAGAAATACCGAAACGGCTACCATCACCCAACAAGCGTTTAAACGACGGCATATCGTCTGGTGTGGAAATAATCAGAATATCGCGGATCCCTGCCAACATGAGTACAGAAAGCGGATAGTAAACCATCGGCTTGTCATAAATAGGCAAAAGTTGCTTTGAAACACCACGAGTAATGGGATATAGGCGAGTGCCTGAACCACCTGCTAAAATAATGCCTTTCATTGGTACACCTTAAATTAATGAGTCAGCCCAAGACGTTCACCCGCATAGGAACCGTCTTTTACACGGCTCCACCAAGCGTTATTACCCAGATACCATTCAACCGTTTTTCTAATACCACTTTCAAAAGTTTCTTGTGGCTTCCACCCCAGTTCGCGTTCGATCTTAGACGCATCAATCGCATAACGCATATCGTGCCCAGGACGATCGGTAACAAAAGTGATTAGCTCTTCATATTTGGTCAAGTTAGCCGGTTTATTCGGCACCAACTCATCCAATAAGCGACAAATCGTTTGTACAACTTCTATGTTTTTCCGCTCGTTGTGCCCACCAATGTTATAGGTTTCGCCCACTTCGCCTTCACAAACCACCTGGTACAAGGCGCGGGCATGATCCTCTACATAAAGCCAGTCACGCACTTGCGCGCCATTGCCATAGACCGGCAAAGCCTTTCCTTCCAATGCATTAAGGATCGTGAGTGGTATCAGCTTTTCTGGGAAATGATAAGGACCGTAATTATTTGAACAATTCGTTACCAGAGTAGGCAGACCATAAGTCCTCAGCCAAGCTCTAACCAGGTGATCGCTAGCCGCTTTGGAGGCTGAATAAGGGCTGCTTGGCGCATAAGGTGTGGTTTCAGTGAACAGATCGTCAGTGCCATGCAGATCACCGTACACTTCATCGGTTGAAATATGGTGGAAACGGAATGCTTTTTTGGCCACCTCGTCCAAGCGTTGCCAATACTGGCGCGTTGCTTCAAGCAAGGTGTAGGTACCCACAATGTTTGTTTCAATAAACGCCGCAGGGCCGTCGATGGAACGATCGACATGGCTTTCAGCCGCCAAGTGCATCACCGCATCGGGCTTAAATTCAGCGAAAATGCGATCTAATGCCGGGCGATTGCAGATATCCACTTGTTCAAATTGGTAGCGTTCATTACCTGCGATCGCCGTTAACGACTCAAGATTGCCTGCATAAGTCAGACTATCCAGCACGAGGATCTGGTCATTCGTATTGTTAATAATATGCCGGGCAACGGCCGAACCAATAAAACCAGCACCGCCGGTAACGATAATCTTCATATAACCCTCTATAAAACTGCACCGCCTGGCAGAGCACCAACCAGACACATATATTTATGATTTAAAACACCGTATGGTGTTTTTATTCTTGTTAACCTGATGATTATTAATCGACTAAAAATAAAACAGATAAAAAACACATCCAATAAAGTGCAATATTTTAAAAGAGCGGCTTAACTTCCACTCTTGGATGTTGATAAGAAAAACCGAGAACTGGCAGCACTCACGACCGGCAATAGCCTTGAGGATTTTTACGCTGCCAATTCCACGTGTCGCGCATCATGGCATCAAGACCACGCTTTACCTCCCAACCAAGTTCCTGCTTAGCCAGCTTAGCATCAGCCCAGAACGCCGGAAGATCCCCATCACGACGTGGCAGAATCTGATAAGGAATTGTTACTCCAGAAGCTTTCTCGAATGCATGAACCATTTCCAGCACGGAATAGCCAACGCCAGCGCCAAGATTATAGGCTTTAAAGCCACCAATTTGCCGCAGATGATCCATCGCCATTAAATGGCCTTCAGCCAGATCCATAACGTGGATATAATCACGCACACCAGTCCCATCTTTGGTTGCATAATCACCGCCGAAGATCCCTAACTTCTCCAGTTTGCCGATCGCCACCTGAGCAATGTATGGCAACAGGTTGTTCGGAATGCCATTAGGATCCTCACCAATCAAACCCGACTCATGGGCACCGACCGGGTTAAAATAGCGCAGGGCAATAATAGAGAAATGTGGTTCTGCCTTGGCAAAATCTTGCAGGATCTGCTCGACCATTAATTTAGAGGTGCCATATGGGCTAGTTGTGCCGCCAATCGGCGTGGTTTCAACATAGGGAACCGGCGAGTTAGCACCATATACGGTAGCAGAAGAGCTGAAGATAAACTGATGCACACCGGCACGGCGCATTTCATCCAGCAACACCAAGGTGCCGGTGACATTATTCTGATAGTACTCCAGAGGCTTGCGGGTGGATTCCCCTACCGCCTTCAGCCCAGCAAAGTGGATCACCGCAGAAATGTTGTGGCCATCAAAAATGCGGTTCAGGCATTCCGCATCCTGCACATCACCCTGGTAAAAGAGCGCCGCTTTACCCGTTAGTTGTTCCACACGCTGCAACGATTCTTCAGACGCATTGGATAGATTGTCTAACACCACCACATCTTCCCCCCGTTCCAGCAATGCTAGAACCGTGTGGGAACCAATGTAACCAGCACCGCCAGTAACTAAAATTGCCATTGTTATTCCTTATGAGCACGTTAAGCGCTAAAAATCATGAATCCACTACGCTCTATTCTACCTGCGAAATTTTTAACGACTACCTGATTACTTTAATAAAGAGGGTATTTACGCAGGTAATAGAAATAATTCCTCACCAAATATCACCCACTTTCGGTATAAATACTTTTGCGTATGTCTCATAACATTATCTCCAAAGCTTTCTCTCATCATTAGTGTAGGAAAAGCATTTATAATTCTAGATTCATGCGCGGTGGCACTAGAACATACTCAGCAATGTCGTCATTCTGAAGGAGTCAAGAATTATTACAGTCAATATAAATATATGTAACATTATCACCAGATAAAATAACAAACAACAGTACACTTGCAATATACAGATGAAAGACATTAGCGCATAATAACAAAACAAAGATATCTAAAAGGACACTATATTATGTTTTTAAGTAATTGCAGCATTATTTTTTGAGTAAAATCGGACCATTTCTTACCTAAGTAAACTTTGTTAGATAAAAGTCTCATTCTAAAATTAAGTATAAGGCACTTTAATGGAAAAAATAATCCAATTCAGCTGACCTGCCCCCAGGATTAGATACAACCTTCAGTTAGTAATGTCGGTTGGTTTTTCTTCATATTTCCTGTTTCGCCAGTCCGTTGCGAATTCAGCTGGTGTCTGGTAATCCAGCGATGAATGGGGACGGCACTCGTTATAATCCTGCCGCCAGTCATTAATCGTTTTCCGGGCATGGATAATATCCCTGAACCAGTGTTCATTCAGACACTCATCGCGAAAGCGTCCGTTAAAACTCTCAATAAATCCGTTCTGCGTTGGCTTACCTGGCTGGATAAGCCGTAGTTCCACACCATGCTCAAAGGCCCATTGATCGAGCGCGCGACAGGTAAATTCCGGGCCCTGATCGGTTCTTATTGTCGTCGGATAGCCCCGAAACAACGCGATGCTGTCCAGAATACGCGTGACCTGAACGCCTGAAATACCGAAAGCAGCGGTGATCGTCAGACACTCCTTCGTCAAATCATCCACACAGGTCAGGCACTTGATCCTGCGACCGTTGGCCAGTGCGTCCATAACGAAATCCATAGACCATGTAAGGTTCGGCGCATCCGGGCGCAGAAGCGGAAACCGTTCGGTCGCCAGCCCTTTACGGCGTCGTCTGCGTTTTACGCTCAGTCCATTAAGGTGGTAAATACGGTATACCCGCTTGTGATTGACGTGAAGGCCCTCCCTACGCAGCAACTGCCAGATGCGCCGATAACCAAAACGTCTGCGTTCAAGCGCCAGCTCAGTAATACGCCCTGATAAATGTGCACCAGCAGCCGGACGCTGAGCATCATAACGGCAGGTCGACAGGGACAAACCTGTAAGCCTGCAGGCACGACGTTGCGACAGACCGGTCGCATCACACATCAACACCACGGCTTCCCGCTTCTGGTCTGTCGTCAGTACTTTCGCCCCAGAGCCACCTGAAGCGCCTCCTTATCCAGCATGGCTTCGGCAAGCAGCTTCTTGAGCCTGGCGTTCTCTTCCTCAAGCGACTTCAGGCGCTTAACCTCGGGCACCTCCATACCGCCATACTTCTTACGCCAGGTGTAAAAGGTGGCGTCGGAAATGGCGTGCTTACGGCAGAGCTCACGGGCAGAAACCCCGGCTTCAGCCTCGCGGAGGATACTGATGATCTGTTCGTCGGAAAAACGCTTCTTCATGGGCATGTCCTCATGTGGCTTATGAAGACATTACTAACATCGCCGTGTATTAATCAACTGGGAGCAGGTCACAGCACTTATAATTAAATTCAAGTATCTAGCAACACTCGTAGTTATAAACCTCATTAAAACATAATAGTAAAACTAGTATATATACCAATAAGTGCCATCAAATATTGCTTCTTTATTCCATGTTCCACCAGTGATCTTTGCTGATATAGAGCCGTTAATATTTACTCCTCCAGCAGTGAATATTACATCAGAAACTTTTGAGGAAACTTTAGTTAACTTCATAGTATACCCAGGGAAAATAGCTTCTTTTCTTGGCAAAACAAGAGATATTTTATTTTGTGCACTTATAATATACCTGGCAATCTTATCAGAAAGCTGCATACTTGACTTTGCCGCAGCAGTTTTATAACCGAATTTACTAATCAGTCCTTTAGGATCAATGGATGCAACTACCATTGCTCCATCTTTCCATATAATGGAATTTTCTATGTTTTTCCCATTAAAAACTATACCATCCCTAGCACTGGAACTTTCTAGATATCCAATCAAAGGTGCGTGTGATTTCGAGTTTGTACTGGCAAAATTCGATACTGCTCCTTGCGATATGAATCCATACTGCCACTGTTGCATAGAGCCTACATCAGCAGGCCTAGCTAGGTATGCTGCTGTGCCACCAAATCTGGACTGAGGAAGAATGACCGTATCAAGACCGTTAACAGCTGTTGGATTTTTAACTTTATCATTTACTATAGCGTTCTCTTGAATAACTGAAGCATTTGCCCGTGAATTACTCGGAAGAAATGAGTTAAAGTTGGTAACCCATATTTTTGTCATCGGGTTAATAACTAGTCCAACCCCATTATCAGGAGTTCCCATTCTATTAGTCTTAGTATTTACCCAACCAGCAGTAGTTACTTTATGTCCTTCTACAGATACCACGTAGGAAGACCACTTAGGATTATGACTTGTATCTAGGAGCATTCCAAGCTTTATTTTACTTTTATCAACAGATAAGGATGTAAATGAAGTGGGTGTATAATCAGCCTTGGATATTAATTCCCATGATTTAAATGGCGGAGAAATATTATCAACATATAGAGTAACTGAATCTCTATCTTGATAACTCCCCAAAGATTTAGCGAATCTGAAACCACTAACAGGAATATTAAATTGGCTTTCAGCATTTCCTTGAAATGAGGCTACAACTGAATTAGCTCTCATACCATAAGTATCTCTTGCCACATATATACCAGATAAATATTGGTTAGTAATTTGTGACACGTCATTTAATCTTCCCATAACACTTATCTGATTATCATTTGCTGATAAAGAAAAGGATAAAGGATAGATTAATAATAAAGTTTTTTTCTTAAATAGCTTCATTATCATCTCAACAAGATTAAAGTGAATCTAGTTTTCATTAACTATTTGCACTAGAAGCCTCAATATTAGAGTCCCTTAGTAATACCAGTCTAATATTCTCTAAGATTCACAAACATCACGCTTTAATGGCTTTAAATCTGGTATTATATAAAGCATCAAAAAAGCAATCCCTCCTGATGAGGAAAAAAGAACTGGGTTAAACAAACCAGAAGAAAACCATAGCCCTATTAATAACAAAAAATTCACTTTATCAATTAGGTTAAGTTTTGAAGATCTAGTAATTAAAACAAGAAACACGATAAGAATAAATAAGGCAACCCCAACAACCCCTAGTTGCATTATTAACGCTTGAATTTGAAGTTCATATGAATATTTATCATCTGTACTTCTAATAAAGCTAGGTATGTAATAGCCAATGCCATGACCAAGAATTGGAGCAGTCTCTATTGATCTCGCAATTAATTCTGCTTGTAATTCTCGAATACCGTCTGAGTAATTATTGTTTTCAGAAGACATTCTGCTTTCAATCATTTTTTGAGCAGACTCTGTACTCAGTATAGCTAATGTCGCCACTAATATTGAAAACATATACACAAGCGATTTCTTTTTATTAACAGCTCCTACTGAAGCCATTAAAAAAACAGTAATTGTAGATGCCCAATAAAATCTAGACATTGAAATAAACACAGAAAAAAGTAATATTGCTATAGTAATTTTGAGATATTTAAAATCACGATCATGGATATTTTTCTTAAATAAAACAAATAACACAAATGGAATTATTACATCAGATGTAAAACCAACTCTTCCAATCGCCGCTCCGTCAACATCAAATGTCATTATTTGAACACCGAATAGCCCTGATACTGCTCTGACAATTGAAGAGACATTAGTAGCTGTTAATGCAGCATAAATAAATATAAAAAACTTGAAGACAGCACACACAATTAAAGCTTTTATTATAGTTGTAAAGACCACACTTTCATAATCCTCCTTTTCGACAAATGCATATGCAATACCTGCCATTATAGAGAATGTTAGGATGTCTTTTGCCTGTGAAATTATAAACTCTGAATTTTTATTTATTATGTATGAATAAAGCATAAAAAGCAAAAGCAGGACAACTATTGGTATAAGTACTCTAACCAATTTTACGACAAGAACCCCTTTTCTATAGAGGGCAAAAATAAAAACAAGTAATAACATCAATAACATTTTTACGTTAATGCCCGCAACAGAACCTGATGGTAATATTATTGATGTGAATAAAAAAATTTTAATGAAAAAATACGGTTTTTTTAAATGCATACTAACTTCACTAGTGTTCTATGTGTTTATGCTGGTATAAAATAATCTCATATATTTTACTTTTAATCAATCCCATCCTTTTCATATATATCAAAATAGTTATTCATACACTCAACATTGCTTATCGATAACACCATTAACTGACTCTTTAGCTTCATATTCAGCCCTATAATATATTCTCCGTTTATAGACTATAATTCACCATAAAACTACCATTTACAGCCATCTATTTCAAGATCATTCCCATAACCTCGCATGAGCAAACCTACACAGATGACGATTACATAATAACTCCGAATGAGAGCCAGTATTTAAAACCAACGTAACTAACCATCTAAGTCCTAAGGTCGCTCGAAGTAAAATAACATATAATCACACTGAAATTTAAAAAAGCCTAAAATCATGAGATACTATTGCATAAGTTTCTATCGAGAAACCAAAGGCGTATCAGGAGCAACTTTAGTCTAAACTCTGAGAGTTACTTTATTATAAAAAATTAAAACATTACACATTACCCCCCCTTCCTTTCAGGACATAGAAGATGAAGAAGAATAAATTTCTAAGCTTGCCGTTTTTATTAAATTTTTTATTAAAAAACAAATCAGCTCTATATCTAATACTATTACCAAAAGAATTTATATACGTTTCGACTAACCTTTTCTTACTATCACTCAACTCACTAGAAAATTCCGAAAAAAATAACTCTGCCTGTTTTTTTGTTCTAATTATTGATTCTTGTATCTCTGTTACCTTTCCTTTAATATTCCCTATCTTAATTAAATCACT
This sequence comes from Serratia sp. MMO-28, assembly GCF_037199905.1. Classification (NCBI taxonomy): domain Bacteria; kingdom Pseudomonadati; phylum Pseudomonadota; class Gammaproteobacteria; order Enterobacterales; family Yersiniaceae; genus Serratia; species Serratia sp. MMO-28. Next base: position 64,441 of record NZ_JBBCVB010000026.1, read on the forward strand.
AAGTGCAAATGATTTAGCCCCAACTTGATTACCTCCATGTTGTCTATATAGAATCAAGGGTTTATCAATGAAAACTATCTTTCCAAACGCTGCTGCACATAGTCCAATATACCAATCGTGCATTATTGAATCTTTTATTTTACTACCTTTTATGATAGTGATTAACTCTCTATTGCAAGCCATCACACATCCTGTGATAGAATTACTTACTAGCAACTGAGAAAAACTTGGTGCTTTATTAAGATTCTGATATTTAAACATGGATCTATTGATTGGGGACAAATTTTTATCCGCAACACATAAATCAGAATGAATAAGAATCGGTCCATTAAAGTTAGATTCAGTTTCACTAAACTTCTCAATAAAGATTGACATTTTATCTGGCAGCCATAAATCATCTTGATCACTAAAGAAGACATAATCAGCATTACTTTTATTTATAAGAAATGAAAAGTTAGCCTTTACGCCACCTTTTTTTTCCTTGTCAATAAATGACACTCTGTTATCTGATATTTTAATTGACTCTATTATTTCACCTGTTGAGTCAGTTGAACCATCATCAGAAATTAGTAATTTGCAATCAAAAGATGTTAACTTATCGAAATTTGATAGTATTGAGCAAACCTGCTCTTTAACATAATTACTACCATTGTAAGTAGCTAGAATAACCTCAATCTTTTTCACTATATAATTATCCTATTGCAATATATATTTTATAAAATACTTAGGATTAAGTTTCAAAAAACTCCAATACAAACTATCTGAAAGAGTTGCTTTTTTATTCATACAAGAAACTAGAAAAATCATGTATTCCCTTTCTTTCTTAGAATAAATATCTTTATTTCTCTCAACAAGAGAAATCAATGATTCAGTTATATTTTCAATTTGAGAAACACGAATTTCATTGGATGAATGGTCATTATTCATAATGTAAGTACTGACAGGCAGGCGCAGAAAGTCACCAAATCTATGTGAAATACGTAGCCATGTATCCCAGTCTTGCAATCTCTTAACTGATGGTTTAAATCCACCGATTGCCTGAAAACGCTTAGTGAGAGTAAATATTTGGTTAGATGCCTCATTTTCAAAAAGAATATCTTTATAACCAAATAAAAGTGGGTCTTTACTTTTTTTATAATAATCCTTCTCATGCCCATCAGAATAATAATTCGTAAAGTTAGCACATATGAAAGAATACTCATCATGCCAGTTACTTAAAAAATAAGATACCCTATTTTCTTTAAATTCATCATCATCATCCAATCCAGTAATAAAATATCCTGTAGCAGCATTTATACCTAGATTTCTTGTCACGCATGCTCCCTTATTCACTTCATTACGAAGATAGATGACTCTCTTATCACTCAATATCAAATCTTTGACATAATCCTGAGTGCCATCAGACGACGCATCATCACAAATTAAAATCTCAATATTTAAATAATCTTGACGCAATACTGATTCAACTGCTCGTTTAAGTTTCTCCAAACGATTATATGTAGATATATAAACACTAACTTTGTGTGATTCAGTCAAATTACTCATGAAATTCTCATAAATATTTATGTAATCTTATATACTCTGTTAACTCAGTTATCAAGACTTGCCTTGAGCACACCTAATAACAATATGAGTTACAACACTTGTTAATAAACATATCAGGATATAATATCTTGCATATATAATCCTTGCTTTGAAAAACAAACCTTAAACTAGAGATTTTATAAACTTCAAGCATTTTAGATAAGAACGATTATTGAATAAGAGAAAAACAAATACTCCACTCCAATAAAATTTTAAGTGAATAAAATATCTATCACCGAATAAAGCTTCAACAGAAGCACCAGCAACACATAACCAAGTTAAAAAATACAGCTCAAAGCGAGGAATTCTCTTCCAGCATTGTATCGAAAATTCTGTACGGAAAACCAAGAAAAACCAAAATGTTACGCATGTGCTAACGGCTGCTCCAGCCGCTCCAAAGTGGGGAACTAAAATATAATTGAGGCCCAAATTAATGCATAGAGCCAGCGCCGAGGCCAACATTGAATAAGATGTTTTCTTACTTATCCCAATTCCCACTACCGTTGTCTCAGACAATGTATAAAGCAAAGGATATCCAAGACATGCCAATAAAACAAATTTGACACTTTTATAACTAGCTGGAATAAAAAAATCGATAACCCAAGATAAAAGCCCAGCGATACAAAATAAAGCCACTACAACCAACAATATATATTTTGACGCCTTTTCCACAAGCTCCAAACTTTCTTTATCATTGTTAGCCAATTTGTATACCATCGGAGCCCAAAGTGTTGAAAAAATACTTTGTACTATAGTTGCTGCACTTGCAAAACTAACCGCGACAGAAAAAATTGCCAACTGTTCAAACGTAGATAGGGCTCGTAGAAACATTCTATCCATCGCCGTCACTCCCCAGAATGCCAAACTCCCGAGTATTAACGGAAACCCAAAGTGAATCATCTCTTTAAATTTAAAATAATCTATACGAGAGGAAATAGCTGACAACCAGTCCCTCTTTGTGATAATTAACATAACAATTAAAGTTAGCAGAAAACCGAAGAAGTTTGCCCATAGCAACTGTTCAAAGCTATGATAAGCCCAAAAAAAATAAAAACAGAGCAAGCAGACTAAAATAACTATTTTAGGTATTAATTGGCTCAGTGAAAAACTAGCCCCCCGCCCCTCCATTCTAACAATTAGAGATAAAAACCTTAATAAAAAGTTGAATAGAAGAATAAAAATGACTGAAAAACCGATAAGGGTATTATCTTTTTCAAAAAGTAAAAGAGATATGTACCCCGGACTCCAAGAGAAGATAAGGAATGTCAATAGTAACAAAGCCAAACCTGGAACTATTGATATTTTAAGTAATTCACCTTTATTCTCGCTTTCATGATATTGGCGAACATACGCTTGATCTAATCCCAACCCAAACAAAAGAACTGTAAATGATATGGCTACATTTAGCATGCCAATCCGCCCCACATCCTCTGGGGAATACAGCCACGTCATTACTGGTAAGGTAATAAAACCCAAAAATGCAGCACCTATAGGTCCCATTGCAAATGAGAGAATACTCTTAAGCTTCAATTTACCCTTCTTTTTTCAAAGTAGAAATGCGTGGCTATACTGACTTGCCACAATGTTCTGGACCAAGGGTCCAAACTATTCAGCAATACCAGCATTCTTACATGCTACCGCAAAAGTTATGAAAACTAACATCAACACAATTATCCGTGCTTTAAAAATCAAGCTACAACAGGATAACCTTTTTCTCGCTGCCCATATTAATGCGGTGCTCAATGCAGACGTATGTAGGCAACGGCAACAAATTGTCAAGAGTTGAAGATATCTTTCAGTTGCTGGGTGAGATTCTTGATTGAAAAATAATCTTCTATTTTTTCCTCATTGATATTTCTCTTATCCTCACTAAGGATTTTTAATGAAAAATCTTGAACATCTAAAACATGTATTCCTTTTTCTTCAAAAAATGTCCACTGCGTGGTGTTTTTATTGAGATATACTGTCTTTTTAAGACCCAACAATGAAATTGTATTACCCATTGCTTGCTGTCGGCTATGATTGAATATTGCTATGTTAACATTACTTAATAACTTTAGATATTGATCGTATGGCATGAAATTGGTAATGGGTTTGAATTTATCACCAAATCGCTTTTCCCCTTCCATAATTATCATTTCAGCATATTCTTTTATACCATATGATAATGGTGTAATTATCTCAATATCTTCATTTTTAAATTTCTCGATCTTGTCAAATGCGGATAAATGATTATTTGAAGGATCAGCAGAATTACCAAGAAGTATCGTAATTTTATCACTCAACTCACTTCTTTCTTCATTAATTTCAACTTTGTTGTATGTATTGCTTTTATACATCAAACATTCAGATAATTTACCATTATTGCCATACCACTCCCTAACCAGTTCAAAATCTCCTTTAATATAAGTTACGATATTACCAAGCCTTTTTATAGCCTGCCTTCTAACCACCTCCCTCAAGTACCATTTAAAATTTCTTTTTGCTAATTTATACTGATATAAATCCCCTCCCCATACGAACCAATAACATTTTTTAAGTACGTCAGGGTTGATGAGTAATAGAGAAATAATCTTTGGAGTTGGGAGACTATGAAGAATAATTTTATCACACTGTTTTATCTCCTTAAGCAATTCGAGCCCGTTTTTAATCTTGGCCCACTTTCCGCCTGAGAGATATTTGACATTACCTATATCATTAACACTGTATCTTTTAAGATCTCCATAGAGCCAAAAGCTGTGTTCACTTGATTCAAAATCTTCATTTACTAAATCTATAAATGAAGGAATAAATTTATCCATGTTACATATGTGCACAATACTCATGTTATTCCCACATCCCAATCATTATTTCTTTGTGATAGCTCTTTAATAGCCCTCTATAACTTATCAAGCTTTAATATTCACAAGAAACATTAAAGTGAATCAATGTACTCTAGGTACTTTTTAACTCCTCACAACTCCAAAGAATTAATGCTGCTTCTATTTATTAAATTCAGAACATCAATGAGTAACAAGGAAGAATCATACTCATACAACTCAGCCATCAATCTAATAAAAATGAAAGCCTTAAAGCACATGTACATAAGCCTAATATAGAGCATCTATTCTAAGACACACTCAAATTCAGCCAATCATTTTTATATTTAATAAATATCTATTTTACCGTTTTGCAAAGCTCGTTATAGAGTGCTCTATAAAAATATTATTAATAGACCCCATCTCTCTTTAAAACTACATTTATTGTTTTAAACAAAATAGCAATATCATTCCAAAGGGACCAATTTTTCACATACCATGCATCAAAATAAACTCGAGTATCATAGTCGACATTGTTTCGCCCGCTGACCTGCCATAACCCTGTCATACCAGGCTTAGCCATCAAATAGTAATCCACATCCCCGGCATACCGTTCCAATTCCTGTTCAATTACTGGCCGTGGACCTACTAAACTCATCTCGCCTTTCAGCACATTAAACAACTGTGGCAACTCATCTAAACTGGTTTTACGAATAAATGCCCCTATCCGCGTAATTCTTGGATCATTTTTTAACTTAAAATCTTTATCCCACTCTGCGCGGGCTTCAGGGCTAGTCTCTAACAATTGGCGGAGTACCTCACCTGAATTAACCACCATTGAGCGAAACTTGAGGCATTTAAATTTATGGCCATCCCGACCTATACGTTCATGTCCATAAATGGCATTGCCACCATCTTTAGAAACCAAATACGTTAGAATTGCAAGTATCGGGGATAATAAAATGAGAATTGCCAATGAACCTGCAATGTCGAAAGTTCTTTTAAGAAAACGCGAGGTTCTTTTTGCCAAATTATTACTGACTCTAAGTATCATTACTTCATGACTAAAGATAAATGACATGTCAGTACCATAAAGCGGAACACCACGCAGAGTTGGAATTACAGAAACAGAGCGGCATTGATGCTTTGCTAATTTCTTCAACCACTCATCTCGTAGAGCGTGCTCATCAAACTCAAGTGCAACAATAAATTGAGTGGATTCAGAATCACATTGTAACCAGAGCTCTTCCTCGTTACAGATGACAGGTATACCTAATAACTCTTTTTCACACTCAGTGGCGGTTGAGAAAAATGCACAGATAGAAAAACCTAAGACCTCTTCGCTTTGTAATGCTGCATACGCATCACAAGCATTCTTACCGGAACCAATAATAATGGTATGTTTTTGCCAAAAACCATATTTATTAAGTAAATGCTTTGTTATTGTTCTGGCTAATGGTACCAGTAAGAACGCTAATGACCATGTAAGAACCCAGACATAACGAGAAAATTGCCATTTAGAAAAAGCGACTAATGCTAAGTCCAGTACGGAAAAGATAAGTAGCGTTCGAAGAATTTCTTTTAACTCAAACCAGAAAGGCTTGCGATATGTATAATGTCTTAAACGAATCCAGAACCAACTAACGCAAAGCGCAGCTAGCATAACATGAGTTAATATACGCGCAAACATTTCGGAATCAGGAATAAAGTTGCTAATATTCCCTCCACATATCTTAATAACATACATTGCTAAAATTATAGACAAAGTAGAAGATATGAAATCTGATAATGCTAATGTGAACTTTACAAAGCCTGTCTTTTTTGAGTAATTAAGCTCACTCATAAACTTATCCTTTATTAATAGGATGACTAGTCCGAAATACTATTCCAATAGCGCTTATGCATGCTAAACGCTTTCCTCCACTTTTGTGGAAATTTTTTATAATTTTGGCCTAGTTTATAACCAATTATTTTAGCAAAATTGTTAATACAGGCTCTTGGTATCCATAATGGAGCATTCTTCATCAAATATTTAAGCTCTGATATGATAAAGCTCTTACCTTCTCCTCCTGCACTACCGAAAGAAGTACGAATCCATGATTCATCAGCATGAAAAACACCTATGTCAAAATAGCGCTTAAACTCATCACTAGCAGAGTAGTTATGGGAATGGCGAACCATAGCATCTGCCACATAAGCCACTTTGTAATTTGCAAGAACAGCTTTTGCTGCAAAAAACATATCTTCACAAAGAATGGTATTTTCTGGGAAACCACCAAGCTCATTGAAAGCAGAAACTCTATAAGCAGAAAAGGAGTTGGACATAAATACTGTTTTGAGCCCCAGAGTTTTAGCTGTCTCTTGCGAAGCTATGTAACTGGTATGCCTATAATTAAAGTCTCGTGCATGAACAGCCAGTGGATTAGCATTGAGATGGGGTAATTGGCGGCCATATGCGCACACCACTTGGGGATCAGAAAATGGTTCAATTATTTTCTTGAGGCAATCTTTTTGTACAATAGCATCTTGGGTAATAAATACTACTATATCGCAATGATCTTTATTAACCCCCATATTCCTGGTTCCACCGTGATTAAAATCAGCAGTGGAAATTATATCGACAAGAAAACCATACCTCTTGGCTGTTATAACAGTATCGTCTTTGCTGGATGAATCAATAACAAATACTTTCTCATTGTCTGAAATAACTTCAGATAATGCGTAGGCAGAACTCTGCCATATTTCGCCCCCATTATAACTGGGGATAACAATGTTAACTCTTATATTTGCCATTTCAATTAGCCAGCTTTTAATATAACTTTCAAGATAAATTCTTAGAGGGCCTCTTTTGAGGCCCAGACAAAGAGTGTTTCACTTTGAAGTGTTTTCAGAATCATAGCTATAATTATAGTAATCATAGCCATAATTATAGTAGTTAGAAGCCTTTTTCATTACCGCGTTCAGGATGACACCTTTGATATCAATGCCATTTTGTTCAAAGCGTTTGACGCTTACTTCAACTTCTTTTGGCGTATTGAGTTCAAAACGAGCAACCATCAGTGTTGTACCAGCATGTTTGCCAATGATCGCGGCATCTGTTACTGCAAGAATTGGTGGTGTATCAACCAAAACAAGATCATAATCTTCAGAAACTCGCTTTAACATTTCAGCAAAGCGGCTGTGCATTAATAACTCTGATGGATTTGGTGGCACCTGCCCTCTTGGGATAAAATCAAGCCCTTCATGCGCAGTGTTTTGGATTGCAGAGGCAATAGATACTTTTCCTGATAAAACTCCTGATAATCCATTCTGGCCATCTAAACCAATCAACTCATGCGCATATCCTTTACGCATATCACTGTCAATAAATAATACTCTTTGACCAGTTTGTGCAACTACGGCTGCAAGGTTAGCACTGATAAAGGTTTTGCCGATACCAGGGCTAGCACCAGATATCATTAATATATTATTTTTTGCCTCCATCATAGCAAAGTGTAGACTGGTTCGGAGACTGCGGATTGCTTCAATAGCAAGATCAGCTGGATTCCCAAAAGCCAACAATGAATTAGAATCACTATTGAGTTTTTTCCCTTTACTCTTACTAATAAACTCTTGATCTTTCTTTCTCTGCCATTCTGAGAGCGGAATACTTGCATAAACATTAATGCCCAACTGCTCTAGCTGTTCAGGGCTTTCAATACCACGATGCAGAAACGAGCGTAATAATATGTAACCTACTGATAATACCCCCCCAAGCACGACAGAAATAAAGATTACAATCATCTTCTTAGGCTGAACAGGCTTTATCTGTGTTATAGCATTATCAATGATACGCACATTACCGACTGTGCTTGCCTTCGATATACCAAGAGATTGCTCTTTAGTCAAAAGTTGCATATATACTTCTTGACCCGATTGGACATCACGGCTCAATCGCAATATTTCTTGTTGTGTTTTAGGCATTGCACTAACACGTTTATTAAGTTTTTCTCTTTCATTTTCAAGAGTCTTGCGTTTCTCCAGCAATGCTCGATAAGAGGGGTGTTCCCTTGTATACAACTTGGATATTTCCGCCTCTTTGAATGTCAACTCATTGAGCTGAGAATCTACAGCAACAATTGTATCTAACACCGATTTGGCTTCAAGGGACAAATCGACTGAATCATTTTGCTGCCTATACTGGTTTAATTTACTTTCCGATGAATCAAGAGCTGCACGGATTTTAGGTAATTGTACATTTAAAAAATCTAAACTCTTCGCATCTTCTTCCGATTTCCTTTCAACATTTTGTTGAAGATAATTTTTTGTTATAGAATCTAATATGCTTTGAATCAAAATTGGATCTTCCCCTGTAAGAGCAAGCCCCAAAACTCCTGTATTCTTCCCCTTATCACTAACATCAAGTACATCTAGTAGATTATTAATAGCACTTAATTCGCTTATTTTTGATATTTTAAACTTATCACCAACACTGGCATGAATATTATCTATTAAAATTGAAAAACCATCTTTTTTTAATAAAACCCCTGTTTTTCCTTTGGCAATTTCGTCCCCATCCTTGATTAAAGTATAATTTTGGGGGCCATTTACTCTTAATACAATTGAAGACACATCACGCCAAGACTCCGGTAATTCGAGTTGTGCGATAGATATCTTACCTGGTTCTTGGTTCGTCAGACGAGCAAACCCTTTACCAAAAACAGGGAAATAAGATTGTTCGACTATAGTACGTAGATTCAAATCTTCTACTGTCTTGCTCAAAACCATCCTTGATTTAAGTAACTCAATCTCGGGTGCTGATTCTGGCTGACTGTTAGGTAATATTTGATTTATGTTATTAAGTAATGAATTACCCACATTTTGCTCAACCTGAACCATGGCATCTGCACGATAAACTGGCGTGGCAAACAGACAATATAAAATACCTAACGTCAAAAATGATGTTGTTATACCCACAATTAACCAACGACTATCAATTAACTCACCTAATAGACGTCTGAGATCGATTTCATCGGATACATCATTTCCCGAATTATTTACTCTATTTTTTTCTGACATTGGAAATCCTGACTAGCTATCGGCTTAAGGCTTTGGCCCATTTCTGAGCTGATTCATCAAGGAGGCGGTAAACAAACTCAAAGGCCTCACGACTTTGTCGGTAGGGATCGGCAATTTCTCGTTGATCAAGCCAATGACCAAAAAGCATAGTTTTTCCTCTTACTTCTGGAGCCAATTTGCAAACAGCATCGATATGATTTTTTTCCATTACAAGAATCAGATCATATTTTCGGCACATTGTACCCGTGAGCTGTTGGGCCTGGTGCCCTTCCAAAGATAACATATGCTGAGCAGCAACTTCAGTTGCTATTGCATCTGCCGGCTTGCCTACCAATGCACCTACTCCCGCGGAGTCAACCTTTTTACCCGGCAATGCTTTTTTCAACAACCGTTCCCCTGTTGGGGAACGACATATGTTACCAACACACACAACTAAAATTGAATTGAACATAATTATTGCTCTGTCTAGCTGAGTCGATTAGGGCCAAGTCCGAATACGCAATGCGCCTTCACTTAAATTATTGAAACCAGTGATTGTTGGTACTAACTGGCTAATCAAACGATTCCAACGCGCAATTGGAGCTGTTGTGACATACACAATATCATATGGCTGCAAATGGAACTCTGTACCCATAACCAAAGCTGCAGCATCAGATGCATTTAGCTGATAAATATTGGCAATCTTACTCCCTTCAGTACCGTGCAATGGCCGAATAACAAATATTCCCGTTGCATCAGCCACAGATTGGTCCATGCCTTGTGCATTACCCAGCGCTTCCGTCAATGTCATACCACTGCGATCCATCTTCAGCGTGGCTTGCTGTTTCACATCTCCCATCACAAACACTTTTAAATCATCGTTACGTGGGATGTATAGAATATCACCTGGGTGCAGCAGATGGTTTTGTGTTAAGTCGCCTTTTTGCATCAAGGCCTGCAGAGAAATACGCTGCTCTTTACCATCATGGGTCAACACCACATTGCGCCAATCAGCGTTTGCTGCAAGACCACCCGCAGCATTAATCGCATCCATTACGGTTAGCGGCACGTTAGTAATCGGCTGCTGGCCAGATGTTGTCACTTCACCAGTTACATAAACCTTTTGCGAACGGAAAGCGGCAATGCTCACATCCACCTGTGGGCTTTCAATAAACTGTGCTAAGCGGCTGGCAATCTCGGTACGTATCTCTGCCATCGTCTTACCAACCACTTTTACCTTGCCAATGTACGGGTAGAAAATGGTGCCATCAGAGTTTACCCAGTTGCCTGTGTCGCTGGCGCTGCGGTACTGCCCGGCAGGGGTGGTCAGTTCAGGGTGATCCCAAACGGTTACCATCAGCACGTCACCAATACCGACACGATACTCGTAGCTCTGCAGTTCTTGTTCCAATGCGGCATTGTTTTGGGCAATCACTTGTTTTGGCCGCATTCTATCAACCAATCCTGGCGTCATTGGGTAGATATTAACCAATTGATTGAGGTTAAAATCGCTATCTTGCTGCTTGATAACAGTTTTACCACTGGTAGAGAGGTGTGAACCGGGGACGACGGTACAACCACTGATCACGCTGATTGATACCAACAGCGGTATCAGTTTCCATTGTTTCTTTGCCATCGAATTATCATCACTTTCAAAGTAAGTAAATCTACAATACTAAGCATCCAGCCAACCATGGCTACCTGGTGCGATGTTTAGCAAAATTAGAGGCTATGCTTTGCAACTTATCTGTAAAAACCTTCGTTAAATCACAACTGTTCTGCTCAATGCCATTCGAAGCATACTAACAAATATGTGGGAGGTATAACATGAGTTCGAGCGTTTTCTGTACGTAAAGAACGTGGTGTGAGCTGCACGCTTGTAAAGCACTCATCTGACAATCCGCCTCACGATCATAGGTCACTGCCCGGCAGTGCCCTTTCATTCAAGGTGAGCATAGCTCCTCACCTCGGCCCTCTCCCGCAGGGAAAGAGGGTGTTAATTTAAGCTTGGTACTGCATTGTGCATTGCCCGGCATAGATACAAGGTAGTGCCAATACTTATCACCGCAACGCTCTTCCTACAGGAGAGAGCTGTTGAAATATCCGTTTTTACAGCGCCAACTGTTCTGCCCACTCGCGGAATGCCTTGCCTTGCGTCGGGTGGCGCAAGCCATAGGTGACAAACGCCCGCAGGTAATCCAGCTTTTCACCACAGTTGAACGACTCACCAACCAACTTCATTGCCTCTACCGGTTTTTGCTTTAACAGTTCTGCAATGGCATCGGTTAACTGGATGCGCCCCCAAGCACCTGGCTCGGTTTGTTCCAGGATCGGCCAGATATCAGCAGAAAGCACATACCGGCCAACGGCAGAGTAATTAGACTTCAGTTGCACTTCACGGCTCGGCTTTTCAATGATCGAGGTCATACGTGAGGTTTCACCGGGCTGCAAGGCGTTAACCTCACATTCCACCACCGAGTAGTTATACAGCACACTCTCATCTACGGCCTGTACCAATACCTGGCTCATACCGGTTTCTTTAAAGCGTGCGATCATGTGCGCCAGGTTGTCTTTTTCCAGATCTGCTTTCGCATCATCCATCAACACATCCGGCAGCAGCACTACAAAAGGGGCATCCCCCACCAGCGGTTTAGCACACAGCACCGCATGCCCCAGCCCTTTGGGTTGCCCCTGGCGGATATGCATCAGGGTTACCCCTGGCGGGGTGATCGATTTTACTTCTTCCAGCAGTTGGCGCTTCACTCGCGCTTCCAGCATGGCTTCAAGTTCGTAAGAGGTATCAAAATGGTTTTCGATCGCATTTTTGGAAGAATGCGTCACCAGAATGATTTCTTTGATACCCGCAGCAACGCACTCGTTCACGATGTATTGGATGACAGGCTTATCAACAATCGGCAGCATCTCTTTTGGAATCGCCTTGGTGGCTGGCAACATACGCATGCCTAAACCAGCAACGGGAATGACAGCTTTCAACATCTTCGTCATGATAATCCTCTTTGAACTTTATGGTCATGCCAGCAGCCACGGCTGTCACTGATTGTTTAGCGTCTGCTTCAGCCATTGGGTGAAACCTTCACCCTCTACCGGGTGGCGCAGGCCATATTGCACAAAAGCCTTCATATAGCCCAACTTGTCGCCGCAATCGTGCGATTTCCCACTCATATGAAAAGCTTCAACCGTTTGCTGCTCCATCAGCATGGCAATGGCATCGGTCAACTGGATCTCATCGCCAGCACCCGGCGGAGTTTTTTCCAGCAAAGGCCAGATATCGGCAGAAAGTACATAGCGCCCCACCACGGCAAGGTTCGAAGGTGCATCTTCGCGCGCAGGTTTTTCTACCACTGCGGTCATTGGTGAGCTTTCGCCCCCCGTCAACCCGACACCACAACAATCTACAACACCGTATTTGGAAACATCCTGCTCAGGAACAGGTTCAACCATGATCTGGCTAAAACCGGTTTGCTCAAAACGCTGGATCATTCTGGCCAGGTTTTCTTTGCGTAGATCGGCAGTGGCATCATCCAACAACACGTCTGGCAGCAGCACCACAAAGGGATCATCCCCTACCATCGGTTTGGCACACAGCACGGCATGGCCAAGGCCTTTGGCTTGCCCCTGCCGCACCTGCATCACCGTGACATCCGGCGGGCAGATCCCCTGCACATCGGCAAGCAACTGGCGCTTTACTCGCGCCTCAAGCACCGCTTCCAGTTCAAAAGAGGTATCAAAGTGGTTTTCTATCGCGTTTTTAGATGAATGCGTAACCAAAACAATATCTTTAATTCCTGCCGCCACACACTCATTCACAATGTACTGAATCAGTGGTTTATCGACCACCGGCAACATTTCTTTAGGGATCGCCTTGGTAGCAGGCAACATACGTGTACCCAAACCCGCGACAGGGATCACAGCCTTCAATCTTTTTTGCATAGTCTCTTCTCACCAACAAATAACAGGTAAACGCAACCGAACCTGTAAAAGTAATGATATCAACGGATTAATGAAACTAGGAACCCAGAGCACTTGATCCGCTACAAAAGTACAACATCACGTTATATTCAATTTTTGAGACGCTACCGCCCTTGGCTTTCAGCTACCAATGCACTGTAGAGAGGGTTTGAAGCAGAAAACCGTGGCTGTCACCACACCCCATAGTGAACCTGATTTTCTGTTCTGAATTTGATGAGAAACTGCTCACAATATCGGAAAAAGGCAGCACCTTGCTGGCCAGGTCGCGGCTCTTATTTCCAGTTGTGGAATACTAAGATTCTTATACTATTGCCCCATTGAAACAAGCCTTAGATAAACAAGTACAACCCTTTTCAGAATAAGACTACTAATGAAGTTTTCATGCACATCTAACTTCGTTTTGCAATCTAAATAATTATTTGATTTTATTTAAAAAAATCAGCCTTATCCCTTTAGCGCCAAAGGTCGGTTGTTTTTTTGTCTCATCCGTAACTTGTTCAGAAAGCTATTTAATGTGTTATTACTGGCCTCTTATATCATCTTCCCCTCAATCTGCCGATTTAATGTTGAATTCCACTCTCTCAACCTCCATCATTCTTATTGCGGGATAAGCCGCCAAACAAAAAAGGTGAAATTGGGCGTATGGAATGGATCGCAGATCCAACAATTTGGGCCGGCCTGGCTACCCTGGTTGTGTTGGAAATTGTACTGGGGATAGACAACCTGATATTTATCGCCATCCTGGCGGAAAAATTGCCTAAAAAGCAGAGAGACAAAGCCCGCATTGTCGGCCTTTTGCTGGCGCTGCTGATGCGTTTGGCCCTGCTTGCCTCAATCTCATGGCTGGCAACGCTCACCAAGCCCCTGTTTACCGCCGCTGGGCATGCCTTCAGTGGGCGGGATCTGATCATGCTGGTTGGGGGGATCTTCCTGCTGTTTAAAGCCACGATGGAATTGAACGAACGGCTGGAAGGCAAAGATGAAGAGCAGCATGGGCAGCGTAAAGGGGCGCGTTTCTGGCCCGTTGTCGCGCAGATTGTCGTGCTTGATGCGGTATTTTCGCTCGACTCCGTCATCACAGCAGTGGGGATGGTCGATCACCTTGCGGTGATGATGATTGCGGTCTGTATCGCTATTGGCCTGATGTTGCTCGCCAGCAAGCCACTTACGCGTTTTGTTAACGCACACCCTACTATCGTTATTCTGTGCCTCAGTTTCTTGCTGATGATCGGCTTCAGCCTGGTTGCAGAAGGGTTTGGTTATCACATTCCGAAAGGATATCTCTACGCCGCCATTGGCTTCTCCGTCATGATCGAGGCCCTGAATCAGCTTGCGCAATTCAACCGGCGTCGCTTTCTTTCCAAGGTGCGGCCACTGCGTGAACGCACCGCTGAAGCGGTGTTGCGCATGCTCAGCGGCAAACATGAAGAAGCCGAGGTCGACAGCCATTCTGCCAACCTGTTGGCCGACAGCACCAGTGAAAACGGTGAGATTTTCAACCGGCAGGAGCGCCATATGATCGAGCGTGTGCTGGGTATGGCGCAACGGACGGTGAGCAGTATCATGACCTCACGGCATGATGTGGAATACCTTGCCCTTAACGATCCGCAAGAAAAGCTGACGCAGTTGCTGGAGAAAAACCAGCATACGCGCATTGTAGTGACGGAGGATAATTCCAGTGATGAACCGCTGGGGGTAATCCACACGATCGACGTTCTGAAGCAACAGTTGCAACAGTCTCAGTTGGACCTACGGGCCTTGGTGCGCCAGCCGTTGATCTTCCCAGAGCAGTTGACGTTGCTCTCCGCGTTGGAGCAGTTCCGCCAGGCAAAAACGCACTTTGCTTTTGTTGTTGATGAGTTTGGTTCGATCGAAGGCGTTGTGACCTTGACCGACGTCATGGAAACCATCGCGGGCAACTTGCCCGAAGCCGATGAAGAGTTCGACGCCCGCCACGATATCCAGCAAACTGCCGATGGCTGCTGGATCGCCAATGGCCATATGCCGCTGGAAGATCTGGTGCTGTATGTGCCGCTGCCGATAGAAGAGAAGCGCGAATACCACACGCTCGCCGGTTTATTGATGGAGCATTGCCAGCGCATTCCGCAGGAAGGTGAGCAACTGCAGATCGGTGACTATCTGTTTGAACCGCTGGAAATCAGCAGCCACCGTATTATGAAGGTAAAGATCACGCCGCTGATTGCGCCAGAAGACGACGACGAAGTCTGAATCCTGTGAAAAGCTAGGGTGAGAAGCGAGCAGCATTGTGCAATCCTCCTCACCCTAGCTCTCTCCCCAAGGGAGAGGGAACTGAACGGTGTCTCCTTTCCCCCGGCAAATAATCCGAGCTGAGTAGCTTTAGCGCTATGCTCCCCTCTGTTCAAAAAGGGACAACTCGCTGGTTTTTCCCCCTCTCCCTCCGGGAGAGCAGCTGTGTTTAAAGTCAATGGGTGATGATTAATTTGTCACCCATTGCCTATTATCTCGCAGCATCGCGTTTAATATCGTTAACAGCTTTCTGATGCACGCGGT
>NZ_JBBCVB010000027.1:0-77460 GCF_037199905.1 Serratia sp. MMO-28
GATACTTTCATTTGGACGCTCCTGCTGTTGAGATTAGACACTCAAATTGTGGCACATTGCGATGCCGTGGTAGGAGCGTCCATCTCATTATCCCTGCCTGTCTCGCCTGAAACCGCCGTCCGTGGCGGTTTCGCCTATGCGCCGCGTCTCCGTTCTGCGCCTTCAATGGCGTCAACACCGGTGCTCACCTCACCTATTGCATTGCCTGAATATCCTATTACGGTGAGTATCGTTTCATAGAATTGCACTCTATTTACGGCAATTCCCATGACACTTGCCCCACATAAACCTAAGCACTCGCCTCATTGAGCACCTTAATATCCTCAACCTCCAGCTTTAGCTCAATCGCCCCCACCAACTCATCCAACTGCGTTAACGAAGTAGCACTAACAATCGGTGCGGTAATACTTGGCCGAGCCATCAGCCAAGCCAATGACACCTTCGCTGGCGTAGCCCGATGCTTGGCCGCCAGCCGATCCAGCGCCGCCAGAATGCGCAAACCGCGCGGGTTCAGATAGCGCGCAACGATAGTGTCACCCCGTGGGCTCTTGCCCATATCCTGTTCGCTGCGGTACTTGCCGGTGAGAAAACCGCTGGCCAGCGCGAAAAAGTTAATCACCCCCAAACCATGCTGCTGTGCAACGCTCTCCAGCGCGGTTTCATAGCCTGCGCGCGCATACAAATTGTATTCCGGCTGCAACGTTTCATAACGCGCGAAACCGTGCTGCTCGCTCACCTTCAGCGCCTCTTCCAGCCGATCCGCCTGATAGTTGGAAGCGCCAATCGCCCGCACTTTACCGGCTTTGATCAGCGCGTCGAACGCCGCCAGGGTGTCTGCCAGCGGCGTATCGCGATCGTCATCATGGGATTGATACAGATCGATATAATCCGTCTGCAAACGGCGCAGAGAATCCTCTACCGCACGTTGGATATAGCGCGGTGAAAGCCCTTGCTTGCCCTCCCCCATCGGCTTGCCAACCTTGGTAGCGATAATCACCCGATCACGCTTGCCGCTTTTTTTCAGCCAGTTGCCGATCACCGTTTCCGATTCGCCGCCGTGATTACCCGGCACCCAAGAGGAATATATATCGGCGGTATCAATGAAATTCAGTTGGTAATCCAGCAGCGCGTCCAGCAGGCTGAACGAGGTGGCCTCGTCGGCCGTCCAGCCAAACACGTTGCCGCCAAAGGTCAGACTCGGCACCTGAATGCCGGAACGCCCCAGTTCTTTTTTACCCATCATCCACTCCTGTCATTCAGCCTAAGAATCACTGCGGTTAATTTTGCGTTTTCTTCCGAGAAACCTGACGTTTCCTCCATATTTCCTTCATTTTTTTGCTGGTACTCCTCGCTAAACTAGTATCCTGTAGGACGTGTCACTTTTGGCAATGATTGCCTGCTTGTCTGTCTCTGGAGAGAACCCTCATCACCATGAATGCAAAACCGAAACGCCGCTCATTGATACTACGCCTGCTGCTGGTAGTTATCGTGGTTATTGTTGCCATTCTGGCCTGGCGTCACTTCAACACGCCCACCGCGACGGAGGCTGCCCCAGGGGCTCGCCCTGCGGGGAGCGGGAATGCGGGGGCTGGCGGCAGAGCCGGTGGCCGACGTAATGCCCCAATGTCACCGGTTCAGGCCGCTACCGCCAGCCAGCAAAACGTGCCGCGTTTCCTGAGCGGGCTGGGTACCGCCACCGCCGCCAACACCGTGACCGTCACCAGCCGGGTGGACGGCCAACTGATGGCGCTCCACTTTAGCGAAGGCCAACAGGTGAAAGCGGGCGATTTGCTGGCGGAAATCGATCCGCGCCCGTATGAAGTGCAACTGACGCAGGCGCTGGGGCAACTAGCGAAAGATCAGGCCACGCTGGCCAACGCCAAGAGGGATCTGGCGCGCTATCAGCAACTGGTTAAAACCAATCTGATCTCGCGCCAGGATCTGGATACCCAACTGTCGTTGGTGCGCCAGAGCGAGGGCGCGGTCAAAGCCGATCAGGGCGCGGTCGACAGCGCTAAACTGCAAATCACCTACAGCAAGATCACCGCCCCCATTGACGGCCGCGTTGGCCTTAAACTGGTGGATGTAGGCAATTACATCTCCAGCGGCAGCAGCACCGGGATCGTGGTGATCACCCAAACCCACCCGATCGACGTGGTGTTCACGCTGCCGGAAAGCGATATCGCCGATCTGGTGAAAGCGCAAAAGGCCGGGCCGGTGAGCGTCGAAGCTTGGGATCGCACCAATCAGCAGCAACTCGCCAACGGGTTATTACTCAGCCTGGATAACCAGATTGATACCGCCACTGGCACCATCAAGCTGAAAGCCCGCTTTGATAATCAGGACGACACGCTGTTCCCCAATCAGTTCGTTAACGCGCGGCTGAAAGTCGCCACCCTGCATGATGCGATTGTGATCCCAAGCGCCGCATTGCAAATGGGCAATGAAGGCCACTTTGTCTGGCTCTTGAACGAAGAGAACAAAGTCAGTAAGCAGCGGGTTAGCGCTGGCGTGCAGGACAGCCAGCAGGTGGTGATCACCACCGGAGTGAAAGTGGGCGATCGCGTGGTGACCGACGGTATCGATCGCCTGACCGAAGGCATGCAGGTGGAAGTGCTGGCACCACAGCAGCCGCAAGAAGGAGCGGCGAAACCCAAGCACCCGCGTCAAACGCAGGAGAAATCCTGATGCAGGCCATGCCCCCAAAAGCCGGTGGCGGTCCATCCCGGCTGTTTATCCTGCGCCCGGTGGCCACCACCCTGTTTATGCTGGCGATCCTGCTGGCCGGCATTATCGGTTACCGCGCACTGCCGGTTTCTGCGCTGCCGGAGGTGGACTACCCCACCATTCAGGTCGTCACGCTCTACCCCGGCGCCAGCCCGGATGTGGTCACCTCGGCGATCACCGCGCCGCTGGAGCGGCAGTTTGGCCAGATGTCCGGCCTGAAACAGATGGCGTCGCAGAGTTCCGGCGGGGCCTCGGTGATCACACTCCAGTTCCAGCTTGAGCTGCCGCTCGACGTTGCAGAGCAGGAAGTGCAGGCCGCGATCAACGCCGCCACCAACCTGCTGCCCAACGATCTGCCCTACCCACCGATTTACAGCAAGGTTAACCCTGCCGATCCGCCGATCCTGACGCTGGCGGTCACCTCCAGCGCCATACCGATGACGCAGGTGGAAGACATGGTGGAAACCCGTATTGCCCAAAAGATTTCTCAGGTTTCCGGCGTCGGTTTGGTGACCCTTTCCGGTGGCCAACGCCCGGCGGTGCGGGTAAAGCTCAATGCCGCGGCGGTTGCCGCCTACAAGCTGGACAGTGAAACCATCCGCACGGCGATCAGCAATGCCAACGTCAACTCCGCCAAAGGCAGCCTGGATGGCCCAACGCGCTCAGTCACGCTCTCCGCCAACGATCAGATGAAGTCTGCAGAGGACTATCGTCAGCTGATCGTTGCCTATCAGAACGGCGCAGCCATCCGCCTGCAGGATATCGCCACCATTGAACAGGGGGCGGAAAACAACCGTCTGGCGGCCTGGGCGAACCACGAGCAGGCCATCGTGCTGAATATTCAGCGCCAGCCGGGGGTTAACGTCATCACCACAGCCGACAGCATCCGTGAAATGCTGCCGCAGTTGATCAAAAGCCTGCCTAAATCGGTGGATGTGAAAGTATTGACCGATCGCACCACCACCATTCGGGCGTCGGTCAGCGACGTGCAGTTCGAACTGTTGCTGGCGATCGTGCTGGTGGTGATGGTGATCTACGTGTTCCTGCGTAATGTGCCCGCCACTATTATCCCCAGCGTGGCGGTACCGCTTTCGTTGGTAGGCACCTTCGCCGCCATGTATTTCCTTGGGTTTTCGATCAACAACCTGACGCTGATGGCGCTGACCATCGCCACCGGCTTTGTGGTGGACGATGCGATCGTGGTGATCGAGAACATCTCGCGCTATATCGAGAAAGGTGAAAAGCCGCTGGATGCAGCATTGAAAGGGGCTGGCGAGATCGGCTTCACCATTATCTCACTGACCTTCTCACTGGTAGCGGTGCTGATCCCGCTGCTGTTTATGGGCGATATCGTCGGCCGCCTGTTCCGCGAATTTGCGGTGACGCTGGCGGTGGCGATCCTGATTTCCGCGTTGGTCTCCCTGACGCTCACGCCAATGATGTCCGCGCGCATGCTCAGCCATGAGTCGCTGCGCAAGCAGAACCGTTTTTCCCGTGCTTCGGAACGTTTCTTTGAGCGGGTGATCGCGCAATACGGCGTGTGGCTGAAAGTGGTGCTGAATCACCCTTGGCTAACGCTGGGCGTAGCGTTCAGCACGCTAATCCTCACCGTGCTGCTGTATCTGTTGATCCCGAAAGGCTTCTTCCCGGTGCAGGATAACGGCATTATTCAGGGCACGCTGGAAGCGCCGCAAAGCGTGTCGTTCAGCAATATGGCCGAGCGCCAGCAGCAGGTGGCTGCCGAGATCCTGAAAGACCCGGCGGTAGAAAGCCTGACCTCGTTCGTCGGTGTTGATGGCAGCAATGCCACGCTCAACAGCGGGCGCTTGCAGATCAACCTGAAGCCGCTGAGTGAACGCAGCGATCGCATTCCGGCAATCATTACCCGCCTGCAACAACAGGCGGCGCAGTTCCCCGGCGTGAAACTGTACCTGCAACCGGTGCAGGATCTGACCATCGATACCCAGGTGAGCCGCACCCAATATCAGTTCACGCTGCAGGCGATGTCGCTTGAACAACTCAGCCAATGGGTGCCACAGTTAATGCAGGTGTTACAGCAGGCCCCGCAGCTCAGCGACGTCAGCAGCAACTGGCAGGATCAAGGTTTGGTGGCATTTGTGAATGTCGATCGTGACTCCGCCTCGCGCCTGGGTATCACCATGAGTGCTATCGATAACGCACTGTACAACGCCTTCGGTCAGCGGCTGATCTCCACCATTTACACCCAGGCGAATCAATACCGGGTGGTGCTGGAGCATGATGTCAGCAGCACGCCGGGGCTGGCGGCGCTCAACGATATCCGCCTGACCAGCAGCAACGGCACCATCGTGCCACTGAGCACGGTTGCCAAGATTGAAGAGCGTTTTGGCCCGTTGACGATCAACCACCTGGCCCAGTTCCCCTCCGCCACCGTGTCGTTCAACGTCGCCGCGGGCTACTCACTCGGGGAAGCGGTGGAGGCCATTGTTCAGGCGGAAAAAAACCTCAACATGCCCAATGACATTACCACCCAGTTCCAGGGGGCAACGCTGGCGTTCCAGGCGGCGCTCGGCAGCACTCTGTGGCTGATCCTGGCGGCGGTAGTGGCGATGTATATCGTGCTCGGCGTGCTGTATGAGAGCTTTATTCACCCGGTGACCATTCTCTCTACCCTGCCCACCGCCGGGGTCGGTGCCCTCCTGGCGCTGATGATGTCTGGCCATGAATTGGATGTGATCGCCATTATCGGCATCATCCTGCTGATTGGCATCGTGAAGAAGAACGCCATCATGATGATCGACTTCGCGCTGGCCGCCGAGCGCGAACAGGGGATGACGCCTTACGATGCCATCTATCAGGCCTGTCTGCTGCGTTTCCGCCCGATCCTGATGACTACGCTGGCCGCCCTGCTCGGCGCGCTGCCGCTGATGCTCAGCACCGGTGTGGGGGCCGAGCTGCGCCGCCCGCTGGGTGTCTGTATGGTCGGCGGGCTGGTGATGAGCCAGATCCTGACGCTGTTCACCACGCCGGTGATTTATCTGCTGTTCGACAAGCTGGCGCGTAATACTCATCACCAGCCGGATGCGCAGGAGCTGCCGTGAAATTCTTCGCCCTGTTTATCTATCGGCCCGTTGCCACCACCCTGCTGACGCTGGCGATCGCCATCGCCGGGGTGATCGGTTTCCGGCTGTTGCCGGTCTCGCCGCTGCCGCAGATTGATTTCCCGGTGATCGCCATCACGGCATCACTGCCGGGGGCCTCTCCGGAAACCATGGCGTCTTCGGTGGCCACCCCGCTGGAACGCGCGTTGGGGCGGATTGCCGGGGTCAGCGAAATGACCTCGACCAGTTCGCTCGGCAGCACGCGGATCATTTTGATGTTCGATCTTGAACGCGATATCAACGGTGCCGCCCGCGACGTGCAGGCGGCGATCAATGCAGCACAGAATCTGTTGCCGACCGGGATGCCAAGCCGCCCCACCTATCGCAAGATCAACCCGTCCGATGCGCCGATCATGATCCTGACGCTGACTTCGGACACCTACAGCCAGGGGCAACTGTATGATTTCGCCTCCACCCAAGTGGCGCAGAAAATTGCCCAGACCGAAGGGGTGGGCGATGTGTCCGTGGGCGGTAGTTCCCTGCCTGCTGTGCGTGTGGAACTGAATCCCGGCGCACTGTTTAATCAGGGAGTTTCGCTGGATGCCGTGCGCCAGAGCATTGCCAATGCCAACGTCCGTCGGCCGCAGGGCGCGGTAGACGACTCACAGCAGCGCTGGCAGATCCAGGCCAATGACGAACTGAAAACCGCTGCTGCCTATCAGCCGCTGGTGATCCACTACCACAACGGCGCTGCGGTGCGCCTGAGCGATGTGGCCAACGTGGTTGATTCGGTGCAGGACGTGCGTAACGCAGGGATGACCAACGCCAAGCCGGCGATTATCCTGACCGTCAGCCGCTCGCCGGGCGCCAATATCATCGAAACCGTCGATCGCATCCGCGCCGAGCTGCCCGCCCTGCGGGAAAATATTCCCACCTCCATCCAGCTGAATATCGCACAGGATCGTTCCCCCACCATTCGTGCCTCACTGGCAGAGGTGGAGCGCTCATTGATGATTGCCATCGGCCTGGTGATCCTGGTGGTGTTTATCTTCCTGCGCTCCGGCCGCGCCACGCTGATCCCTGCGGTGGCGGTGCCGGTGTCGCTGATCGGTTCCTTTGCCGCCATGTACCTGTGCGGCTTCAGTTTGAACAACCTGTCGCTGATGGCGCTGACCATCGCCACCGGCTTTGTGGTGGATGATGCCATCGTGGTGCTGGAGAATATCTCTCGCCACGTTGAGGCCGGAATGAAGCCGATCAACGCCGCGCTGCAAGGGGTGCGTGAAGTGGGCTTTACCGTGCTCTCCATGAGCATATCGCTGGTGGCGGTATTTATTCCGTTGCTGTTTATGGGGGGCCTGCCAGGGCGGTTATTCCACGAGTTCGCCGTTACGCTGTCGGTATCCATCGGGCTGTCGCTGTTGATCTCGCTGACGCTGACGCCGATGATGTGCGCCTATCTGCTGCGCCATCAGCCTGCGCGCGCGCAGCGGCGCGTACGTGGTTTTGGCAAAGTCTTGCTGGCGCTGCAACGGGGTTATGGCCGCTCGCTGAACTGGGTGCTCGGCCATTCACGCTGGGTACTGGCGCTGTTTTTCGCCACCATCGCCCTCAACGTTTGGTTGTATATCAGTATCCCGAAAACCTTCTTCCCCGAGCAGGACACCGGCCGCCTGATGGGATTTATCCAGGCGGATCAGAGCATTTCGTTCCAGGCAATGCGCGGCAAGCTGGAAGACTTTATGAAGATCGTGCGCGAAGATAAAGATGTGGATAACGTCACCGGCTTTACCGGCGGTTCACGCACCAACAGCGGTTCGATGTTTATCTCGCTCAAACCGCTGTCGGAACGCAGCGACGATGCACAAAAGGTCATTGCCCGGCTGCGCGCCAAGCTGGCGAAAGAGCCCGGAGCCAGCCTGTTCCTGATGGCGGTGCAGGATATCCGTGCCGGTGGGCGGCAATCCAACGCCAGCTATCAGTACACGCTGCTGGCGGACGATCTCAGCGAGCTGCGCGAGTGGGAACCGAAGATCCGGCTGGCGCTCGCGGCGCTGCCAGAACTGGCCGACGTCAACTCCGATCAGCAGGACCGAGGTTCGGAAATGGACCTGTCTTACGATCGCGAAACCATGGCGCGGCTGGGCATTTCGATTACCGATGCTAACAATCTGCTGAACAACGCCTTCGGCCAGCGCCAGATTTCCACCATCTATCAGCCATTGAATCAGTACAAGGTGGTGATGGAGGTGGCACCGCCTTATACCCAGGATGTCAGTTCGCTGGAAAAGATGTTCGTGATTAACAAACAGGGCCAGGCGATCCCGCTGTCCTATTTTGCCCGCTGGCAACCGGCCAATGCCCCGCTTGCGGTCAACCATCAGGGGCTGTCGGCCGCCTCGACCATTTCGTTTAACCTGCCGGAAGGGGGCAGCCTGTCCGAGGCCAGCGCCGCCATCGAGCGCGCCATGACGCAGATCGGTGTGCCTTCTACGGTGCGCGGGACGTTTGCCGGTACCGCACAGGTGTTCCAGGAAACGCTGAAATCGCAGCTGCTGCTGATCGCCGCCGCCATCGCCACGGTGTATATCGTGCTGGGGATGCTGTATGAGAGCTATATCCATCCGCTGACCATCCTCTCCACCCTGCCTTCCGCCGGGGTCGGTGCCTTGCTGGCGCTGGAGCTGTTTGGCGCGCCGTTCAGCCTGATCGCCCTGATCGGCATCCTATTGCTGATCGGCATTGTGAAGAAAAACGCCATCATGATGGTCGATTTTGCCCTCGACGCACAGCGCAACGGTGGCATCAGCGCGCGCGCGGCGATTTTCCAGGCCAGCCTGCTGCGTTTCCGGCCAATCATGATGACCACGCTGGCAGCGCTGTTTGGCGCACTGCCGCTGGTGCTGACCAGCGGTGATGGTGCCGAACTGCGCCAACCGCTCGGCATCACCATTGCCGGGGGATTGGTGATGAGCCAGTTACTGACGCTGTATACCACACCGGTGATCTACCTGTATTTCGATCGGCTACAGATGAAGTTCCGCCGTGGTAAAAAATTGGCACCGCTGCCGCAATAAATGGCTATCAGGATAATTAACCCTCTCCTTCGGGGTTAGGGTGGGGGGGAAGATCAGCGAACTACAAGCCCCTCACCCCGGCCCTCTCCCACAGGGAGAGGGGGACTACAACTTTACCAATGGGTGCATGACTATGCGGTTTTTCGCTTAACTGACCGGCATTAGCTATCACGATAGCTTTTAACATGAAAGGTAGGTGAATGATTACCAGACAGACCGCCCCAGTACAATGGCAGCTATGGATTGTAGCCTTCGGCTTCTTTATGCAGGCGCTGGATACCACCATCGTCAATACCGCCCTGCCGTCGATCGCCGCCAGTCTGGGGGAAAACCCGCTGCGCATGCAGTCGGTGATCGTCTCCTATGTGCTGACGGTGGCGGTGATGCTGCCCGCCAGCGGCTGGCTGGCGGATAAGATTGGCACCCAGCGGGTGTTCCTCAGCGCCATTGTGCTGTTCACCCTTGGTTCAGTGCTGTGCGCACAGGCGCAAACGCTGAATGAGCTGGTGATGTTCCGCGTGATACAGGGCATTGGCGGCGCAATGATGGTGCCGGTTGGCCGCTTGACGGTGATGAAAATCGTCCCGCGTGAACAGTATATGGCGGCCATGACGTTCGTGACGTTACCCGGCCAGATCGGCCCGCTGATGGGGCCTGCGCTGGGGGGCTTTCTGGTGCAATACGCCAACTGGCACTGGATCTTCCTGATCAATATTCCGGTGGGGATTATCGGCGCTATCGCCACCCTGCTGTTGATGCCCAATTACCGTATGCAAACCCGCCGCTTTGATCTCAGCGGCTTTATCATGCTGGCGATCGGCATGGCTACGCTGACGCTGGCGCTCGACGGGCACAAGGGGATGGGGCTTTCCCCTTCCTTTCTGCTTGGGCTGGTGGTTCTGGGCTGTGCGGCGCTGGCCGGTTATTGGTGGCATGCCAAGGGCAATAGCCGGGCGCTGTTCTCACTGCACCTGTTTAAAACAGAAACCTATAGAATCGGCCTGACCGGCAGCCTGCTGGGGCGCATCGGCAGCGGTATGCTGCCGTTTATGACGCCGCTGTTCCTACAGATCGGCATGGGGTTTTCTCCCTTCCATGCCGGGTTGATGATGATCCCGATGATCATCGGCAGCATGGGCATGAAGCGTATTGTGGTGCAGATCGTCAACCGTTTTGGCTATCGCCGCGTGTTGGTCACCAGCACGCTATTGTTGGCGGTAGTCAGCTTAACCCTGCCGCTGGTGGCGATGCTCGGCTGGGTCTATCTGCTGCCGGTGGTGTTGTTTTTCCAGGGCATGGTCAACTCGCTGCGTTTCTCGTCCATGAATACCCTGACGCTGAAAGATCTGCCCGATCGCCACGCCAGCAGCGGAAATAGCCTGCTGTCGATGGTGATGCAGCTTTCCATGAGCCTGGGGGTCAGCGTGGCCGGGATCCTGATCGGCAGTTTCGCCCACCACCAGGTGGTGGCCGACAGCCCCGAGATCCACAGCGCCTTTATCTACAGTTACCTGTGTATGGCGCTGATTATCGCCCTGCCCGCGCTGGTTTTCGCCCGCGTTCCCACCAATATCGCCCCCAACCGTAAACTGACAAAAGAGCTGGGTAGCGGCTCAACGAGGTTGCAATGAGAATAGGTATCACCGGCAAACTGTTCATGGCGATCTTCGCCACCTGCATGCTGGTGCTGATCACCATGCATTGGGGTGTGCGTATCAGCTTTGAACGGGGCTTTATCGACTATATCAAGCAGAGTAACGAGCAGCGTATCACCATGCTCGGTGACGCCCTGGAAGAGCAGTATCGCCTGCACGGTAACTGGGCATTCCTGCGTAATAACGATCAGGTGGTGTACCGCATCGTGCGTTCGTTCGAGCAAAACAGCGACAGCAGCCACAATCTGCCCCCCAAGGGCTGGCGGTCGCAGTTCTGGATCGTCGATAGCCAATATCGGCGGCTGGTGGGGCACTCTGGTCCGATCCCGAAAGAAAGTACCCGCCATCCGATCCGCTACAACAATCAGATCGTCGGCTGGGTGATGGCGGCCCCGCCGGAGAAGCTAACGCGCAACGCCGACATCAACTTCGATCGGCAGCAAAAACGCACCAGTTGGCTGATCGTCGCGCTGTCGACGCTGCTGGCCGCCGCAGTGACCTGGCTGCTGTCGCGCGGCCTGCTGGCACCGGTAAAGCGGCTGGTCGCTGGCACCCATCGTTTGGCGGCGGGGGATTTCACTGCCCGCGTCGCGGCCAGCGGCCAGGATGAACTCGGCCGCCTGGCGCAGGATTTCAACCACCTCGCTATCTCGCTGGAAAAGAACGAGCAGATGCGCCGGGCCTTTATGGCAGATGTCTCCCACGAACTGCGCACTCCGCTGGCGGTGTTGCGCGGTGAGCTGGAAGCCTTGCAGGATGGGGTACGCCAACCGACACCGGCGTCGATCAGCTCACTCTTGGCGGAGGTGTCTACCCTCACCAAACTGGTGGACGATCTGCATCAGCTTTCGCTGTCCGATCTCGGCGCCCTGGCCTACCGTAAATCATCGGTAGACTGCGTGCATTTGGTGCACATCGCCGTCGCCGCCTTCCGCGAACGTTTTCATGCCAAAGGGCTGGAGATCGTTACCCATCTGCCAGAACAGGCGACACTGTTCGGCGATGCGGATCGCCTCAACCAGCTGTTCAACAATCTGCTGGAAAACAGCCTGCGCTATACCGACGCCGGCGGCAAGCTGGAGATCGGTATCGAACCTTTGCCGGAAGGGCTGCGGATTTACTGGCAGGACAGCAAACCCGGCGTCAGTGACGAACAGTTGGCACGCATCTTCGAACGCTTTTACCGCACCGAAGGCTCACGCAACCGCGCCAGCGGCGGTGCCGGGCTAGGGCTGGCCATCAGCCAGAATATTGTGGAAGCCCACGGCGGCACGATCCATGCGCAGCACTCGCCTTTCGGCGGCGTGCGCATTACAGTAGATTTCCCCGTTACGCTGAACAACAAGGCCTCATGATGGAAAACCCAAACCCACCATTGCAGATTATGATTGTGGAAGATGAACCCAAGCTGGGCCAATTGCTGGTGGATTATCTGCAAGCAGCGGGCTACGTCACGCGCTGGCTGACCAACGGCCGTGAGGTGGTGCCAGCGGTGCATGAACAGCAACCGGCGCTGATCCTGCTGGATCTGATGCTACCGGGCTGCGATGGGTTAACTATCTGCCTCGAGCTGCGCCGCTTTACCGATGTACCGATCATGATGGTGACCGCCAAGATTGAGGAGATCGACCGCCTGTTGGGGCTGGAGATCGGTGCCGATGACTATATCTGCAAACCTTACAGCCCGCGCGAGGTGGTCGCCAGAGTCAAAGCCATCCTGCGCCGCTGCTACCGCCCCCTGGAACACAGCGAGGAAGAAAGGCTGCTGCACATTGATGAACCACGTTTCCAGGCCAGCTATAGCGGGCACATTCTGGATCTGACGCCGGCAGAGTTCCGTCTGCTGAAAACCCTGGCCTGCCAGCCGGGCAACGTCTTCTCACGCGAGCAGTTGCTCAATAACCTGTACGACGATTACCGCGTCGTTACCGATCGCACCATCGACAGCCATATCAAAAACCTGCGCCGCAAGCTGGAACTGATTGACGGCGAGAAAGCCTTTATCCGTTCGGTCTACGGCGTGGGTTATCGCTGGGAAGCCGAACCCTGCCGATTGATTAACGGCCTTGCATAATACTGCGCACAAGCTGCCCAGTGCGCCAGGTGGCAGATAGAGTGTAAAAGATCACAGATCTTGCGATAACGTTGCCGCTCAAACGTCACTTTTCAAAGCATTGGCTACACTTACCTCTGTCATTGAACCAAGCGGAGAAGGACTATGGCAACCGGCCACTATGAGCTTAAAAAATCGAGCAATGGACAGTATCACTTCACTCTGAAAGCCAGTAACGGAGAGATTATTCTTTCCAGCGAGATGTACGCCAGCAAAGCCTCAGCAGAAAATGGCATCGCTTCTGTACGCGCAAATGCTCCACATGAAGCCCAATTCGAACTGAAGCTCAGCAGCAGCAACAAACCCTATTTTGTATTGAGAGCCAAGAATCACGAGGTGATCGGCACCAGCCAGATATACGCTTCGGAAAGCGCTGCCAAAAACGGCGTTCAGTCGGTGATCAAGCATGGCGTAACCTCACATGTGCACGATTTGAATGCTTGATTCACGCCCATGCAAGGCAATCCACAGCTTCACCTGCAAAAAATACAGAAAGCACCCTCGGTCACTGAGCCAATGCAGTGGCCAGGGTGAATTCCCCAGCAATAAGCGCGATCTCCCCTAAAAAACTCTGGTTAATTGCTGATTTCTTGCCGGGCTGCCGCTACAATTCCCCACTTTCGCCGCGCCATTGGGTGGCGTGGTGCTGACCTGAAATCAGACCGAGAATCACTATGTTTACACCAGAATTGCTTTCCCCGGCGGGAACGCTGAAAAACATGCGTTACGCCTTTGCCTACGGTGCCGATGCGGTATACGCCGGCCAGCCCCGTTACAGCCTGCGGGTGCGTAACAACGAATTCAACCACGAGAATCTGGCACTGGGGATCAACGAAGCCCACGCGCTGGGTAAAAAATTCTACGTGGTAGTCAACATCGCGCCGCACAATGCCAAGCTGAAAACCTTTCTGCGCGATCTGAAACCGGTGATCGACATGGGGCCAGATGCGCTGATTATGTCCGACCCTGGGCTGATCATGATGGTGCGTGAAGCCTTCCCGCAGATGGACATTCACCTTTCGGTGCAGGCCAACGCGGTCAACTGGGCTACGGTAAAATTCTGGCAGCAGATGGGGCTGACGCGCGTGATCCTTTCCCGCGAACTGTCGCTGGACGAGATCGCTGAAATCCGCAGCCAGGTACCTGAGATAGAACTGGAAATTTTCGTTCACGGTGCGCTGTGTATGGCCTATTCCGGGCGCTGCCTGCTTTCCGGCTATATCAACAAGCGCGATCCGAACCAGGGCACCTGCACCAATGCCTGTCGCTGGCAGTACAAAGCGGAAGAAGGTAAAGAAGACGATACCGGCAGCATCGTGCATCTGCATGAGCCGATCCCGGTGCAGAACGTTGAGCCAACACTCGGCATCGGTGCGCCGACGGATAAGGTGTTTATGCTTTCCGAAGCGCAGAAACCTGGTGAGTACATGAGTGCTTTTGAAGATGAGCACGGCACCTACATCATGAACTCGAAAGATCTGCGGGCCATCCAGCACGTGGAGCGCCTGACGCAGTTGGGGGTGCATTCACTGAAAATCGAAGGCCGCACCAAATCCTTTTACTACTGCGCACGCACGGCGCAGGTGTATCGCCGCGCCATTGACGATGCCGTTGCCGGTAAACCGTTTGATCCCACCCTGCTGACTACGTTGGAAGGCTTGGCGCACCGTGGCTATACCGAGGGTTTCCTGCGTCGCCACACCCACGATGCACACCAGAATTATGATTACGGCTCTTCAATTTCTGAACGCCAGCAATTTGTCGGCGAATTCACCGGCGTACGCCGCAACGGCTGGGCTGAAGTGGATGTGAAAAACAAATTCCTGCGCGGCGATAGCGTAGAAATGATGACGCCAGGTGGTAACATCCTGTTTACGCTGGAAACCATGCAGAATAAAAAAGGGGAAATGATTGACGTTGCGCCGGGTAACGGCCATATCGTTTATTTGCCGATCCCTGAGGATGTTGACCTGAATTACGCCTTGTTGATTCGCAATCTGCCGGAAGAAAATAGCGAATCGTGATACGATTTTAATCACCACCTCAAACGGTGGTGATTTTTAGCAAATATTAGAATTAGATCACATCAATTACTGTACAACTTGGTTATTATCAGGCTGCTTAAAACTAAGAACGAAAAACATTTGCATAGCAATACTAGGAACCACCTCCTTAGCCAACCCAATCTCCCTTGGGTTGGCTTTTTCTTTGCTTATTCATCTTGATTTTCACAGCATTAATTCGCCACAGCCAAAACACACTGAAACCGTCAGCGGTGCCCAAAATAATCCGAGTCGCTTGCAGGCGGCAATTGACGGATTTGAATAGCGCTTGCGCTGGCCCACCGCGCAAGGTGAGCCTCACTGACTCAAGTAAGTGACTGGGCAAGTGAGGAAAGCGACTTGAGGTATGACGGCTATAACCAAGGCCGAGATTATTGATAAAGGCTCACCGCGTTGCCAGCAAGGGAAATGGGAAAAAAGCATTTTCCTAAGAAATTTCTCAAATTTAATTTAGGGAATAGTCTGCATCGCTTAATATATAAGAGTTAATATAACAATTAATCATTTTTTTAATGCAAACATTTAAGCCGAGATAGAAATATCCAACCGTGTAAGAAAATGCCGATCTAACCCGGCACGATAAGCTATTACCTGAATATTCAGGTGGCCCATCCCTCAGTTGTAGTTTATCGTTTAGACAGACTCTTTTTCACCCTGGAGATAAAAATGAGCCATCACGCGTCAGCGCTGCTTATCATTAACGGCAAAAGCGCCAATAACGAGGAAATACGCTCTACGGTGAAGTCGCTGCGGGATGAAGGTCTGGCATTGCATGTTCGCGTTACCTGGGAGCAGGGTGATATTGCGCGCTTCGTCGCAGAAGCCGATCAACTGGGAGCAAAAACGGTGATCGCCGCGGGGGGTGACGGCACCATTAACGAGGTGGTCACAGCGCTGGCCCAACGCCCAGCCACCACACGCCCAATATTGGGTATTGTGCCGCTGGGCACCGCTAATGACTTCGCCAGCGCATGTAATATTCCTCTGGCGGTGGATCAGGCGTTACCGCTGGCGATTAAGGGCCGAGCCGTGCCGGTCGATTTGGCGAAGGTGAATGAGGATCGCTACTTCATCAACATGGCTACCGGCGGTTTTGGTACGCGCATCACCACCGAAACGCCGGAAAAACTGAAAGCGGCACTGGGGGGCGTTTCCTATTTTATTCATGGCCTGCTGCGTATGGATACGCTGCAAGCCGACCGCTGCGAGATCCACGGGCCGGATTTCCACTGGTCCGGCGAAGCGCTGGTAATCGGTATCGGCAATGGTAAACAGGCCGGTGGCGGGCAGCAGCTGTGCCCTGGCGCACTGATCAACGATGGCCTGCTGCAACTGCGCCTGCTGACCGCTGAAGAGCTGCTACCGGCTCTGATCAGCAGCCTGTTCAGCGGTGAAGAAAACAGCAGCGTGGTTGATGCCTCATTGCCCTGGCTGGAAATTAGCGCGCCACACGAAATCACCTTCAACCTTGATGGCGAACCATTGAAAGGCAAACATTTCCGCATTGAATTGCTGCCAGGCGCAATTGAGTGCCGCTTGCCGCCCAACTGCGAACTGTTGGGTTAACCTGCAGTTCTCTCTCTGTCAAAGCCGCTAATCATCTGTTTTTAAAATAAATCCATCTTCAAGCCCGATAACATCGGGCGTTTTTTATTGCCATTCCCCCTCTTCCCTTGGTTTTAATCTTCCTTTTCTTTCATTATTATCTTTCAAAATAAAATATTTATCTTTCAAACTGTGATCCATTTAAAACAAATAACTTCATAAAATGATTACTGTAGACCCATGGCGACAGGGCCGCCGTTCGCTCCACGCCATTTCATCCATCACAGGAGAAAATAATGATTGATCTAATAACCCACGGAGCCGAATGGTTTATCGGCCTGTTTCAGAAAGGTGGTGAGGTGTTTGTCAGCATGGTGACCGGCATCTTACCTTTGTTGATCTGCCTGTTAGTTATCATGAACGCGCTGATCAAATTTGTTGGCCAGGAACGAATCGAACGATTGGCAGAGCGTTGTGCAGGTAACCCGGTTTCACGCTACCTGCTGTTGCCGCTGATTGGCACCTTTGTGTTTTGTAACCCCATGACCCTGAGCCTTGGGCGCTTTATGCCCGAGAAATACAAGCCTAGCTACTACGCAGCAGCTTCTTACAGTTGCCACTCGATGAACGGCCTGTTCCCGCATATCAACCCCGGTGAACTGTTCGTTTACCTCGGCGTCGCCAGCGGGCTAACCACGCTGGGTTTGCCGCTGGCCCCGCTGGCCGTGAGCTATTTCCTGGTTGGGCTGTTCACCAACTTCTTCCGTGGCTGGATCACCGATCTCACCACTAGCCTGTTCGAACGCAAGATGGGCATCAAACTGGATCGTGTGGTTCAACTTTAATTTGTGGAGTGCAGCATGAGCGCTTATATCCGTATTGAAAAAGGTGCCAGCGGCTGGGGTGGCCCGCTGCAATTGGCTATTGAACCGGGCAAGAAGGTTGTCTATATCACCGCCGGTACCCGCCCGGCGATCGTCGACAAAATCAGTGAACTGACAGGCTGGCCAGCGGTTGACGGTTTTAAAGAGGGTGAACCGTCAACAGAAGAAATCGGCGTGATGATTATTGACTGCGGTGGCACCTTGCGCTGCGGTATTTACCCGAAACGCCGCATCCCGACCATCAACATTCATGCCACCGGTCAATCCGGCCCGCTGGCGCAGTTTATTCTGGAAGATATCTACGTTTCCGGCGTGCGGGAAAACAATATCAGCCTGGTTGAGGTGGCTGATGGCGCGGCAACGGCCCCGGTCACGGAAAAACCCGCAGCACCAAAAGTGCGCGACTACGACACCAGCAAGAAGATCACCGAGCAAAGTGATGGCTTGCTGGCCAAAGTCGGGATGGGCATGGGTTCGGTAGTGGCGGTGTTCTTCCAGGCTGGCCGTGACACCATCGACACCATCCTGAAAACCATCCTGCCGTTTATGGCCTTCGTCTCGGCACTGATCGGCATCATCCTGGCCTCTGGGCTCGGGGATTTTATCGCTCACGGCCTGACGCCGCTGGCCAACAGCCCGATCGGCCTGGTGACGCTGGCGCTGATTTGCTCCTTCCCGCTGCTTTCGCCATTCCTTGGCCCAGGCGCGGTGATTGCTCAGGTGATCGGCGTGTTGGTCGGCGTGCAGATTGGCCTTGGCCATATCCCCCCACAGTTGGCATTACCGGCTCTGTTTGCCATTAACGCACAGGCCGCCTGTGACTTTATCCCGGTGGGCCTGTCATTGGCAGAAGCCAAGCAGGATACGGTACGGGTTGGCGTGCCTTCGGTCCTGGTCGGGCGCTTCCTTACCGGCGCACCCACAGTGCTGATCGCCTGGGCAGCATCGGCCTTTATTTATCAATAAATTGAACAGGGGAAAGCGATGAACACCATTTTCCAGACCACCATTACCCATATCGGCGACAGTGCTCATGATGCGCTGTTGGATGACATGCTGATCACCTTCCGTGAAGGCGCGCCAGCAGACATCGAAGAGTACTGTTTCATCCACCAGCACGGCAACACCGCCGGTGATTTACAGGTCGGCGGGGTGATGGAACTCGGCGAAAACCGTTACCCGATCACCGCCGTCGGTGAAGTTGCTACGCAGAACCTGCGCGAACTGGGCCACGTCACCGTGCGTTTCGACGGCGAGGCACAGGCGGAATTCCCCGGTTCGATCCACGTTACCGGCCCAACGCCTAGCGATATCCCATTAGGCAGCACGCTGAAATTTATTGCTTAAGGAGTACAACATGTCTGAAGTAGCTGTAGTGATTGGCGGTGGTCAAACGTTAGGTGCCTTCCTGTGCCACGGCCTGGCTGAAGCCGGTTACCGCGTGGCGGTGGCGGATCTGAGCGCTGACAACGCCCATCTGGTGGCACAGCAAATCAATCAGCAATACGGTGCCGGTCGCGCAATCGGCTTCCAGGCCGATGCCACCGACGAAACCAGCGTTATCGCACTGGCAAGTGCGGTTGATCAGGCTTTCGGCCAGACGAACCTGTTAGTGTACAGCGCCGGGATCGCCAAAGCAGCGCCGATCACCGATTTCCAACTGGGGGATTTCGATCGTTCATTGCAGGTGAACCTGGTGGGGTATTTTCTCTGTGCCCGCGAATTCTCGCGCCTGATGATCCGCGACGGCGTTGCCGGGCGCATTATTCAGATCAACTCCAAATCCGGCAAAGTCGGCAGCAAGCATAACTCTGGCTACAGCGCCGCCAAGTTTGGCGGCGTCGGGCTCACCCAATCGCTGGCGCTCGATCTGGCGGATTATGGCATTACCGTGCACTCCTTGATGCTCGGTAATCTGCTGAAATCGCCGATGTTCCAATCGTTATTGCCGCAATACGCGCAGAAACTGGGGATCAAGCCAGAAGACGTTGAAAAGTATTACACCGACAAGGTGCCGCTCAAACGCGGCTGTGAGTATCAGGACGTGCTGAACACCCTGCTGTTTTACGCCAGCGATAAGGCGTCGTACTGCACCGGTCAGTCGATCAACATTACCGGCGGGCAAGTGATGTTCTGATATATCGGCTGAGGGCGAGATTGTGTCCCCTCACCCCAACCCTCTCCCCAAGGGAGAGGGAGCCGACAAGTGCCACGGTTAAAGCCAGAGTAAAACAGTGGCGCATATCGCCCTTAGCCCAAGGGAGTGGGAATCGATAAATGCCACGATTAAGGCAGGCGTAAACGGTGGCGCATACCGCCCCTCAGCCCAAGGGAGTGGGAATCGATAAATGCCACGATTAAGGCAGGGGTAAAACGGTGGCGCATACCGCCCCTCAGCCCAAGGGAGTGGGAATCGATAAATGCCACGATTAAGGCAGGCGTAAACGGTGGCGCATACCGCCCCTCAGCCCAAGGGAGTGGGAATCGATAAATGCCACGATTAAGGCAGGGGTAAAACGGTGGCACATACCGTTCCCTCTCCCCGTGGGAGAGGGCTAGGGTGAGGGGAAATATCACCTGCCTTACCCTTTATTTTTACACAGGAGCACAACCTCATGACCAGCGCACTCATCACCTTTGCCGTTATCGCCTGGCTGATGCAAATCGCCCTCGGCTGGTGGCAGATTCAGCGTTTCAACCGCGCCTTTGATCGCCTGTGCCAGCAAGGCACCGTAGGGGTTGGCCGCTCTGGCGGGCGCTTCAAACCCCGCGTGATACTGGCGCTGGCGTTCGATGAACAGCAACGGGTATGCGGCAGCCTGTTGATGCGAGGCCTGACCATTTTTGCACAACCTAAACAACTCAGTGAGTTACATGGTATGCATCAACAAAATTTATGCCCAGATGTGATCTTCCCCGAGGATCAGGCATGCCAAACTGCACTATCGTTAGCGATTAAACCGAAATCATGATATTTTCACATTAAAAGACATTACCTTTCATAGTGAATTATTCACCGAGAGGAATGCTCAACTCTTGTGAACAGGAATCGCTATGAAACCAAAACAACGGCAAGCCGCCATCCTCGAATATTTGCAGCGACATGGCAAAACGGCAGTGGACGCCCTGGCAGAACATTTTTCCACTACCGGCACCACCATCCGTAAAGACCTCACTCTGCTGGAAGAAGAAGGCGAAGTGATCCGCACTTACGGCGGTGTGGTGCTCAGCCGTGACGATGGCGATCAACCCATCGATCGCAAAACCCATATCAATACCGAAAAGAAACGCCAGATCGCCTACGCCGCCATCAAGCTGATTGACGATGGTGATTCGCTGATCTTCGATGCGGGCAGCACCGTATTGCAGATGGTACCCCATCTGGCGCAGTTCAATAACATCACCGTAATGACCAATAGCCTGCATATCGTCAATGCGCTGGTGGAATTGGATAACGATCAGACCATCCTGATGCCCGGCGGCACCTACCGTAAAAAATCGGCGTCGTTTCACGGCAGCCTGGCCGAATCGGCGTTCCACCAGTTCAGCTTTGATAAACTGTTTATCGGTGCCGACGGTGTCGATCTCAACGCGGGAGTCACCACCTTCAATGAAGTGCACAACGTCAGCAAAGCGATGTGCGAAGCCGCCAGCCGCATTGTGCTACTGGTCGACTCCTCAAAATTTGGCCGCAAAAGCCCGAACGTGGTGTGCGACCTGAGCGTGGTGGATACGCTGATCACCGATAAAGGCATCAACCCGGATTACCTCGCCGCGCTAGAGGCAAAAGGCATCAATATCATTCTGGTAGGAGACTCCGATGAGTAACGCTACTGCCCTGCTCAACTTTGCCCGCGAAACCCTGGAGATTGAACTGGCAGAAGCGCAGCGCCTGCTGACCCGGCTGGACGATAACTTTGTTCGCGCCTGTGAATTGCTGCTGAACTGCCAGGGTAAAGCGGTGGTTTCCGGCATCGGCAAATCCGGCCATATCGGCAAAAAGATTGCCGCATCGTTGGCCAGCACCGGTACGCCATCGTTCTTTGTCCACCCAGCCGAAGCGCTGCATGGCGATCTGGGCATGATCGGTACCGAAGATGTGGTGATCTTTATCTCTTATTCCGGCCGTGCCAAAGAGCTGGATCTGATCCTGCCGCTGCTGGCAGAAAGCCAAATCCCGGTGATCGCCATTACCGGTGGCAAAGAGTCACCGCTGGCTCTGGCTGCAGCCTGTACCCTGGATATCAGCGTGGAGCATGAAGCCTGCCCGATGGGATTAGCCCCTACCTCCAGCGCGGTCAACACCCTGATGATGGGCGATGCACTGGCGATGGCGCTGATGCGTCAGCGTGGTTTCAACGCCGAAGACTTTGCCCGCTCTCATCCAGGGGGCAGTTTGGGTGCGCGCCTGCTCAATCGCGTACACCATCTGATGCGCACCGGCGATCGCCTGCCAGTGGTTGCAGAAAGCGCCAACGTGATGGAAGCGATGCTAGAGCTGAGCCGCACCGGCCTTGGCCTGGTCGCGGTGTGCGATGCCCAGCAAAAAGTGGTGGGCGTATTTACCGACGGCGACCTGCGCCGCTGGCTGGTGAAGGCAACAGCCTCAACGATGCCCTGAGCCCTGCGATCACCCGCCCCGGCTATCGCTTGCCGGAGCAATGGCGTGCCGGCGAAGCCCTGGAAGCATTGCACGAACAGCACATCAGCGCAGCCCCGGTCGTTAACCTTAGCGGCGTGTTGGTCGGGGCACTCAACCTGCACGATCTGCATCAGGCCGGGATCGGCTGATCTCTGTGCCGGGCGTTCCCGCGCCAGGCCTACTCACCACCAGGCATGAAAATGGTGCACGGGCCCGATACCCTGGCCTACCTCAAGGCTGTCCGCCTGCTGCAAGGCTTGTTGCAGATAAGCTTTGGCCGCTGCCACCGTTTCAACCCAGTTTTCATGGCGCGGGCGCAACGCCGCCAGCGCCGCTGAAAGTGTGCAACCGGTGCCATGGGTGTGGCGGGTTGCCACACGCGGCGCAGTGAAACGCTGCTCCAGATCGGCGGTGAACAGCCAGTCCGGGCTTTCTTCTTCACTCAAATGCCCCCCTTTCATCAGCACCGCCTGGCACCCCATCGCCAGCAATGCCTGCCCCTGCTCACGCATTTGCCGTTCATTCTCGGCCGGTGCGCAAGCCAGCAGTGCCGCCGCCTCCGGCAGATTTGGCGTGATCACGGAAACCAGCGGCAGCAGTTCACGGCGGATGGATTCGACGGCCACGGGAGCCAGCAGCGGATCGCCGCTTTTAGCCAGCATCACCGTATCAAGCACCACATGCGGCAGTGGATAGTGGCGCAGACGTTCCGCCACCGCCATGACGATATCCGCATTCGCCAGCATGCCGATCTTGGCGCTGTCGATCCGCACATCGCTGAGCACGGAATCAAGCTGGGCGGCAACAAAAGCCGGATCGATGTGGTACACCGACTGTACCCCACGGGTGTTTTGCGCCACCAAGGCGGTGATCACGCTAGTGCCATAGGCTCCTAATGCCGAAAATGCCTTCAGATCGGCCTGAATCCCTGCGCCCCCGCTCGGATCGGTGCCCGCAATGGTCAACGCATTGATACGTTTCATTGCAGCTCCTCCGGGGCCAGTTGATAAAGTGCATCGAGAAACGCCGGGGTAAAACTGCCAGGGCCGCTGCAGCGCGCCACCGCCCGTTCACCGCATAACGACATCACGCGGCAGGCAGTGGCTACGTTATCCAACCGATCGCCCGGCAGGCTGCAAAAGGCAGCCACGACCGCAGACAGCGCACAACCGGTGCCCACCACCCGCGTCATCAGAATATCGCCACCGGTTACGGCGCAAGCACGTTCACCGTCGGTGATGTAATCCACCACTCCAGTCACGGCGACAATCGCACCACTACTGCGCGCCAGTTCGCGTGCGGCTGGCAAGGCCGCCAGCGAATCATCGTGGCTGTCGACGCCACGACCGCTGGCCTGCAGACCGCTCAGCGCCATAATCTCCGACGCGTTACCACGAATTGCCGCAGGTCGCAGCCGGAGCAGCCGCTGGGCAAATTCGGTGCGATAATCCAGGCCGCCCACCGCCACCGGATCCAACGTCCACGGCTTTTCTGCCTGATTAGCGGCCGCGATAGCGGCCAACATCGACTCGGCCCGCGCGCTGTGCAGCGTGCCGATATTGATCAGCAACGCATCCGCTAAACGGCTGAACTGTGCCGCCTCGGCAGGCTCAACCACCATCGCCGGAGAAGCGCCCACGGCCAGCAGGACATTGGCAGTCAGCTCCTGCACCACTTCGTTAGTCAGGCAATGAATCAGAGGGGAACGTTGCTTAAATTGGTGAAAACAGGCGACGGCACGGTGGCCGGGTAACACATCAGATCGAGTGAACATATTGCTCCCAACCGGCGTTCAGAAGGCGGGTACCGGTTGGATACCGAGACTTCCCTACGCTGGCATTATCCAGATCAGGTGGTACGGGTATTTCTCAGCCTTCACAAAGAAGGGCACCCCGAGTCATTGAAAAATCATCATATTTTTGTTGGCTACGCCACCAACGCCTGTTCAGGATAATCGCCAAGCCAGGGGGCTGTAAACCCATTTAGAAGAAGAGCCTGGTATAGCCCAGATAAAGGGAGATACGGATGTTTTACTGGACAGGTTTATTGTGTGAACCCAAGTTGCTGCCGATATCTTTCTGGACTGATTGCGCCCAGCTATCGACATACAAGCCAGGGTTGCCCAAGCCGCTCTTGATAAACGCACCACTGCCGGTGATATTGCCCGCGTAAACACTGGCGTCAGCCGCCGTGGCGTTGGCTGCGGTCAGGGAGGCACCGTTCAACTGGATTTCGCCGCCGATCTCTAGGGACGAACTGCTCATCCCGAGCGATGTCATCGCCCCTGCTGGAGTAGTATCATTATCGGTAGTAACTAGCCCCTTATCTACTTGCCAAAGATCGAGTGCACCCGCGCTTACGACAACCGAATCAATATCATTGTTGCTGGCAACTCGACAGAGTCCCTTTGGGTTCTTCAAATTCGCGACAAATTAATATAACGCTCTCCTGTGGGATAAATTCGCCTACCAGACCACACCAGGGGCGGCCATTTTGCTCTTGGTGGAAACGACAAAAGCGGCATTCGCCAAACATCCTCACATCTTTGCTTGCCTGAAGATGGCGCAACAATCCTAGAAAGCCCGATTTAAGCTTCTCTTCTGGAAACGATAGGAAATTACGTGTATCTAGCTGATTTTCCTCAATAACACCGCGCATAATTTCTTTTGCGTTTGGCGTCAGCACAAGATGTACTACCCGTTTATCTTTACCGTCGTTTTCCTTCCTCAACCATCCCTCGCTTTCCAGCTTGTTCAGAGACTGAGATACCGTGCCTTTTGTCAGACCAAGGTATTCTGCCGTTGCGATCGGTGTATTGGAATAATCGTTGCATTGCGATAGGTAGTAAAGGATTTGGACCCAGGTCGCAGGTAAACCTTTGAGCTGCGGATGAGAATAAATAGCCCTCATCTGCAAGTTTACCAAGCGTTCTATAATATCAAAAAGTGTCATATAACCCGTTTCCTGTTCATTGAGGAATTATGCTGGATGAGTTGAAAATTTTAGACAACGAAGATGTGACCCACTCAGCGTATCGTATCGATTCAAAACCATCTTGACAACACATCCGTTCCTCTTTATGATTAAGTTGTATCGAATCGATACCATTAAATCATAGAGAGAAGCGATTATGAGTAAAAAGGCCATTTTCTTTCACGCAGGTTGTCCAGTATGCATAGACGCAGAGCAACAAATCGCTCTGGCACTGGACCCTGCACAATACGCTGTCGAAATCGTCCATCTGGGAGAAGACAAAGTGCGCATTCAAGATGCTGTATCTGCAGGGGTAAAATCTGTGCCTGCACTGGTTCTTGATGGCGGTGTTCCGTTACACATCAATTTTGGTGCTTCCATTGACGATCTGCTTTGAAGGCAACAGAGTAAACGACAGGTACTGATAATACCTGTCATCCCGAATGTTGGTGTTATGAGAGCCTCCCGTGCTATCAGGAGGCTCTGGAGTTTAGTATGAATGAGATTCGTTATCCACGCGCGCCCGAATTAAGCATAGCTTGCTGGTTTAATACTGTAGAACCTGTCACCTTGGAGTCTCTGCGCGGTAAAGTCATCGTTATGGAGTCATTTCAGATGCTGTGTCCCGGCTGTGTGGCGCACGGTTTGCCACAAGCTGCACGCATTTACGCAACTTTCCCACAGGATGAAATTGCTGTTATCGGGCTTCATACGGTGTTTGAACATCATAAAGTGATGACGCCACTTGCACTGCAATCCTTTCTGGCTGAATACCGCATTCCCTTCCCCGTCGGAGTGGATATGCCGTCTCTGGAAAGTCATATACCCCAAACCATGCAGACATATTCTATGCGCGGTACCCCTACGCTGACATTAATTGATCGGCAAGGATATTTACGACAGCAATATTTTGGAGAAGTCAGCGACCTTATAGTAGGGGCTGAAATTGGTGCGCTACTGAATGAATCACTGCCAGTACATGAGAAAAACGCGATAGCGGGGTGCAGTGATAAACAATGCTCAATTTAGAATAGTTCAGTTTCCGTTGTCAGAAAGAACATATCAACAACAAGAAATTACACAATTTAAGTTAAAGACTCGGGACATGGCTCTTACTATCTGCTTATTCAGTATAGGGGAAGACTATCATTAAACGAACTCGATCAATATTGTTACTAGCAACCCTATTGATGCCAATTCCCCGCGTTTGTGTTGCTAGCACAAACGCGGCCACCTTCCTGCCACCGTCAAACGAAAGCAGCGCGGACCCTATCATTCTTGCCCAGCAACATTTTGAATATATTGAGTCTTATCAGGTTAAGATCATTTCTAAATCAGCTCTGGGTGAAAATAATGTGATTCGATACAGTTATCGCAAACCGGGGTATGTGCGGATGGATTTTACTGAGCCGCACCCGGGTGCGGTGCTGGTTTATAACCCAACGAGCAGCACTGTCCGCCTGTGGCCATTCGGCCTGCATCAACTCCCTGTGCTTAACCTTTCACCAGCAAACTCTTTAATACGCGATCAGAACGGCCACCGGGTGGACCAATCAGATGTTGGTACATTACTGCGCAATATCCGCAGCCTGCAACAAGGAGGTGAAACCACCATCGTTGGTAAAGAAATCTTACAGGGGCAACCCGTGTTGCATGTATCAGTCAATGGCCCTGCAGGTTTTACCGTCAGTGATGTTCACCGGTCTGAACTCTGGTTGGAGAATAGCCACCATTTTCCCATCAAAGTCGTGAGTTATGGTATTGATGGCCATGTTATAGAAAGCGTTTTTATGGATGCCATCGTATTCAACATCCAATTTCCCGATAATTTCTTTACCCCTTGATACAGAGTTTGATGGCATGGCTGAGTATCAACTTTCCACCGTCTGGCGAATCAAGTCTCCCTTGCAGGAGCTATGGGGTGTTCTTTATCATCCCGATACCAGGCCAAGTTGGTGCAGGTTATTGAAATGCCGGAAGGCTGGCACATAAATTAGGCACCTGCGTTGAGGTGGAACCATCGGCATAAATGCGTTGATAAATATCACCCTCCCAAAGGAAACATTATGCAGATAAGGCCATACCAGGAGACAGATCGACTATTTCTGCGCGTTTTGTACTTGGCCGCACGCCGATCGGCATTTACCTGGCGCGACACACGTCATTACCAGTTGGAAGATTTCGATCGCGCAACGCGAGGGGAAGAAATATGGGTTGCTGAAGAGGCTGGGAAGTTACTGGGGTTTGTAGCAATTTATCGCGCCGACAACTTCATTCACCATCTGTATGTCGATCCGTATTTGCCGCCACAGGGCGTTGGCAGCACACTGCTGCATACGGCTGAACGCACCTTTACCTCTGCCGGATCGTTAAAATGCCTGGTGAAAAATCAAAAGGCGCTGGCGTTTTACCACAAGCACGGCTGGCAGAATATTACGACGGGTTGCGATGGCGATGAAGACTATTACCTGCTGTATTTTCCAAAATAAGCGGCCACTGAAAAACCCATAACCAGCAAGTACCGGGATAAAATAGGCAGAATAAACTATGGCGCTGAAGCCACGCCCTGGATTTCACCGGTATACCCGGTACGGGAAATCGCCGTGAGCAATGTCTGATTATCAAAGCCTTCTGGCACAATCACATCTGCCTGATGCGTTTTCAGGGAGGCTTTGGCCTTAATCACGCCGTCTGTAGCACGCAGCGCTTTATTGATGGAAATAACGCACAGCGAACAGGTCATGTCTTTGATATCGATAGTGACCCTCTTGTTTTCCGCCCATACCTGCGGTGCCATTAACACCAGAGCCAGCATCAGAAAAATGCCCTTTTTCATTCCATCCACTCCCACAACGAGGGTAATACATACGGGTAGGTCATCAAGGCCAAAAGCAGCGGCACCGATAACCAATAAAGCCAGATCAAGGCCCGGCGGCTGACGACATTCACGCAGACGGGACGTGGCGAGAGATAAAGCCGCCAGAACCCTCTCAGCA
The DNA here is from genome assembly GCF_037199905.1 of Serratia sp. MMO-28. NCBI lineage: Bacteria > Pseudomonadati > Pseudomonadota > Gammaproteobacteria > Enterobacterales > Yersiniaceae > Serratia > Serratia sp. MMO-28. The sequence goes on from NZ_JBBCVB010000027.1 coordinate 27,756, forward strand.
TCAAGCCGACAGAGAGAAAGATCATCGGCAGTTGCAGCCAGGAGAGCGCCGGGATCCCCGTCAACCCGGCAGCCGAAATGCCGAACACCAGATAGAGCAGCGGGCCGAGGCAGCAAAGCGTGGATGCAGCGGCGGCAAGCAGGGCCGCCAGCAGCGTCACCACGCTGCCCTTAAGGCTGTTCGACAGAGACGTAGTCATAGCTAAATTCAGCCGGATCGTAGAAGTTCAACGGATCGCCATCCACTTCAGCATAGGGATAACCAAAGTTATTGAGATCGCCCTGTTCCGCCACCGGTGAAAGCGCAAAGTCGCGGGCATAGTTAAAGCCCACCCAGTTCATTTCCCAGTTGCCGAACAGGTAATCACTAACGGCCTCGACTGCCGGATCGCCGTTTTCTTTTTTCTCTGCCAGACGCATTTTAGTCACATCGGCCGGATCGGCTGGCACCCAACCAAACCCTGCCAGCCAGAACATGGCCCTGCAGTGCTGCCCGCCGCTGATTTTCGCCACACCCTGTTCGTCTGCGCTACCGAACGCCTTCTTCGAATAGTTGCCGAGCTTGCGGCTGGCCCCCAGGCGAATCCCAAACATCTCGCGCGCCGGGATCCCACTGGCACGGCACAGCGCAACAAAAACAGAGTTGATGTCGGTACATTTCCCGCCCAGGTTGCCGGTTTTAAGAATTTGGCCCACGTCGCCGCTGCCACAGCCAATGACCGAATCGTCGCGATGCATATGGGTTCTTACCCAATCATGGATTAACCGCGCCTGCTGCAGAGGTGATTTCTCGCTGCCGATAATCTTCAGCGCCGTTTCTTTCACCAACCCATCCACCGGGATATGGGGCGTAGCGTTGAGATAGGGCTGTATTTCCGCCGGGAACACCAGATCGGTGTCAGGAAGATGCCATGCGGACAGTTGATTGTTCTTCAACGGTTCCCAGTCCAGGGTTTCAATCAGCATTTCCACTTTTACTTCCATCGGGCCTTTTGAATCCGGCCAGTTGGCGAACAACGTTTTGGCCGCGTAACGGTTGTTGGCCGTCAGATAAGCCTGCTGATAGTTGCCAGAGAAAGAGATGTGCTTCAGTTGCTGAAAGGCGGTATCTTCCGGTACCGGGATCCACAGATTGGCCTTACCTTCGGAACCTGCTGGCGCTTTCAGTTGATAAGTCTGCGTCATCAGAAAGCGTCTTCTTCTGTCCACGCAGGTTGCCGCCGGAGTGCCAGCGTTACGCGACTCTGACCAGGCGGGGCTTATCAGGCCAAAAGAAGATAACGCAGCAGCACCCTTGAGAAAATTACGCCTTTCCATCACATCTCCTTTATTGTCAGATAACACCAAAGCCTTGCCCACCGCCGCCGGCGAGGGAAGATAGTACGCATCCTGGCAGTACAAAACAACCGGCTTACGCCCAAGCTGGCATCAGGATTTAACAAGGAATATACGGTAAGCGCCATGGGAGAAAGTGGAGAGATATCAAGAATCACTAAAAGCCCACTTAATAGGAAGCATCAGCCTATCGCCCCCATTTAAATCCAATAAATTGGGGTTTAAATGACTTTTTTGAGCTTAAAACATCATTTAAGGGAATAACTAAGCTTGCCCGGATTTCTCGTTAATTCTATAATTTTGGGTACTAACTCGCTTTATTTGATAGGTTTTCACAATATGTTGGATTTAAGCTTCAAAAAGCCGAGTGAGATTGTCAAACAACTTTGCGAGCGCTTGCGTACTGAACGGTTGGCGCAGCAGATGACTCAAGCGGATGTGGCTGGCCGCGCTGGCATCGGCACCAATACCGTGTCCAATCTGGAAGCCGGACGTAATGTCGGCCTCGAGAACGTGGTTCGCGTGGCGATGGTTCTTGGCCGAACCAAGGAGCTCGAAGGTCTGTTCCTGCCTAAGCTAGAGAGCCTCGAAGACATTCGCCGCTACGAAAACAGCGCCAATCGTCACCGTAGCAAGAGGAAGCCCAATAATGCTTGAGCAAGTGAACGTCTACTACGAAGGCTGGGGTGAACGGTGGCTCTGGGGTACGCTGATGTCTACGACGGCCCTCACCGGCCGGCCGCAGATTATGTTTGAGTACAGCAATGAGGCAAGGCAAAGGGGCTTGGAGTTATCGTCCTACACCCTGCCGCTGGAAGGAACTCAGCTGCGTCGCGGTTCCCCCCACCAGTTGCTCCTCGGCTTCCGGCGCGAAGACAAGGCGATAGCTCATTTTTTCTTGGCATGCTCGGCGGCAAGACGCGCACGCACTGCGTCAAGAGTGATGGCACGAGACGGATCGGCCTGCAATGCGTCGTAAGCTTGCCCCACCTGGTCATGCAGCCAGTTGTCTACAGCCTTGTCCCGCGCCAGTAGCGTGCGTAAGCCATCGCGGATCACTTCACTCTCTGTTGCATATTCGCCGGTCTTCACCTTGGCTTTGATAGCTTCAGCCATTTCGTTTGGCAGCGTAATGCTTAACTGTTGTGTGGTTCGCATCATGCACCTTCTTTGCTGTGAGTATTATTTAATCCTACTCTCGGTTCACTCCAAAGTCCACGACACCACAGATAAGTTATGGTGTTGCTGGATGTAGGTTTTATGCGCAGGGATCAACGAACCAGCCCCGGCCAACTGGTGCGCCTCATCGAGTACGGTCCGTTGTTGCGGAGTGGTAAGCGGTATCCCTTTTGATTTCTTGTTGAATATTTGCAGTTGTCAGACCGCAAACTGTTTTAACAAATCAAAAGGGTTTTTTATAACTGGCTCAAACCTGAAAGCTTTACAGAGCCTCCAGCCTAGCTGGAGGTTTTCTGTGCACAACAAAAAAGCCCGCAGTTACGCGGGCTTAGAGGTGTTTTACTGCTTTTACGTACAGGCTGTTGCCAGACGCGAAATCATTCCCACTCAATCGTCGCCGGTGGCTTACCGCTGATATCATAAACCACGCGGGAAATGCCGTTCACTTCGTTGATGATGCGGTTGGACACGCGGCCGAGGAACTCATACGGCAGGTGCGCCCAATGCGCGGTCATAAAGTCGATAGTTTCTACCGCACGCAGTGAAACCACCCAATCGTATTTACGGCCATCGCCCATCACACCGACGGAACGCACCGGCAAGAATACCGTGAACGCCTGGCTGACCTTGTTGTACAGGTCCGCTTTGTGCAGTTCTTCGATGAAGATGGCATCGGCGCGGCGCAGCAGGTCGCAGTACTCTTTCTTCACTTCGCCCAGCACGCGCACGCCCAAACCTGGCCCTGGGAACGGGTGGCGGTACAGCATGTCGTAAGGCAGGCCCAGTTCCAGGCCAATCTTGCGCACTTCGTCTTTGAACAGCTCTTTCAGCGGCTCAACCAGGCCCAGCTTCATCTCTTTCGGCAGGCCACCCACGTTGTGGTGCGATTTGATCACGTGCGCTTTACCGGTAGCGGAAGCGGCAGATTCGATCACATCCGGGTAAATGGTACCCTGCGCCAACCACTTCACTTCGCTCTGCTTGCAGGCTTCTTCATCGAACACTTCAACAAACACGCGGCCGATGATTTTACGCTTGGCTTCTGGCTCATCAACCCCCGCCAGCGCGCTCAGGAAGCGGTTCTCTGCCGGAACATGCACAATATTCAAGCCGAAATGATCGCCGAACATCTCCAGCACCTGATCGGCTTCGTTCAGGCGCAGCAGGCCATTGTCTACAAACACGCAGGTCAGGCGCTTGCCGATCGCGCGGTGCAGCAGCATCGCGGTCACGGATGAATCCACACCGCCGGACAGGCCGAGGATCACATGGTCTTCACCCACCTGCTCACGAATGCGCTCAACGGCGTCTTCGATGATGGTGGCTGGCGTCCACAGGGCTTCGCAACCACAGATATCCAGCACAAAGCGCTCCAGCATACGCTGGCCCTGGCGGGTGTGAGTCACTTCCGGGTGGAACTGCACGCCGTAGAAGCGTTTCTCTTCGTTAGCCATAATGGCAAACGGGCAGGTATCGGTGCTGGCAACGGTGACGAAATCGGCCGGGATGGCGGTCACTTTGTCACCGTGGCTCATCCACACGTCCAGCAGCGGTTTGCCCGCTGGGCTGATGGCGTCTTCAATGCCGCGAATCAGCGCGCTTTCGCGGGCCACTTCCACCTGTGCATAGCCGAACTCACGTTCGTTAGAGCCTTGAACATGGCCCCCCAACTGCATCGCCATGGTCTGCATGCCGTAGCACACGCCCAATACCGGTACACCGGCAGTGAATACGTATTCCGGCGCGCGCGGGCTGTTCTGTTCGGTGGTGCTTTCCGGGCCACCGGAAAGAATGATGCCGCTTGGATTGAATTCACGGATCTGCTCTTCGCTGACGTCCCAGGCCCACAGTTCGCAGTAAACGCCGATCTCACGCACGCGGCGGGCAACCAGTTGGGTATATTGCGAACCGAAATCCAGAATGAGGATACGGTGCTTATGAATATTTTTTGACATGTGAGGCAAATTCCAGCAACAGAGAAAAAATGCAAAAAATGTATTGGGGTGAAGGCGTTCCCTTCACCCACTCATCTCCCCTCGGGGAGAGAACAAAACATTAGCCCATACGGTAGTTTGGTGACTCTTTAGTGATGGTCACGTCATGCACGTGGCTTTCTTGAATACCGGCACTGCTGATGCGCACAAATTCAGCTTTGGTACGCAGTTCGTCGATCGTACCACAACCGGTCAACCCCATGCAGGAGCGCAGGCCGCCCATCTGCTGGTGCACAATGGCTTTCAGCATGCCTTTATACGCCACGCGGCCTTCAATACCTTCGGGCACCAGTTTATCAGCGGCGTTATCGGTCTGGAAGTAACGGTCAGAAGAGCCTTTGGACATCGCGCCCAAAGATCCCATACCGCGATAAGATTTGAACGAACGGCCCTGATACAGCTCGATTTCGCCCGGAGACTCTTCCGTCCCGGCCAGCATCGAACCCACCATCACGCAGGATGCACCCGCAGCAATGGCTTTGGCGATATCACCCGAGAAGCGGATGCCACCGTCGGCAATCACCGGAATGCCGGTGCCTTCCAGCGCTTCAACCGCATCGGCAATCGCGGTGATCTGCGGTACACCCACGCCGGTCACGATACGGGTGGTACAGATAGAACCAGGGCCGATGCCCACTTTCACCGCGCTCACGCCAGCTTCCATCAAGGCTTTGGCACCGGCTGCGGTGGCCACGTTGCCCCCCACAATTTGCAGATCCGGGTATTTGGCACGGGTTTCACGAATGCGCTGCAACACACCTTCGGAATGGCCGTGTGAGGAGTCGATCAGCAGCACGTCAACACCGGCAGCCACCAGCGCATCAACGCGCTCTTCATTACCAGCACCCGCCCCCACCGCCGCACCAACGCGCAGGCGACCGTGTTCGTCTTTACAGGCGTTGGGCTTACGTTCTGCTTTCTGGAAATCTTTTACCGTGATCATGCCGATCAGATGGAAGCTATCATCCACCACCAGCGCTTTCTCAACGCGTTTTTCGTGCATTTTTTGCAGCACAACTTCACGCGCTTCGCCTTCCTTGACGGTAACCAGGCGCTCTTTCGGCGTCATCACCGCAGTGACCGGCTGGTTCAGATCGGTAACGAAGCGCACGTCACGGCCGGTAATAATCCCCACCAGTTCGTTGCCTTCGGCCACCACCGGGTAACCGGCAAAACCGTTACGGGCGGTCAGTTCCTTGACTTCGGCCAGCGTGGTGCAAGGCGTGACGGTTTGTGGATCCGTGACCACGCCGCTTTCATGCTTTTTCACCCTGCGAACTTCTTCCGCCTGGCGCTCGATAGACATGTTTTTGTGAATGAAGCCCAAGCCGCCTTCCTGCGCCAGCGCAATCGCCAGGCCGGATTCGGTTACGGTATCCATGGCTGCGGACAGCATAGGAATATTCAGGCGGATAGTTTTGGTCAGTTGGGTGCCGAGATCTGCAGTATTAGGCAGAACAGTGGAGTGAGCTGGAACGAGGAGAACGTCGTCAAACGTCAGAGCTTCTTTAGCGATACGTAGCATGGGCAATATCTCACCAAGGTGGATGCAGAAAAGATAAAATATTGCCGTGGCATTATACAGAGCGTAATCGGTTGCCTCCAGCACTTTCTCACAAAAACTCTTGATTACTTGTTACGGCGCTGTAATATCGACCAATTAAGTGGTTGTTTTAGAATTTGATCTGGGTCACATGTCGCTACCTACTTCACCGTCCATTTTTACCGTAAGCCGCCTGAATCAGACGGTCCGACAGCTGTTGGAAATGGAAATGGGGCAGATTTGGCTCTCTGCCGAGATCTCCAACTTTTCCCAACCCTCTTCCGGCCACTGGTATTTCACGCTAAAGGATGACCGTGCGCAGGTGCGCTGTGCGATGTTCCGCAACAGCAACCGCCGCACCACTTTCCGCCCACAGAACGGCCAGCAGGTATTGGTGCGTGCCAGCATCACTCTGTATGAACCGCGTGGCGACTATCAGCTGATTGCTGAAAGCATGCAACCTGCCGGTGACGGCCTGCTGCAACAGCAGTTCGAACAGTTGAAACAGCGCCTGGCGGCAGAAGGGTTATTCGATCAACAGTTCAAGCAACCGCTCCCTAGCCCGGCCAAATGCGTCGGGGTGATCACTTCCGCCAGCGGCGCTGCGCTGCATGATATTCTGCAGGTATTGCAACGGCGCGATCCCTCTTTGCCGATCGTGATTTATCCCACTTCCGTGCAGGGTGCAGAAGCGCCGTTACAGATCGTGCGCGCCATTGAGACCGCTAACCGCCGTGATGAGTGTGATGTGTTGATCGTTGGCCGCGGCGGGGGTTCGCTGGAGGACCTGTGGAGCTTTAACGACGAACGCGTGGCGCGGGCGATTTTCGCCAGCCATATACCGATCGTCAGCGCCGTCGGCCATGAAACCGACGTCACCATCGCCGACTTTGTCGCTGACCTGCGCGCACCAACGCCTTCCGCCGCCGCCGAGTTGATCAGCCGTAATCAGCTTGAGCTGTTGCGCCAGTTGCAGTCGCAGCAGCAACGGCTGGAAATGGCGATGGACTATTATCTGGCCCAGCGGCAACAACAGTTCACCCGCATCAATCACCGTTTGCAGCAACAGCACCCACATCTTCGTCTGGCGCGGCAGCAAACGCTGCTGTTCAAGCTACAGCGCCGCCTGGAAGAAGGCATGCAGCAGCGCCTGCGGCTGGCGGCCCGCCGCAGTGAACGCGCTCAGCAGCAGTTGGCGCAAATGCAGCCCATGGGCCGGATCCACCGTTTACAGCAGCGCCTTCAGCAGCAGGAATACCGCTTGCAACAAGGGCTGGAACGGCAGCTCAACGGCTATCGTCAGCGTTTTGGCGTGGCTTGCAGCCAGTTGGAAGCCGTTAGCCCATTAGCTACCTTGGCGCGCGGCTATAGCGTGACACAAACGCCGCGTGGCGAGCTGTTGAAAACCACCAAGCAGGCGCAAGTCGGGGAAATGCTGAAAACCCGCCTGCAGGATGGCTGGGTGGAAAGCGAGGTGAAAACCATCACCGTAGCAAAGAAACCGCGCAAGAAGCGTGCGGTTGAAGAGTGACCATAATCTTGCCGCAGTGAAACCAGGCTGTATCCCGCTCTTTAGCAGATACAGCCACAATGAGATTTACATTTATTTGGCAGCAATACACTCTACTTCGGCCTTAGCGCCTAATGCCAAACCGCTCACGCCAAATGCGCTGCGTGCAGGATAGGGTTTGCTAAAAAAGGTTTGATAGACTTCGTTAAACTCGGCCCACTCCGACATATCAGCTAACATTACCGTGCACTTGATAATATCCTTCATGTCATACCCTTTTTCATTCAGCGATACTCTGATATTTTCAAAAATTCTTTGCGTTTCGGCTTTAATCCCCCCCGGAATAACTTTAAAGCTATTATCCGGCTGCCTTTCTGACGCAATTTCCCCGGAGAGAAACAACAGGTTGCCGACCTTAACCGCATCAGAGAAAGGCAACCCGCTAAACTTGCCTGAATCAAAAAAGGTAATGTTATTTTCACTGCGTTGAGATTTATCTTTTGCTATTGCAGGTGCGCTGCCAGACATAAAAATCGCCACCAGAGCCATTGAGATATATTTGGTCATCATTTTCTCTCTTTATGATTAATATCGTTGCTTATTGTGGAAGTTAAACACGTTAATTTTTTCACTGGGAGAGATATAGATACAGTTTCTTATAAAAGAGGACATAACAGTACGTTGGCAGAGAATATATCAGAGAGGATCACGCCGTCGGCAATATTAAAATCGAATACAAAAAATTATCCCCAAGAGCAGCATGGAATACGCCCTTGGGGATCGGTTCCATTACGATCGTGATCGTAAATCGTTTGGAATAGCCCTTAATTTAACGCATAAACATCGCTACGCACCCCATTCACCCACAGTTCACGGGTTTCGCCCGCCGGCAGCGTGATATCCAGCGTTTGCCAGGCCGGTTTAAAATGCCCTTCGGTGGTGATGGTCAGCTCAATACGCGCGTTGTCGCTCACCGCCTGCCACAGCAGCCACAGCGCGTTATCCTGCTGCCAACCGTAGCTTTCACCGTCGTCTTCAAACAGCATCCCTGCGGAACGCCCACAGCCTTTGGTAGGGAATAATTGTAATTCCCGACGATCGTCTGCAGCAATATCCACATGGCCCAGACGTTGCGATAGCGGCAGTGCTGCACCGGCGCGCACCAGCAGCGGCAGGCGCTCCAGTGGCGCATCCACTACAATGGTCTGGCCGCCGCTGAACCATTGGCCGCTGTAGAAGCAGTACCAGCCATCGCCGTTGTCCGGCAGATAAACCTCACGCTGACGCTGCCCCTGCTCCACCACGCTGGCCACCAGCAGATCGCGGCCAATCAGGAAATCATCGGTTTCCCGCCAGGTGCGCTCATCATGCTCGTGATCGAGGAAGGTTGGCCGTAGCATTGGCTCATCGTCGGTGCTCGCCTGCCACAGCAGGGTGTAGAAGTAAGGCATCAGGCGATAACGCAGATTGATTGCCTCACGAATCATCGGCGTGGCGGCCGGATACATCCAGGGTTCATTAACGGTGGCGTCGTCGTTCCATGAATGAATCGTAAAGCGTGGATGCATCACACCGTTCTGCACCCAGCGCACAAACAGCTCGGCATCCGGTTTATCACCGGAAAAACCGCCGACGTCATGCCCGACGTTAAACAGCCCCGACAGGCTCATGCCCAATCCCATGCGGGTGTTGTAACGCAGGGTTTGCCAGTTGGTGCGGTTATCACCGCTCCAGGTTTGTACATAGCGCTGCATTCCCGCGCAGCCGGAACGGGAGATCAGATAAGGACGCAGATGCGGCGCAAACCGCTGCTGTGCCTCCAACGAAGCGCGCATCATCAGCAATGGCATCACCGGGCGGATATGCTTGATGGCTATCGGCTGGCCAAAACCGTGGCAGCGCGCCTCGCCGTCCCAGACTTCATATTCGTTGTTATCATTCCAGGTAGCATCGATGCCCATATTCAGCAGTTGCTCGGTAACGCCCTGCTGCCACCAGCGCACCGTGGCCGGGTTGGTGAAATCGAGGTGTGAACCCTCATCGTCCCAGAAACTCGAGCGCTCCGGGCTGTTGCTTTCCGAATCACGGATAAACAACCCTTGCTCTGCCACCTGCTGATACTGTGGGTGATCCTGCAACAGGCAAGGTTTGATATTCGCCGCCAGCTTCAGCCCAGCATCGTGGAAGGCTTTACTGAGCTGTTTAGGCTGCGGCACCTTGTCGTAGTTCCAGTTGAACACATAACGCTTGTTGCCAATCGAGGTGTAACCCGACGAGAGCTGGAACGAATCGCAGGGAATATCGTGCTGTTTGCACAGTTGGATAAACTGCTGCAACTGCTGCTGCGCATCCGGTGCGTCGGTGTAGTGCATGGTAGAACCGCTGTAGCCGAGGCTCCATTTCGGCCCGAAATGCGTTTTACCGGTCAGGCGCACGAAAGCCTTGGTGACATCCAGCACTTTCGGGCCGAGGAACAGATAGTAATCCAGATCGCCCGCCTCTGCCTGATAGCGGCGGTAGGCCAGATGATAGTTGTCGATCTCATTGCCGAGATCCAGCCAACAGCTGCTCAGGTTGTCATAAAACAGCCCAAAGCTGACGTCTGCCCGGCGCGTAATGGTAAACGGAATATGCTTGTAGAGCGGATCGGTGCTGGCGGCGTTATACCCCATCGCATCCAGGTTACGCATCTCAAAACGGCGGCCACTGCGCTCCAGATCGCCGGTCTTCTCACCTAAACCATAGTAGCGCTCAGCGGCATAGCGGCGCTGATAATGCGCCACCCCGTCACCATGTGCGTTGAGCAGATAAGCGCTGGTGGGGCGATCCGCCGCCAACGGCTGCCATTCACCCTCTGCGTCACAATATTCCCATTCCAACCACAGCGGTTGGTGCACCGTCACCCGCAACTGCGCGGTGGCCAGCGTTAAGGTTTCACCGTTGCGCTGCAGTTGGTAACCGGGCAAACCAAAACCGGCCACGCTGAGGCGATCCCGCCCTTCCCAAGGAACGTCCCCTTCCGGGGCAATACTCCAGGTGCGGTTCAATGCCAGCTCACCATGGCGCTTAATCAGCACGCGGAACAGTGAATTTTCCAAGACGTAGAGGCAGAACAGGTGCCGTTCATCCACCAGCAACTCAATGTGATCGGCATATTGCCCCGCCAACGTCCAATTTTTTAACGTTTTCATAAGTATCCAGCTTAAACAGTAGGTGAAGGTTTCTTACCGCGCTCGGCAATCAGGCCAATCAGGAACATGGCACCGATCAAATCAAAGAAGCCCATGGCAACGAACAGCGGGTTGAAGCCAACGGTGTCGGAAACCGCACCGATCAGCAGCGTAAACAGGAAGCTGGCGATCCAGGCGCTGGAGCCACGCATGCCGTTAACCGTCGCCACCTGGTTTTTATCGAAAGATTCCACCACCAAAGCGCTCAACATGCAGGAGATCACCTGGTGACCAAAGCCACCAACGGAGATCAGCGCGATGGCGATATAAGGATCTTTGGTGATCGCCACAAACGCCAGCGACACCATCATGAAAGCCCCGGTAACCGAGCTGGCGACCACCGAGTTCACCCGCGAACAGCCAAACCATTTGCGATACAGCGTGGTGAGATAACCACTGGCAACGCTACCGATATCCGCAGCCAGGAACGGCAGCCAGGCAAACATGGCGATCTGCTTGAGATCCATCCCGCGTTCGGTGGCGAGATAAAGTGGAACCCAGAAACTGAATACCGCCCAGGCCGGTTCAGCCAGAAACGCCGGAATGGCGATACCGTAGAACTTTTTGTTTTTGCACAGGATTGCCAGCGATTTGAAGAACGGCAGCTTTGGCAGCACCGGCTCGTTATCCTCGTTAATCAAATCAAATTCTTTCTGGCTCAGATTCGGGTGTTTCTCCGGTGAATAGTAAAACGCCCACCACAACACGACCCACACCAGCGCCAATGCGCCGGAGAACAGGAACGCTCCCTGCCAGCCAAAGGAAACGTGTGCAATGACGATGATCGGTGGTGCCAGCATCGCACCGATCGAGAAGCCTACTCCAGCCCAACCGGCGGCAATCGGCCGTTCCTTTTTTGGGAACCAGTCAGAAATGGCTTTGGCATTGGCCGGTGTCGCAGCAGCTTCCGCGCCCCCCATAAAAAAGCGCAGGATCGCCAGTTGCAGCCAACTGCCCGCTCCGGCGTGCAGCATACAAACCACCGCCCAGATACTGGCACAGATCAGGAAGCCCATTTTCAGGCCGATGACGTCAATCAGCCAACCGCAGATCGGCTGGAATACGGTGTAAGCCAATTGGAATGAGGCTACCACCCAGGAATATTGCTCGGTGGTCATGTTGAGGCTGGTTTTCAGTTCCGGTGCCAGAATACCCAACGAGTTACGGGTGATGTAGTTAACTGTCACCCCCAACAGGAACAACGCCAGCATCCACCAGCGTAACGACTTAAATTTGCGGCCGCTGCGAACAGCGGTTTGTTCGATTTCTACGCTCATCTCGAATCTCCGTGGTGACAATGCACCTTTTTGGTAGAGCACATTTTGCTATCGGAGGTGTTAACAGCGAATTCTTGTGATGATACTCACAAATATAACGTCACTGTTTTTACAACCCTATGATTTAATTTGTTTTACTTGTAATCCAGCCCAGCGAATTGGCCTGATAAATCGATAAAATTGGTGTACCAGAGCAGACTAACCAGTGAAACGAGGGAGCGAAATGGCGTTTTTTGCAAAAATTTTCATGATAAAGTTAAAATATCACTACTATGGCAGTTGGAAGCCGTTCATAAGCCAAAAAATGCTGTGAAAATATTCTCACAAACGAATTTGAAGGAGATCACAGAATGAACGGAAAGCTAAAAATACAGGAAATCGCCCGCCAAACCGGCCTTTCTATCAGTACCGTTTCCCGCGTGCTGGCAGGAAAAGCCAACACCAGCAAAGCAGCACGGCAACGGGTGCTGGAATGCGCGCAGCAGAACGGGATCTTACAGGGGCTTTCCAGCGGCAGGCTGATGCTGAACAATGTGATGATATTTGCCCCCCAGCGCGCCTTCGACGTACGTACCGATATCTTCTACTATAAGGTCATTCAGGGGATCACCGCCGCCCTGGCGCAGCATGAAGTGCGGATCCGCTATTGCGGGCTGGAAGAAATTCACAGTGACAGCGCGCTGTTTATGGAAAAAATGAGCGATCCGCAAACCGAAGCGGCGCTGATCATCGGCATTGATGACGAGCATATCCATACGCTGGCGGCCGATCTCAACAAACCCTGCGTGCTGATTAACTGCACGGATCGCCAGATGCGGCTTGACAGCGTTTCCCCCGATCATCAGTTGATTGGTGAGCACTCAGCCAACTATCTGTTCGAACAAGGCCACAGCCGCATCCTGAATCTGCAATGCCTGCGCCGTAATACCATGGAGCTGCGTTTGGCGGGCATCCGGCAGGCGTATATTCGGCATAATATTCCCTTCGACGATGGCCAACACCTGATCACCACCTCAGGTTTTGGCAGCCAAGAGGCAGAGCAAGCACTCACCACCTTTATCAGCAACATTGACGATCGGGCACGCTTGCCAAGCGCCATCCTGCTCGGCGGCGACTATATGGCCGTTGGCGCAGTGAACGCCCTTAAAAAACTGCAGCTCAGCGTACCGGGGGATATTTCGGTGATGAGTACCGACGGCTTTAATCTGGCGGAAATCCATGATGTGCCACTCACCTCGGTGCATGTACCGCGCGATGAGTTAGGCATAGAAGCTATTGGGCTGTTACAGCGCCGTATGCTGCGGCCGGACGCGCCACCGTGCAATATGCTGCTGTGCGGGCGCCTGGTGGCGCGGGCTTCGGTTAAACGCCTCAGCCCCAACAAGGTAACACCGGCGGTCAGTACCCACGATCACCGCCTGTATGATGTGTAAGCCGCCTGTGCTTAAAGCGGCTGATAACTGAATCTGACGCGCTTTTTAGAGATCAGCCCATGGCCGTTTTGGCACAGGTAATCCACTGCGCCGCAGGCTTTCAACTCTTGCAGTGGTTGCCCGCAGTCGGGGCACGCGGCAAGCTGCCGATAATCACCGTTACAGCTATCGCAGTGATAGTGACCATTCACCCAGTTCATAGGCTGGGTACAGCGAGGGCAGAGTGCTTCCATCTTTCTTTCCTTCAGGTTAAATCACACCCCACGAGCGCAGGAGATAAATCCCCAGCACGGTGGTAAAAAATGAGCCTACGGTGGTGATGGCAATGATATTAGCCGCCAGCGTGGCATTCCCCCCCATTGCGCGGGTCATGACATAGCTGCCCGATGCCGTCGGCGTTGCCGAGAACAGGAAGATAATCCCCAGCGCCGCGCCGTGAAAGCCAAATAACCATCCGCCGAATGTCATCAACATCGGCACCAGAAACAACTTGGCGGATGACGCCAGCGCGGCGACGTTGGACGAACGGAACATGGCCCGTAAATCGAGGCTGGCACCGGTACACAATAACGCCAATGGCAACGAAAGCCCGGAAATATAGCTGCCGGTTTGCTTAAACACCTGCGGAATACCCAGCCCGGTTTGTGCATAGGCCAAGCCGCTCAGCAAGCCAATAATCAGTGGATTGGTAACGATACTGCGCAACAGCGACAAACGCTTGATCTGCCTGCCCTGCCCACCTTGCAGGCTGCGCGTCAGGGTAATCACCGATAGCACATTAAACAGGAGCACCGTAACGGTCAGGTATAGCGAGGCGATGGCCACCCCCTCATCGCCATAGGCAGTCATGGCATAAGCCAAACCGACGATCGCGGTATTGGCACGAAAGCCCCCCTGCACAAACACGCCGCGCTCACGGGGGTCTTTCACCAGCCACTTCGCAGCCACTTCCAGCAGCAGGAAAGTGGCAAGAGTGCCCAAGGCACCGTAAATCACCAGCGGAAAGTTATCGCGCAACTGCGGATGATTAGTGGCAATGCTGAAAAACAGCAGGCAGGGCAGAGCCAGGTTGAACACCAGCTTGCTGGCACCGTCGATAAAACGATCGTCCATCAACCGCGTGTGGCGCAGCACGATCCCCAACAGCATCATCAGCAAATTCGGGACGGTGACGTTAAATGCAAAACTCCAGGTTTCCCAGGACATGACGTTCCTTCGCGGCTGCCGGTAAGAAGGTGGTAATGCGCAGATAATAAAACGCTTTCGGGCAGATAAAATAGGGCGCGGTATCATTTACCACGCCCTTATTACTGTTATTTTGACTTTTTCAGGTGGCTCATCAAGCGCTTACGCTTACGCATCTGGTTCGGAGTCAGGGTGTTACGCTTGCCAGCAAACGGGTTATCCCCTTCTTTAAACTGAATGCGGATCGGCGTACCCATCACGTTCAATGAACGGCGGAAATAGTTCATCAGGTAACGCTTGTACGAATCCGACAGATCGGCCACCTGGTTGCCGTGGATCACCACGATTGGCGGGTTATACCCACCGGCGTGGGCATATTTCAGCTTCACGCGGCGGCCACGCACCAACGGTGGCTGATGGTCGTCGGCAGCCATCTGCATGATTTTGGTGAGCATCGAGGTATTCACGCGACGCGTCGAACATTCGTAAGCTTCCAATACGGATTCAAACAGGTTGCCAACGCCACTGCCGTGCAGCGCAGAGATAAAGTGCACACGGGCGAAATCGACAAAGCCCAAGCGCAGATCGAGCATCTCTTTCACGTGCTCGCGATCTTCCTCGCTCATGCCATCCCACTTGTTGACCACAATCACCAGTGAGCGCCCACTATTGAGGATAAAGCCCAGCAGCGAGAGATCCTGATCGGAAATCCCTTCGCGGGCGTCGATCACCAGCAGCACCACGTTAGCGTCTTCAATCGCTTGCAGCGTTTTGATTACCGAGAATTTTTCTACGGTTTCAGTCACTTTGCCGCGCTTACGCACCCCGGCGGTATCGATCAGCACATATTCGCGCTCATCACGCACCATCGGGATATAGATGCTGTCACGGGTGGTGCCCGGCATGTCATACACTACCACTCGCTCCTCGCCGAGGATGCGGTTAGTCAGTGTGGACTTACCTACGTTAGGGCGGCCAACGATCGCCAGTTTAATTGGCAAGTCCTGCGGGTTGAAGTCTTCTTCCAGCTCTTCATCTTCGCCCTCTTCCGCCATTTCGCCGTCTTGCTCAGCCCAATAAGCGGCGTTAGCCTCTTCTTCACTCAGCTCAACTTCTTCTGGCTTTTCGGGCAGAAACGGCACCAGTACGTGTTCGATCAACTGTGCAACACCACGCCCATGGGAGGCAGCGATAGCATAGACTTCACCCAGCCCCAGCGAATAGAAATCGGCGGTAGCGGTGTCTGGATCCATACCGTCGGTTTTGTTGGCGACCAGGAAAGTGGCCTTCTGACGGCTGCGCAGATGCTGGGCAATGCCCTGATCGGCAGGCATCAACCCGGCGCGGGCATCCACCATAAACAGCACAATGTCCGCTTCTTCAATCGCCAGCAGCGATTGGCCCGCCATGCGGGTTTCTACGCCGTCTTCCGTGCCGTCAATACCCCCGGTATCGACAATGATAAATTCGTTGCCCTCAACTTCAGCACGACCATATTTACGGTCTCGCGTTAGCCCGGGGAAATCCGCCACCAGCGCATCGCGCGTATGTGTTAAACGGTTAAACAAGGTGGATTTACCCACATTCGGGCGCCCGACCAGCGCGACGACAGGTATCATGGTTGAAGCCTCATTACTTAATAATCAATGCGTAACCACGCAGCGCCACACACAGCGACAGCGTCGTTTTAAAAATACGAAACGGCCCCTGAACATCAGGAGCCGTTATCCCCTTTATCTTTCAAGCGGCGGCGCTGCTGGCTGTACCACTCAGTGACCGCCTGACCGCAACTTGAAATCTATTGGGTATATAAACCGGTACGACAGCCAGCGTTAGCGGGTGAAAGCGTAAACTTTACCGCCACGCGCCTGGATCAGCAGCTTATCGCCAGCCACCACCGGTGCAGATAGGAAGCCGGAGCTATCCACTTTCTGCTGGGCCACAAAACGGCCATCGGTGGTGTTGATCCAGTGCAGGTAGCCTTCGGCATCCCCAACCACCAGATAGCCGTTATACAGCGCTGGTGCGGTCAGATTACGGTGCAGCAGATCGCTCTGCGTCCACAGGCTGGCACCACCGTCAGTGTTCATTGCCACGACACGATCGTTCTGATCGGCCAGATAAATACGACCCGCGTCAACGATGAAATCGTTCACCGACCCCATCTCGCGTTTCCATATGATCTGGCCAGAACGCAGATCCAATGCCGTCAGGTTACCATTGTAACCCAGTGCATACACCACGTTATCAACAATCACCGGGGTGGTATCCACATCGTTCAGGCGATCGATTTCGGTCGCGCCGCTTGGCTGGGAAATACGCTGTTGCCAAATCAACTGGCCCTGCTGCATCAGCACGGCGCTGACGCGGCCATTATCACCGCCGACAATCGCGGCACCAAAGGCAACGGCAGGTGCAGATTCGCCACGCAGCGACAGAGAAGGAATATCCAGGTTGACGGTCCACTTGATAGCACCATCAGATTCATTCAATGCCTGCAACTGGCCGTTCGTGGTATGGATCAGCACCATGCCATCGGCAACGACCGGGCGGGAAATCGCTTCACCCGCCACGTTAGTCTGCCACGTCACTTTGCCATCTGCGGTATTCAGCGCATAAACCACCGCTTTCTCACTGCCAACGTATACGTTGGCGCCGGAAACCGTCAGGCCGCCAGAGAGTAACGCCGGTTGATTGCTGGAGAAGAAATGGGTTTTCTCTGAGAGATCCACCGTCCACTTCTCTTTACCATCTAACAGATCCATCGCTTTTACGATGCCACGGCGATCGGCCGCATACACGGTGCCATCCTGGTAAGCCGGACGCAGGTGAGAATAGTAGCTACCAATACCGTCACCCACCGAGGTGCTCCACACCGTATTTGGCGTGAACTGATTTTCAACCTTTGGCAGCGGCGACATGGTAACCACGTCTTCTTCACTGCTAAACAGCGAACAACCACTCAGCAAGGTAACGGAAACCAGCCCGACCAAGAGTGTTTTACGCAATTGCATGGGAATCCCCTTAGCTGGACAAGTTATTCAATTTCATGCGCATCAATCCTGCAAGCGCCTGGGAAGCATTGGACTCGATGCCTTTGCCGTAAGCTTCACGGGCACCTTGGATGTCGCCTTTCGCCAACAGTACGTCACCGCGCACGTCTTGCATCATTGCTGCCCAGCCCTCACCCTTCACGCCCTCTAGCGTTTTCAGCGCTTCATCCAGCTTTTTCTCCTGCAACTGAACGCGTGCCAGGCGCAGGTTGGTCACCGCCAGCAGGCTTTCGTCTTTGGCATGGCTCTGCGCCAGCACCAACTGCTGTTCTGCCTTGGCGAAATCGTTTTGCTCAACAAAATACTTCGCCAACTGCAGTGCCGCCAACACGCCGTAATTATTGCTGTTGGCCTGGATAAATTTCTCTGCCGCCACCACATCATCGGCTTTAGCATCGATAAGCTGTTCGCTGACCTGCTGGTAAGCATCCGAAGCCGCCATCATGCTGGCATTTTGGTGGCTCTGCCAATAGCGCCACCCCAACAGGGCACCAATACCGAGCACAACGCCCACGGCCAATGCTTTACCATTTTCGCTAAAGAACCGGCGCACGGCATCAAGTTGTTCGTTTTCAGTGGTATAAACTTCCACGGTGTCCTTCTCCTTAACCTAACATCAAAGCCAGACGCGTTGCGACTTCGCTTTGCGCCAGCGTTTCTTGTTCACCACTGCGCAGGTCTTTGACCACCACCTGCTGTGCCGCCACTTCATCTTCACCCAAAATCAGGGCAATGCGAGCACCCCATTTGTCTGCACGGGTGATCTGCTTCTTAAAGTTGCCGCCGCCATAGTTGGTCATCAATTTAATCTGCGGTGCTGCATCACGCACGCTTTCTGCCAGTTGCATCGCCGCACTCTGTGTGCCTGCACCGGAAGAGATCACATACACATCAATGGTAGCCGGCGCTTTGAAGTCTGGATTCACGGCCTGAACTAGCAACACTAAACGCTCTAACCCCATGGCAAAGCCCACGGCAGGCGTTGCCCGCCCGCCCAATTGCTCAACCAGGCCATCATAACGGCCACCGGCACACACGGTACCCTGTGCACCAAGGCTGGTAGTCACCCACTCAAATACCGTGCGGTTGTAATAGTCCAGACCACGAACCAGACGTTCGTTGATGGTATATGGGATACCTGCCTGCGCCAAAAGTTCACACAAGCCATTGAAATGCGACCTGGACTCTTCATCCAGATACTCAGAAAGGCGCGGCGCATCATTCAGCAGGGCCTGCACATCAGGATTTTTGGAATCCAGTACGCGCAGCGGGTTGCTGTACATCCGGCGCTTGCAGTCTTCGTCCAGTTTGTCCTGATGTTGTTCCAGGAAGGTAACCAGTGCATCGCGGTAATTGGCACGCGCAGCCAACGAACCTATCGAGTTCAGCTCCAGCTTGACGTGCTCGGCAATACCCAACGCCTTCCACCAGCGGGCGCTCAGCAGGATCAGTTCAGCATCAACGTCCGGGCCTTGCAGGCCAAAGACTTCGGCCCCTAACTGGTGGAACTGACGATAACGGCCTTTTTGCGGG
Source organism: Serratia sp. MMO-28 (assembly GCF_037199905.1). Classification (NCBI taxonomy): domain Bacteria; kingdom Pseudomonadati; phylum Pseudomonadota; class Gammaproteobacteria; order Enterobacterales; family Yersiniaceae; genus Serratia; species Serratia sp. MMO-28. The sequence goes on from NZ_JBBCVB010000027.1 coordinate 47,027, forward strand.
CGCTCGTAGCGGAACATCGGGCCGATGTACCACAGACGCTGCTCCTGATTGTACAGCAGACCATGTTCGATACCGGCGCGCACGCAGCCAGCCGTTCCTTCCGGGCGCAACGTCAGGCTTTCGCCGTTGCGATCCTCAAAGGTGTACATCTCTTTTTCTACAACATCGGTCACTTCACCAATGGCGCGTTTAAATAACGGGGTCTGCTCTACAATCGGCAACCGGATTTCGCTATAACCGTAGCTGCTCAGCACCTGCTTAAGAGTGCCTTCAATTCGCTGCCATAATGCCGTGTCTTCCGGCAGGTAATCGTTCATGCCGCGAATGGCTTGAATGTTTTTTGCCACGTGAGTTCTCTGTCCGTTTTATATAAAAATGAAACCGATTATAGGGACTTTGCCATCCGCAGTTCAACGTGGATGCGCTTTTAAGCCCCTCGTGCTCATCAACAGGCGGGCTTAAATGCCCGCCGTATTGATTATTGCATGCTTATTTTTCCAGCAGATTGATCGCAATGCGGTTGGATTGATCCAGCATTGCCGCTTTGGCACGGATCTTCGCTTCGAGCTGGTCGATCATCTGCTCGTTGTCAAAACGCTCTTTCTGGCGCACACCGTCTTCGTAGAAGCCACTCTTTTTGTGCCCACCGGTCACGCCTAAGGTCGACACCAGCGCTTCACCTGGCCCGTTCACCACGCAGCCGATAATAGAAACATCCATCGGCGTGATGATATCTTCCAGGCGCTGTTCCAAGGCATTGACGGTGCCAATCACGTCAAACTCCTGACGCGAACAGGTCGGGCAGGCGATAAAGTTGATGCCACGCGCGCGGATGCGCAGCGACTTCAGAATATCAAAACCGACCTTCACTTCTTCGACCGGATCGGCAGCCAGTGAGATACGTAAAGTATCACCGATGCCTTCCGCCAACAGCATACCCAGGCCAATCGCCGACTTCACGGAGCCACTGCGTGCGCCACCGGCTTCGGTAATCCCCAGATGCAACGGCTGGTCGATCCTTGCCGCCAGCAAACGATAGGATTGCACCGCCAGGAAGACGTCAGACGCCTTTACGCTCACCTTAAACTGGTCAAAGTTAAGACGATCGAGAATATCGACGTGGCGCATGGCCGATTCCAGCAAGGCTTCCGGCGTTGGTTCACCGTATTTTTCCTGGATGTCTTTTTCCAGAGAACCGCCGTTCACACCGATACGGATGGGAATATTTTTATCACGTGCACAATCAACCACCGAACGAATGCGTGATTCATTACCAATGTTGCCGGGGTTGATACGCAGGCAATCGACGCCGTATTCGGCAACCTGCAACGCGATGCGGTAATCGAAATGGATGTCGGCCACCAGCGGCACATTAACCTGCTGTTTGATCAGCCGGAATGCTTCAGCGGCGTCCATGGTAGGAACAGAAACGCGCACGATATCGACACCCACGCGCTCCAACGCTTTGATTTGATTCACCGTTGCTGCAACATCGGTGGTACGTGTGTTGGTCATTGACTGCACGGCAATCGGTGCACCATCGCCAATAGGCACCTTGCCGACGTAAATACGTGTTGATTTGCGACGGTTAATGGGTGCTTGGTTATGCATCACTTACTCTCCATTGTTGCTCTGACGTAACGACAATGGCCGCGCAATTACTGCGCGGCAACGGTCAGACGAGCAACACGGTTCGACTTAACAAACCGGCTTAAATCAACCGGATTACCTTGATATTGAATCTGCACTGCAGCAGGTGCGCCGATGGTCAGTTTATAGGGCGCGGTTCCTGCCAGGTTCAGCCGGGTTCCGCCTTTCTGGATACCGCTGAACAAGGTTTTGCCCGTGGCATCCGTCACCTGCAGCCAACAGTCGGCAGAGAAATCCATCACCAACCCATTAGCATCTTCAACCGGTGCGGCAACGGCAGCGTTACCGGTCGGCAACTGCGCCTGCGCAACAGGGGCTGCCGGTGTAGCTTCTGGGATCGACGCCTGGCTTGGTGCCACAACAATCTGTGGAGCCGTTTGCGCCACGCTAGCGGCCGGAGCCTGTTGTGGGGCTGGGGCAGCCGCTGCATTGCTTGTTACCGGAGCGGCGCTATTTTCTGGCGCAGCACCAGTATCCACCGCAGAGGCAGGACCATCACCGTCATTCAAGGGGGCCGACTCACCATCATTACTATGCTGGGAAAGCTGAGCCGATGACTGATCGGCCATCGTCGCAATCTCTTCCTGCTGCACCTTGTGGTTTTGCCACCACCAGGCACCGGTCAGGCCGACGACCACAAACACAATCAGCCAGGTAAAACTCATCAACCAGCCATCACGTTTCTTACGGCGCTTGCCCAGTGAGAAGCTCTGCATCTGAGCCACTTTAGCCACTTTGGCCGGTGCCTGTTTTGCCATCATCGGCAACAGTTCATCTTCTGGTATATGTACCAGTTTGGCGTAGGAGCGGATATAACCACGCACGAAGGTCGAAGCAAGATCGGCAGAAAGCGTGTCACTTTCAATCTCGCGCACGGTAGACATTTTGAGACACAGGCGCTCTGCAACGGCCTGTTGACTCAGCCCGAGCTGTTCACGGGCCTGACGCAGGCGCTCGCCTGTCGTCATAGATACGGTTTTATCTTGGGAGTCTTCAGTATTCATTAGCTAAGAACTGCTGGTACTGTTTGGATTGTGGAAAACTTCGCGCTAACTGCTTGCCATAGCGTTGAACGCTATCCTGACGGCCGGCTAACGCGGCGAAACGAATCTGTAACCATAAACTGTCAGCACTGGCTGGCAGAACATGTTGATAACTATCCAATAAAAGTTGCGACTGTGCGCGTTTCCCTTCTCCAAATTGCTTTTCTGCCTCCACTAACAGTGGAGCACCCTTGTCCGGATCGATCTTCAGCGCCCGCGATAATAACTTGCGCGCTTCATCGTTTTGCCCGGCTTTGAGGAAACAGTAACCTGCATTTTCCAGACTGTCGGCAACCTGGCCGTAATCTGGCGCCAGTGCCGCAGCGCTAAACTGTTGTTGGGCCGGTACATACTGCCCTAAACTACAGAGAAACGCACCGTAATTATTCATGACGGTGCCATTGGCTGGTGCAAGTTTGAGCGCTTGCTGATAACGCTGCTCAGCGGCGGCGTTATCGCCAATCCGCTGAAGGTAAAGTGCCATGCCCAATTGGGTACGATAATCCTGTGGGGCCGCGTCTGCGGCTTTTTCCAGATTCTGCTTCGCCGCCTGCATATCGCCTTGATTCAGATACTCGAGCCCCAGTTGCAAACGCGTCTGGCCCGCCGCGGGTTCGCCTTTCTCCGGCGCCGATGTTGAGCACCCTGCCAGCAAACCGGCTGCCAATAACACACCCCACAGTCTCAGCTTCATGCTTGCACTCATTCCTTATCTGATGTTACCCGATCGCCTGAAGGATTGCTGCTCACATAACAGGCTGTTAGATAACAAAAAAATCATGCTATAGGATTCAGACCGCCCGTACGTTGATAGGTTCCCCAGCCATTCTCTTTTTCAGGGTACGCTTAGTACGATCGATCACCTCACCCGCTAACTGCCCACAGGCTGCATCAATATCGTCGCCACGGGTTTTACGAACAATAGTCGTAAAGCCGTATTCCATCAACACTTTGGAGAAACGGTCTACGCGGCTGTTGGAACTGCGGCCATAAGGGGCACCTGGGAACGGGTTCCACGGGATCAGGTTGATCTTGCAAGGCGTCTCTTTCAGCAGCTCCGCCAGTTGGTGCGCATCGTCAGTGCTGTCGTTGATGTGATCCAACATCACGTACTCAACGGTGACCCGCCCCTGATTGGCATTGGATTTCTCCAGGTAGCGGCGCACCGCGGCCAGGAAGGTTTCGATGTTGTATTTGCGGTTGATCGGCACGATCTCATCACGGATCTTGTCGTTCGGCGCATGCAGCGAGATCGCCAGCGCCACGTCGATCATATCGCCGAGCTTATCCAACGCCGGCACCACGCCAGAAGTCGAGAGGGTAACACGGCGTTTTGACAGGCCGAAACCAAAGTCATCCAGCATGATTTCCATCGCCGGAACCACGTTGTTCAGATTGAGCAAAGGCTCCCCCATTCCCATCATCACCACGTTGGTGATCGGGCGTTGGCCGGTGACTTTCGTGGCACCAATGATTTTGGCCGCACGCCATACCTGGCCAATGATTTCCGACACGCGCAGATTGCGGTTGAAGCCCTGCTGCGCGGTCGAACAGAATTTGCACTCCAGCGCACAGCCCACCTGCGAAGACACGCACAGCGTGGCGCGATCGCCGTCTGGGATATACACGGTCTCAACCTGCTGATCGCCGACTCTGATAGCCCACTTGATGGTACCATCGGCTGAACGCTGTTCTTCCGCCACTTCAGGCGCGCGGATTTCAGCGACGCTCTGCAGCTTGTTGCGCAGCACTTTGTTGATATCGGTCATCTGCTCGAAATCGTCACAGCAGTAGTGGTACATCCACTTCATTACCTGATCGGCCCGGAACGGTTTTTCCCCCATCTTGGCGAAAAACTCACGCATTTGCTGACGGTTCAAATCCAGCAGGTTAATTTTGGCTGCAACAGGTTGTGCCGTGTTAACAGCAGGATCGGTCAGTGAATTATTTTCAGACAAGGTGTGCTCGGACGCGATGGGTTCTAACATAATGATCTCTTGGCCTCGTTGTTACACGTTATGGCTCGAAAGAATGGAAAGTAAGTGTGTCATTCAGGCCCCACAGAGAGAGCGCTAAAAACACGCCCCAGATAAGAGGGCTTACCTGGGGCGCGGCATTGTACAAATTTTATTAACGGGTTTCCACGCCTGAACGGCTTTCACGGCATTTTTATTGTATCTACCGGTAAACAGGCTGCTCTAGCAGGAAAAAACCGCCATTAACGTGGGCAGATTTCGCTTTCGTTGAAGAAGTAGGCGATTTCGCGTTGTGCAGATTCTACAGAGTCAGAACCGTGAACCGCGTTAGCGGTGAAGCTGTCTGCGTAATCAGCACGCAGAGTACCCGCCAGCGCGTTGTCTGGGTTGGTGGCACCCATCAGATCGCGGTTACGCTGTACGGCGTTTTCTGCTTCCAGTACCTGAACCACGATCGGGCCAGAGGTCATGAACTCAACCAGCCCGTCGAAGAAAGGACGGCCTTTGTGCTCAGCGTAGAAGCCTTCGGCTTGTTCACGAGTCAGGCGCAGCATTTTGCAGGCAATGATGCTGAAACCCGCGCGCTCGAAACGAGCATAGATTGCGCCGATGTCATTGTTAGCTACTGAGTTTGGTTTAATGATGGAAAAAGTACGTTGTACAGTCATGGTGGCCTCTATGTGTTCCAAAACAGGCCGGACAAAAGTTGAGATGCCGGCCTTCTCAAGTGGCGCAGATTATATGTGTGCCGTTAACGCTTGCCTACGGGAAAATCAACATTTCATTAAAAAAATTATCCCAATTCCCTATATTCCGCGGCGCCACTTATTTTTCCTCACCGGCCACACTGTTTCGAACGTTTATTGGGTTTTGTCGGTGGACGGAATAATGTTGCGTAACCAACTGCCCCAGCGGCGCTGATAGAACGGCTGTGTGTGGGTGATCAGATAATGACTGACGCCACGTTCTTTGTCTGATACCAGGCAAAAATCGACCGGATCGTCATTCAGCGCGGTGGCGCTGGCAACGCTGCCCGCTTCGTTGATCAAGGCTTCGATCTCGGCCGGTTCACCATCCACTTCCAGGCCGACCAACAGATTGGGTTTTTCATCCAGCGCCCGATCGTGCATCAGCGCCAGAAACGCACGGCGTACCGGTTTACGCTGGCTGAACAGCGTGGTCAATGCATCTACCATCGCCGAAGGATAGATTTCAGGCTGGCCCAGCAGGATTTGGCTGTCTTTATCGACATAGTGTTCCGCCGGTTTCACCACTCCACCAGTAGCCAACAACATGGCGATCTCATCTGGGAAAAATTCTTTGCCGTATTCCGCTTTCGGGTTGAGGAACAATTCCGCCCCCTGGGTGATCTCAAACAGCACCCGCGCTGGCATAGCGATAAAGGGTTGCTCATCCTCCACCGCTTTTTGCAGCGTTTCCAGCGAAGAGAAGAATGGAATAACGCTGCTGCCATCCTGCTTTTCCCAGTGTTGAATATTCACCGGCGTCTCAGCATTCAGCGTGATTTCACCTTCCTGATGCACCTGCTCACTGTCGCCCAGAATGTAAACCGTCGAATCCAACAGTTCACGGAAAAATGCCGGGCGATGTGCCGGTTGCGATACCGCCAGTTTCAGAAGGCGCTCAAGTTGATTTTCGCCTGGAACGGCATCGTCATCATGGTGGTGAGAACTCATTACTTACTCCAATGTATTAAGGGTTCAGCATGCTGAACCCTTAGGGAAAACGTGATTTAAGAAGCGTGCAATTAGTTGGCTTTATTCAGCAGCAGATTAGCCAGCGTGCGCACGCCTAAGCCGGTAGCGCCTGTCGACCACTGCTCAACGGCACCTTTGCGGTAGGTGGCAGAACAGTCGATATGCAACCAACCTTTCTGGTAGTTCTGCACAAAGTGCGACAGGAAGGCCGCTGCGGTACTGGCCCCCGCGCTATGAGCCGCACCGGCCACGTTGTTCAGTTCAGCAAAGTTCGACGGCAGCTGGCTGCGATGGAATTCCGCCAGCGGCAGGCGCCAGAACGGCTCGTGCTCATCGCTGGCACTGGCCAGCAGCTCTTGCGCCAATTCATCATCAAAACTGAACAGAGCATGGTAGTCGTTACCCAGTGCCGTTTTTGCCGCGCCGGTCAAAGTAGCACAATCGATAATCAGCTCAGGGTGTTGCGCACTGGCATCGATCAGGCCATCGGCCAAAACCAGGCGCCCTTCGGCATCAGTGTTCATCACTTCGACGGTTTTGCCGTTACGGTAGCGGATGATATCACCCAGCTTGAACGCGTTACCGCTGACCAGATTATCCGCACAGCACAGGAACAGTTTTACACGCTGTTGCAAGCCACGCGCCACCGCCAATGCCAGCGCACCGGTAATAGTCGCGGCACCGCCCATATCGGATTTCATCGAATCCATAAAGGCGCTTTGTTTCAGGCTATAACCACCGGAGTCAAAGGTAATCCCTTTGCCTACCAGGCAGGCAAACACCGGAGCATCAGGATTGCCGGTCGGGTTGAAATCCAGCGCCAGCAGCACCGGTGAACGATCGGAACCGCGGCCAACGGTGTAGATACCGGCATAATTCTGCTCGCGGAGATCTTCGCCTTTGGTAATACGGTAGCTGACTGCAGCACCGCCAACGTCGCACATCAGATCGACTGCGCGGGTCGCCAACTGCTCTGGCCCCAGTTCTTCCGCAGGAAGATTAATGGTGTCACGCACCCAGTCGATAATCTTCAGTCTTTGTTCCAGTTCGTTACGATCCGCTGCAGGCAATTCAGCCCATTCGACGCTGCGCTGGCCCTTTGGCCCACGGAACCCTTGCCAGAATGCCCAGCTTTGCTCCAGGCCCCAGCCCTCACCGGCCAGTTTCACCTGCTTGATGCCCTGACCGTCAATCTTGCGCGCAGCACGCTGGATCGCGCCCAACTTACCATTACCGATCAGATGGATAGTCATGCCGTCGTTATTGGTACTCAGCAGCGCCTTTTCCCCCCAACGCGCATCGGCGGCATCATGGGACAGCGTGATCTGCATGATTTCTGTTGTCATAGCCTTACTCCAGTCCGGATTATTCTTTTATTAATCGTATTGGATACAATATAAACGGGCCGCCAATGGCAGCCCGTTATGCTATTTACTCCGCTTCATCTAACCAGACCAGCAGGATCGCTTCCAGTATTTTCTCGTTGGAAGCCTGTGGATCATCGTCGAATTCTTCCAGATCGCAGATCCACTGGTGCATATCGGTAAAACGTACGGTTTTCGGATCGGTATCCGGGTATTGATCGTAAAGGGCTTCGCCGATTTCACGGCTGTCGGTCCACTTTAGTCCCATTATAATAACCTCCTCAGAGAAAGTGCTTCAGTAGGCGTAGCGAGCGAAAGCAGTTTTGCCATGGACAGCGCGGAGAAACCGGAGCGTACACATAGTACGTGAGGATTCCGAGCACTGCCCTAGGCTAAAATGCTGAGCGCAGTAGCCTAATGAGGTACTTTCTAGTGCTCACGCGCGTGGTTGATGGTATAGCGCGGCATTTCAACCACCAGATCTTCATCGGTGACGCGCGCCTGGCAGCTCAGGCGGCTTTCTGGCTCCAGCCCCCAGGCTTTGTCCAGCATGTCATCTTCCAGCTCACTGCTTTCTGCCAGCGAATCAAAACCTTCACGCACGATGCAGTGGCAGGTGGTACAGGCGCAGGATTTCTCGCAGGCGTGTTCGATTTCAATCCCGTTACGCAGCGCGACGTTGAGAATGGTTTCCCCTTTCTCCGCTTCCAATACTGCTCCCTCCGGGCATAAATCCTGATGGGGCAGGAAAACAATTTTTGGCATGGTTAAACCTCATCCACAGAATGGCCAGCCAGCGCACGGCGAATGGAAGCATCCATGCGGCGCGCGGCAAAATCTTGAGTTGTTGCATCGACTATTTTTATGGCGGCTTCGATCGCAGCAGGATCGCTGCCCTGCATCGCCTGCTGCAAATCTGCCACCGCAGCGTCGATCGCCTGGCGTTCTTCATCACTCAGCAGAGCAGCATCGCTCGCCAATGCCCCTTGCAGGCTTTCTAACACGCGTGAAGCATCCACCCGCTGTTCCGCCAGCATGCGCGCGCCGATATCGCCTTGCGCATTCGCCATAGAGTCTTTGATCATGTCGGCAATTTCGGCATCAGAAAGCCCATAAGAAGGCTTCACTTGGATCGAAGCTTCGACGCCGGTGGATTTTTCCATCGCCGTGACGCTGAGCAGGCCATCGGCATCCACCTGGAAGGTGACGCGAATATGCGCCCCGCCGGCAGGCAACGGCGGCAAACCGCGCAGTGTGAAACGTGCCAGAGAACGGCAGTCCGGCACCAGCTCACGTTCCCCTTGCAGTACGTGGATCATCATCGCGCTCTGGCCGTCTTTAAAGGTGGTGAATTCTTGCGCACGTGCCACAGGAATGGTGGTGTTACGTGGGATCACTTTCTCCACCAGGCCCCCCATGGTTTCCAAGCCCAGCGACAGCGGGATCACGTCCAGCAGCAGCATCTCGCTGTCCGGCTTGTTACCCACCAGAATATCCGCCTGGATCGCGGCACCCACCGCCACCACTTTATCGGGATCGATTGAGGTCAGCGGCGTGCGGCCAAAAAACTCGCCCACTTGCTCACGCACCAACGGCACGCGAGTAGAACCCCCGACCATCACCACTTCCAGCACCTCATCGGCGCTGACGCCAGCATCTTTCAGCGCACGGCGGCAGGCCATCAAGGTACGTTTTACCCATGGAGCAATCAGGGATTCAAATTGCTCACGGGTCACTTCGCCTTGCCAGCCAGCCACTTCTACACGGGCGCTTGGCGCATCGCTCAGGGCGATTTTGGCGGCGATTGCCGCATCCAGCAGTTGACGCTGCACGCTGTGATCGTGGCGTGAGGCTACGCCCGCTTGCTCACGCAGCCAGTCGGCCAACAGATGATCGAAATCATCACCGCCCAGCGCTGAATCACCGCCGGTTGCCAGCACTTCAAACACGCCACGGCTGAGGCGCAAAATAGAGATATCGAAAGTGCCACCGCCCAGATCGTAAACGGCAATCACCCCTTCCTGACCGGAGTCTAATCCGTAAGCGATCGCCGCGGCGGTAGGTTCATTCAACAGGCGCAGCACGTGCAAACCCGCCAGACGCGCGGCGTCTTTAGTGCCCTGGCGCTGTGCATCGTCGAAATAAGCCGGAACGGTGATCACTACGCCATCAAGTTCGCCAGCTAAGGCCGCGCTTGCCCGTGCAGCCAAGGCCTTGAGGATATCGGCAGACACCCCGACCGGGTTCATCAGGCCAGCGGCGGTCACGATCATCGGCAGGCCGTTGTCGCTGGCCTGAAACTGATAGGGTAAATTCGGATAACGCTGCTGTACGTCGGCCAGAGAGCGGCCCATCATGCGTTTGATTGAGCTGATGGTGTTCGCCGGATCCTGTGCCGCCTGCGCGCGCGCGGCCCAGCCTACCTGATGTGCTTCTGCCTGGTAATGCACGACAGAAGGCAGCAAAACGCGCCCTTGCTCATCAGCCAGCGTTTCCGCCTGCCCGCTGCGCACGGTCGCCACCAGCGAGTTGGTGGTGCCTAAATCGATCCCGGCGGCCAAACGGCGCTGATGTGGAGCGGCGCTGAGACCCGGTTCACTAATTTGTAATAAGGCCATGTTAGGGAGCTTCCACAATCAAAATGTATTACTCAAAACCCAGCAATTTTTCTTCGAGTTGTTCAACCTGCTGCTGAAGTTTGTCCAAAAAACGTAATTTACGCACGCTATCAGCGGCTTGCGGCCACTGCTCGTTATCCAGTTCCTGCACCATCTGCGCACTGCGCCGCTTAAATGCCTCGCTCAGGCGCGCGGCGAAAGCCGTGAGCGCGCTTTCCGCATCGGGCTGGCGTTCAATCGCATCCAGCTCTTCACGCAGTTCCAACTGCTCCATCAGAAACGCGGTATCACGCATCGTGTGCTGCTCGTTGCGCAAATCAAAGCCGTGCAAAGATAACATATACTCCGCGCGTTTTAACGGGTGCTTCAGCGAGTGGTAGGCTTCATTGATGGTTGCCGCCTGCTGCAACGCCATCAGGCGTTCACGTTCAGGCTGGAGGGCATTGCGATCGGGATGAAATTGGCGCTGCAAGTCCTGGTAGCGCGAGGTCAGCAAGCTACCGTCCACGCTATAGCGAACCGGTAGCCCGAATAAAGTAAAGTAATCCATAGCGTGCTCTGGGCGTTATCGTGATGGTTAAGGTTCCCCCGCGCTGCGGGGGAGCACGATGGAGTGTCAGACGTTGAAACTTTCGCCGCAGCCACACTCGCTTGAGACGTTCGGGTTGTTGAACTTGAAACCTTCGTTCAGGCCTTCCTTGACGAAATCAAGTTCAGTGCCATCAAGGTAGACCAGGCTCTTGCCGTCAATGATCACCTTGACACCTTTGTCTTCAAAAACGATGTCGTCATCGTTCGTTTCATCAACAAATTCGAGCACATACGCCATCCCGGAACAGCCAGAAGTCCGCACTCCCAAGCGCAAGCCAAGACCTTTGCCACGGTGATTCAAAAACGCCTGAACACGCTGTGCAGCGCTGTCGCTCATAGTAATCGACATAACAACCTCACACTCAATATACCCTCCGGCTTTCACCCATGCCGCCGTTAACGGCGGCTGGAAATCGATCGGGTATCACTCAAAAAATTACTTAGCGCTGTGTTTGCTTTTGTAGTCGGCAATGGCTGCTTTGATGGCGTCTTCGGCCAGGATCGAGCAGTGAATTTTAACCGGCGGCAACTCCAGCTCTTCGGCGATCTGGGTATTTTTGATCGCTTCAGCCTGATCAAGCGACTTGCCTTTCATCCATTCGGTCACCAGCGAGCTGGAGGCGATAGCAGAACCGCAGCCGTAAGTTTTGAAACGGGCATCTTCGATAATGCCTTCGTTGTTGACCTTGATCTGCAGCTTCATCACGTCGCCGCAGGCCGGAGCCCCGACCATGCCGCTACCGACGGTAGGATCTTCGTTGTCAAAGGATCCCACGTTACGTGGGTTTTCGTAGTGATCGATTACTTTTTCGCTGTAAGCCATGACGTTGCTCCTGAATCCTGAGAATTAATGATGTGCCCATTCGATGCTGTTGATATCCACGCCCTGCTTGAACATTTCCCACAGCGGGGAGAGATCGCGCAGACGGCCGATGGATTTACGCACCAGCGAAATGGTGTAGTCGATCTCTTCTTCCGTGGTGAAACGCCCCAGAGAGAAACGGATCGAGCTGTGCGCTAACTCATCACTCATACCCAGCGCACGCAGCACATAGGAAGGTTCAAGGCTGGCAGAAGTACAGGCAGAACCTGAAGAAACCGCCAGATCTTTCAGCGCCATGATCAGCGACTCACCTTCAACATAGTTAAAGCTGACGTTGAGAATGTTCGGAGCACCCTGCTCCAGATCGCCGTTCAGATACACTTCTTCCATATCTTTCACGCCGTTCCACAGACGATCGCGCAAGGTACGCAAGCGCGCCATCTCACTCGCCATTTCTTCTTTGGCAATGCGATAGGCTTCGCCCATGCCGACGATCTGGTGAACTGGCAAGGTGCCGGAACGCATGCCGCGCTCATGGCCACCGCCGTGGATCTGGGCTTCGATACGGATACGCGGCTTACGACGCACGTACAGCGCACCGATACCTTTCGGGCCGTAGATCTTGTGACCTGAGAAAGACATCAGATCGACTTTCAGTTTACTCAGATCGATCGGTAATTTACCCACGCTCTGGGTAGCATCCACATGGTAGATGATACCGCGCGCACGGCACATTTCGCCGATGGCTTCGATATCCTGCACTACGCCGATTTCGTTGTTCACATGCATGATGGAAACCAGAATAGTGTCTTCACGCATCGCTGCTTCGAGTTCTTTGAGGTCGATAATCCCGTTGCTCTGCGGTGCCAGGTAGGTGACTTCAAAACCTTCGCGCTCAAGCTGGCGGCAGGTGTCCAGCACCGCTTTATGTTCGGTTTTGCTGGTGATGACGTGCTTGCCTTTCTTCTGATAAAAATTGGCTGCGCCTTTGATCGCCAGGTTATCGGATTCGGTAGCCCCAGAAGTGAACACGATCTCACGTGGGTCAGCGCCAACCAGTTCAGCGATCTGGTTGCGGGCGATATCGACCGCTTCTTCCGCCTGCCACCCGAAACGGTGGGAGCGGGAGGCTGGGTTGCCGAAAGTACCGTCCAGGGTCAAAAACTGCATCATCTTCTCAGCAACACGCGGATCGACCGGAGTGGTTGCCGAGTAGTCCAGATAAATCGGTAATTTCATTGCTCTTGTGCTCCGTACATCACTTCCAAAAACGAATAAATTTATCGCCAGCTGCTTATGCGCGCAGATTAACGTTGATCGTTTCTTGCACTCGGCCATTGGCCGTTCGGCGCGTATCGTTATTTTGACGATCTGCCACGTCCAGCACTTCCTGGTTGTTGACCAGTTCAGCCAGCGTAATGTTATTCAGGAACCCGCTGATGCGCTCGCTCAGATCGCGCCACAGGGTATGGGTCAGACAACGATCGCCGCCCTGGCAGCCTTCTTTGCCCTGGCAACGGGTAGCGTCTACCGACTCATCAACGGCCGTGATCACCGCGCCTACCGCGATCTCACCCGCGTTTCTGCCCAGCAGATAACCACCGCCCGGCCCGCGTACGCTGGCCACCAGGCCATTCTTACGCAGACGGGAAAATAATTGTTCCAGATAAGAGAGCGAGATACCCTGGCGTTCAGAAATATCCGCCAATGGTACTGGCCCTTCCTGGGAATGCAATGCTACGTCGAGCATGGCGGTTACGGCATAACGGCCTTTGGATGTCAGTCTCATAGCTAAATGGTTACCTGTTGGTCAAACATGGCCGAAAGTTTGACATTCCTGAGTAATACAGTCAACTATTTAACCTAGTAATTTACTCAAGTATTAGTCCATTTTGTGCTTTGCTGAATCTAATGCATATAAAATGCATCTTATAACCATCGGATAAATAATGCTATTGCTCAAGCGGCATGACCATTAATTACCTTGATGTTTATCCTGTTTTTCGATCGACGTCAGCATCCCACGCAAAATATTCAGCTCTTGCGCTTCTGGGCGTGCCCGGGTAAATAAACGCCGCAAACGGCTCATCACCTGCCCCGGATGTGTAGCACGGATAAAGCCGGTATGCAGCAGCGTCTGCTCCAGGTGCTGATAAAAACGCTCAAGATCGTCCACCAGCGGATAAGGTGCCTCTTCCTGCGGCGGAACGCCCTGCTGCTGGCGCGCAAGATAAGCAACGCGCACTTCATATGCCAGGATCTGCACCGCCATCGCCAGATTCAACGAGCTGTAATGCGGGTTGGCTGGAATGGCCACATGATAATGACATTTCTGCAATTCATCATTGGTTAAGCCGACACGCTCACGGCCAAACACCAGGGCAACCGGCCCCTGCTCCCCTTCCTGTATGGCACGCTCACCGCATTCACGGGGTTCCAGCATCGGCCAAGGCAAGGTACGCGAACGCGCACTGGTGCCCACGACCAGGCTGCAACCGGCAATCGCTTCATCAAAGGTATCAACGAGGGTGGCATTACCAATAACATCGCTGGCACCCGCCGCCAGCGCGATCGCCTGTGAGTCCGGCTTCACCAACGGATTAACCAGATAAAGATTGGTTAACCCCATGGTTTTCATCGCACGGGCAGTCGAGCCCATGTTACCGGTATGGGAGGTTTCAACCAGGATAATGCGGATATTGTGCAGCATACAAACTCTGAGCGTAGCGGAAAATCGTAGCATTCTAACACAGCTATATCGCCAAAATCATTCGAGTTGCATCGAAGCGGCAATACAGTGAAGGCCCAGGAGCTTGCTCAAGTCAGTGACAGGGGTGAACAAGGATGCCAACAAAGAGGCAGCGTGAAGGATGAAGGGGATTAGGTATTTTGCCGAACACCTGCTATACTCCGCGCCGTTTCCTGTTCTTTAACATCCTGTGGAAGATACCCATGCATCCGATGCTGACTATCGCCGTGCGCGCTGCGCGCAAGGCCGGTAACCTGATTGTCAAAAATTACGAAACCCCAGACGCTGTAGAAGCGACACAAAAAGGGTCAAACGACTTTGTCACTAACGTCGATCGCGATGCAGAGCATCTGATCATCGACATCATCCGTAAATCTTACCCACAACACACCATCATTGGTGAAGAGTGCGGTGAATTAACCGGCGTTGATCAGGACGTACAATGGGTAATTGATCCACTGGATGGCACCGCCAACTTCATCAAACGTTTCCCCCATTTCTCAGTATCTATCGCCGTGCGCATCAAAGGCCGCACCGAAGTTGCGGTAGTCTACGATCCAATGCGTAATGAACTGTTCACCGCCACCCGTGGCCAGGGCGCACAGCTCAACGGTTACCGTCTGCGCGGCACCAATGCCAAAGATCTGGATGGCACCATTCTTGCCACTGGCTTCCCATTCAAAGTTAAACAGCATGCACCGGCGTACATCAATGTGCTGGGTAAACTGTTCACCCAATGTGCCGACTTCCGCCGCACCGGTTCTGCAGCGCTGGATCTGGCTTACGTTGCCGCCGGCCGCGTTGACGGCTTCTTTGAGATCGGCCTGAAGCCTTGGGATTTCGCCGCTGGTGAACTGCTGGTTCGCGAGTCTGGCGGCCTGGTGACCGATTTTGTTGGTGGCCACAACCACCTGAGCTCAGGCAACGTGGTTGCCGGTAACCCGCGTGTAGTGAAGGCGTTGCTGTCTGCCATGCGTGAAGAGTTGAGCGAAGCGCTGAAGCGCTAAGATCGCGGGTTCAACTGACTGAACGATCGGGAAAACGCTGCACACGCAGCGTTTTTTATGCCCGCTAACGGGCGAAAGGACGGATGCCGCCTCCCAATTCCGGCTGCGCGCTAACGTAGAGCAACACTCCGGCGAATAACAGGATAAGCCCGCCAGCCAACGCCAACGCTCCCCAGGCCAGCGCGCTCCAAGCCGTTGGCGCACGTTGGCGGCTGATACGCATCGCCAGTTTGCGGCTGTAATGCACAAACAACGCCAGTGCAGAAATGGTTAACGATGTGCCAAGGGCCATCGCCAGCGCCGAAAGAATGCCCCAGGTAAATACGCCAATCACCTTAGAAAACAGCAACACCAGAATTGCGCCGGAACATGGCCGCATGCCCATCGCCAGCACGATCGCCGTTCGGGTGCGCCAATCATTACCCGCCTGCAGTTCAGCATCACTGGGTAAATGCCGATGCCCGCAACCACAGTGAGCACTGTGAACATGTTCGGCTGGCAGCGGTTGGAAACTGCTAATACGCAGCGCAGGCGCTGGCCGCATGGCTTTCACTGCCTGATATAAACGTTTCAGCGCCCGCCAGCTCAGCAATCCCCCCAGCAACATCACCAGAATAAAGCTGCCTTTCTCCAGCCAGAAACTGCTTTGATGCAGTTGACGCGATGAGAGCTGCAACACCACCAGTAGCAACGTAACCAAAGCAATCGCCACCACCCCTTGCAGCAGAGAAGCGGCAAACGTCAGCTGCAAGCTGCTTTTCAGCCGCGTCGGATGGGTTGCCAGATAAGTGGCGATCACCACCTTGCCGTGGCCCGGCCCGAGCGCATGCAGCACACCGTAACTCAAGCTGAACAGCATCAATGCCAGCCCGGCCTGCTGCGGCGTTGCTTTAACCTGTTGCAACAAGGCGGCCATTTGCTGATGCAGCTCTTTTTGCCACACCACGCTTTGCGTCAACAACTGGGGCCAATACTGCCACGCCAGTTGCGCACCTGCCGCCAAAGCGATAAACAGCAACCACAGTGGCCACAGGCTAAACAGCCAATGGCGTTTAGCAGGCGGAATGAGGTTTACTGACATTGCAACGTCACCCGCTGCGCAAACTGCTGCCCCAGCGCCAGATCTTCAGCAGGGGCATCGTTTTTATCGAGAGATAAAGCATAAGCCTGCAATGATGAATCCGGCTTTGGCGTAACCAGGCTGAATTTGCACCGCTGAGCCATGTCTGGCGGCAAGTGCAGCGCTTGCTTATCCTGATAGGCCATATCGACAAAATAGGTCGGATCGTAGGTGGAAATCTCAAACGGCTTACCGGCCAACGCCTGCGGTTCGGCCAGCGGCAACACAAACTCCAACACGGCTTTATGCCCCTGACGAGAAAGATGGTATTCCGTCGGCAAATTCAGATACTTCACCGGTTTACCGTCGC
Source organism: Serratia sp. MMO-28 (assembly GCF_037199905.1). NCBI lineage: Bacteria > Pseudomonadati > Pseudomonadota > Gammaproteobacteria > Enterobacterales > Yersiniaceae > Serratia > Serratia sp. MMO-28. Next base: position 63,996 of record NZ_JBBCVB010000027.1, read on the forward strand.
GATAAATATCGGTGAAATAGTGCTGCCCCAGCACGTTGGCCATCACCTCTGCCGCCAGTTTCTTCCAGATTTCCGAGTCGCTTTTGGCATTTTCTGCGTCATACAGCAGATCTGCCGAGGTGATTTCATCCATAACCCAAACCATTTTCAAACCGACCAGTTTCTGATCTTTCGCCACAAAGGTGGTGTTCATATCGATAAAACTGTGTGGGTGGGCCAACACACCCACGCTGCACAAGCTTAACAAACCGGCCAACAGGCCACGTAGTTTCATCATCAAATCATACTCATTCTTGTTATAAAGTAACATAAACCACGCTTCAACGAGCCGTAAAGCACGGCAGAACTGTGACGAAAGTGGTAAGCCGAGATAAAACCAGGGGCAACAGCCGCGCCGCCACGATGCCTTTTGCTATGCTTAAGCAGAATTTAAACATAACCTTCCAGAAGGTGATATGAGCCTAGACACTTCTTCTGTGCCTGAGCTCTCCGGTCAACAACGGCGCTGCCATCTGCTACTGATGTTGTATACGCCGCTGCCCACAGTGCAACTGGAGACTATCAGCCGAATCAATGGCGTCGACCTCCCCACTGCTCGGCAAGATATAGCCGAGGTTGCCAGTGAAATCCAGCGTTTCCACCACCTGGAAATCTGCGGTAATGCCGCTGATGGCTACCAGATTCTGGGAAGTACGCTCAACCAGCGCCTTTGCCTGCTGCACTGGCTGCGGCGTGCCTTGCGTTGCAGCCCGGAATTTGTCGAACAACATTTTGGCCCGCGACTGTGGCAGGCCGTGTCGCTGCATCCCCAGCAAATGCCCGAGCTGGAAGGGTGCATTAACCAGTGTGAACAATGGCTTAATCGTTGTTTCGAACAGCGCGATCGGCAACTGTTGCAACATTATCTGTGCTATTGCGCTTGGGATAGCCAACACCAGCATCACCCCGATTTCGATGCGGTTCAGCATCAATGGTTACAGTGCAAACCGGAGCAACCTGCCGCCACCGAGCTGCATCAAGCGCTGAGCCGGTTGTTCAGCCACCCCGTAAATACGTGCGAGTGCGATTTTCTGGTACTGACGCTGATCATGCTGAAAAAACACAGCTATCAAAGCAGCGACTCAGCGGAAGATCGACGTCTGCTGGCCGCCATTGAGCACATGGTGGAACGATTTCAGCACATCTCTGGCATGAACTTCAGCAGCAGGGAAGAACTCATCAGCCAACTGTTCGCCCACTTGGCTCCGGCTATAGAACGCTGTCGTTTTGCTATTGGTATCGACAATCTGCTACTGGAAGAGGTGGTACGCAAATATCCACGTTTGATGCGTACTACACAGCAAGCCTTAGCCCCGCTGGAACAGGAGTATGACATTCGATTTTCACGGGAAGAGGCTGGATTGGTCGCTATCAGCTTTGGCGCCTGGCTGATGCAGGGGAATGCGCTGCAGGAAAAGCAACTCCTGCTGCTGACGCATAATGATCCGCAGTTGGAAGAGGATGTAGAATATCAGCTCCGCGAACTGACGCTGTTGCCGCTTAATATCAAATATCTACCGTTGGCAGATTACCTGCATTCTGGCGCGCCGCCGGGGACCCCTTTGGTGATCAGCCCCTATGCAGTGGAAGATCGGGGGCTGGTGCAGATCGCACTGCCGTTGACTCGCCAGCAGCGCAAAGCGCTGCGTGCGCTGCTGGAAAAGCCTTAGCGACTGCTGGCAGCCGGTGGGCGGATAAACAACGCTGGCACCACCACTGCCGCCATCACCCAGAATACCCCGCCCTGTAAGTGCTCAAACAGGAAGCCAGCCAACACGGTCATGATCGCGATTCCGCCGCCCATCGCCAAGCCAGAGTAAACCGCCTGCAAGCGGATCACTTCTGCCCCCTGGCGTGCCGCGATAAAACGCATCGCCGCCAGATGGCAAACGGTGAAAGTACCGCAGTGCAGCACCTGCATCAGCAACAAGCCACCGAGTTCAGTGGTAGAAGCCATCAGGCCCCAGCGCAGCAGGCCACACAGCGCCGAAAGCAGCAGCAGGTTACGCGCATTCCAGCGGCGAAACAGGAAATTGCTGCTGGCAAAGATAATCACTTCGGCCACCACGCCCAGCGACCACAGGTAGCCAATGGTCGCCGCAGAGTACCCCGCCTCTTGCCAATAGATAGAAGCAAAGCTGTAGTAAGCAGCATGAGCCCCTTGCAGCAGAGTGACGCACAGCAGAAAGCGCCATACCGGCCCTTCAGTGAGCAGTTCACGCCAGGAACGAGCCGCGTCACTCTGCACTCGAGCTTCCCCCCGCGGCATCACACTGGGCCTCAGCAACATCCCCAGCAGCATCGCCAACAGGCTGAACAGCAAACTGTACAAAATCGCGTTATGGCCCCAGACGGAAACCAGCTTGCCGGTCAACGCCGAACCGATCACAAAGGCCAGCGATCCCCATAGCCGCACTCGGCCATAATCCAGCGTGATCTGCCGCTGCCAGGTGGCGGCCAACGCATCGGTCAAGGGGACCAGCGGGGAGAAAAACAGGTTGAAACCGGCAATCACCAACATCAGCCAGGCCCAGCCGTTACCAAAGCAGAAGCCAATGGCGCATGCCAACGTCAACAAGGCTAAAAGACGCAATGCGGTGACTAAATGGGAAGGATCCTTGACGCGCGGCGCAATCAGCAGGCTACCCAGGAAACGCGCCACCAGCCCGGCCCCCAGCAAGATGCCGATAGTTTCCGGCGGGATACCTTCGCCGTTTAGCCAAACACTCCAGAACGGAAGAAAAATGCCATAAGCAAAAAAGTAGGTGAAATAGCTGAGAGCGAGCCAACGCGTTGATTGCAGAACCATGTTCCCTCCGGGATGAGGGCAATACTTTGACAGAGCTCACACACTGTAGCAATCCTCATTCACACTCAAAGGGTTAGAGTGCAAAGGAGTTCACAGTTTGCCTGTAATAAGCGTAAAAAAACCCGCCGCAGCGGGTTTCTCGGTATGCCACTCAGCGTAATTACGCGTAAACCGGCAGACGCGCACAGATATCGAGCACTTTCTTCTTGGTGCGTTCGATAGTGGCTTCGTCGTTGATGTTATCCAGCACGTCACAGATCCAGCCAGCCAGCTCACGCACATCGGCTTCCTGGAAGCCGCGACGGGTTACTGCAGGAGTACCGATACGAATACCGGAAGTCACAAACGGGCTCTTCGGATCGTTTGGCACGCTGTTTTTGTTAACGGTGATATTGGCACGGCCCAGAGCGGCATCGGCTTCTTTACCGGTCAGGTTTTTGTCCACCAGATCCAGCAGGAACAGGTGGTTATGCGTACCGCCGGAAACCACTTTGTAGCCACGCGCCAGGAATACTTCTACCATCGCTTTAGCGTTACTCGCCACTTTCTGCTGGTACACCTTGAATTCAGGCTCCATCGCTTCTTTCAGCGCTACCGCTTTACCGGCGATCACATGCATCAGCGGGCCGCCCTGGCCACCCGGGAATACGGCAGAGTTCAGCTTCTTGTAAAACTCCTCATCACCGCCCTTCGCCAGGATCAGGCCGCCACGTGGGCCCGCCAGGGTTTTATGGGTCGTGGTGGTCACAACATGCGCGTAAGGAACCGGGTTAGGATAGACATCGGCCGCGATCAGGCCAGCCACGTGCGCCATATCGACGAACAGGTAAGCACCGATGCTGTCGGCGATTTCACGCATTTTTGCCCAATCAACAACGCCGGAGAACGCCGAGAAGCCGCCGATGATCATTTTTGGTTTGTGCTTCTGCGCCTGTTTTGCCAGATCGTCATAGTCGATCTGACCGCTTTCGTCGATGCCGTAAGGCACCACGTTATACAGTTTGCCGGACAGGTTGACCGGTGAGCCGTGGGTCAGGTGGCCACCATGTGCCAGGTTCATCCCCAGAATGGTGTCGCCCGGCTGCAGCAGTGCGGTATAAACCGCAAAGTTGGCCTGAGAGCCGGAGTGCGGCTGAACGTTGGCGTAATCTGCACCGAACAGCGCTTTGGCACGATCGATCGCCAGTTGTTCAACGATATCCACGTATTCGCAACCGCCGTAATAACGCTTGCCCGGATAGCCTTCTGCGTATTTGTTGGTCAGTTGAGACCCCTGAGCCTGCATCACGCGCGGGCTGGTGTAGTTCTCAGACGCAATCAGTTCAATATGCTCTTCCTGACGCACCACTTCCTGCTCCATGGCTGCCCACAGTTCGGCATCATAATCAGCAATGTTCATTTCACGCTTTAACATCCGGCATCTCCTGACTTAAATCACCAAATAACTACCCGTTTGGGTTCTGGGCAACAGTGTAAACTGTTTCCCCCTGCCGAGGATAGGTCTTGACAGAGGTTTTTACGCAAACGATTGGCTTTAGGCAGCGCAAGGCTTTGAGCTACTCAATGCCCCTTTATTGGCAACGGACTTTTACTCATGGTAATTGTGCGGTTTGTTCATGTTCGATAAAACGCCAATCAACGCGGGTATTTACAAACCCGGTTGAAATCAATAACATTCATTTTAAATGCAACATTAAAATCACCCTAAGGAGCGCTTCCATGCTGGATAGCCAAACCATCGCCACCGTAAAATCCACTATTCCTTTGCTCGTCGCCACCGGCCCGAAACTCACCGCCCACTTCTACGATCGCATGTTTGCCCATCACCCCGAATTGAAAGATATTTTCAATATGAGCAATCAGCGCAACGGCGATCAGCGTCAGGCGTTGTTTGATGCCATCTGCGCCTACGCCAGCAACCTGGAAAATCTGGCGGCACTGCTGCCAGCGGTGGAGCGCATCGCGCAGAAACATGCCAGCTTCAACATCCAACCGGATCAGTATCAGATTGTCGGCAGCCATCTGTTGGCCACGTTGGACGAAATGCTCAGCCCAGGCCAGGAAGTGCTGGACGCCTGGGGCAAAGCCTATGGTGTGTTAGCGAACGTTTTTATCCAGCGTGAAGACCAGATCTACCAAGAAAGTGAAAAGAACCACGGCGGCTGGCGCGATCTGCGTGCGTTCCGCATCGTTAAAAAACAGCCAGAAAGCGAGGTCATTTGCAGCTTCACGTTGGCACCGGTAGACGGTGGCAAAGTGGCTGATTTCAAACCGGGCCAGTATCTGGCGGTGTATATCAACGATGCCAGCCTGGAGCATCAGGAAATACGCCAATATTCGCTGACTGCTGCGCCGAACGGTGAATATTACCGTATCGCGGTAAAACGTGAGGATCAGGGCGCGGTTTCCAACTTCCTGCATCAGCAGGCCAAAGAAGGTGACGTGATCCATGTCGCGCCGCCACACGGTGATTTCTTCCTGGAGGTTGAGCCCACCACACCGGTGACGCTGATTTCTGCTGGCGTTGGCCAAACACCGATGTTGGGTATGCTCAATAGCCTGTACGCTAAGCAGCATCAGGGCGAGATTCATTGGCTGCATGCTGCAGAGAACGGCGCGGTTCACGCCTTTGCCAGCGAAGTGGCAGCGATCGCCGAGCGCATGCCAAACCTGAGCCGTCATGTCTGGTATCGCGAACCTGGCGCTGACGATGTGGCTGGCCGTGACTACCACAGCCGCGGCTTGATGGATCTCAGCCCGTTGCATAGCACACTGAATCACCCGCAGATGCATTACTACTTCTGTGGCCCGGTGTCGTTTATGCAGTTTGTTGCCCAGCAGTTGCTGGCAATGGGCGTCGCAGCCGAGCACATCCACTACGAATGCTTTGGCCCACATAAAGTGCTGTAAGCAGGGTGTCAGGGTGCGGCATCAACCGCACCCTGTGGCTTTACTGTGCTTTCAACGCACGAGCCGCCTTCACCTGATCGGCCGTGACTGGCGCAGCCTGATTGCCCCAACTGCCGCGCAAGTAACTCATCAACTCCGCAGCATCCGCATCGGTCAACGTCCAGCCATAGCCTGGCATAATCACGGTAGTGGCCTGTTGAGTAATTGGGGTATGCGCACCTTCCAGTACCACGCGCAGCGCAGTCAACGGATTCTCTGCCGTCACCGTCAAGTTGCCAGCCAAAGCAGGAATCACGCGATCGCTGCCCTGCCCTGAGTCGCCGTGGCAGGTAACGCAATAGGTGGCATAGGTCTGCCTGCCCGCTTCCAGCACGCTGGTAGCGGCAGACGGCACATTGGCTGTTTTCGGCGTTGTCACCGCCAAACTATGCAGGTAAAGCGCAATACTGCTCAGATCGGCATCGCTGAGATACTGGGTACTGTGCGTCACCACGTCGCTCATCGGCCCAGCCACCGCCGCATGCTGGCTGCGCCCGGTTTTCAGCAGGGAGACCACCTCATCCTGCTTCATTCCACGTAGGCTCGGTGCATACCAACCGTCCAGCTCCGCCCCGCTCAAAAACTCTGGCGTTTTGCTGTCCAGCCCTTTTTCCTGCATGGCCCAGCCGCGCGGCGTATGACAGCTGCCGCAGTGGCCTAGCCCCTGCACCAGATAGGCTCCACGATTCCACTCGGCGCTTTGCTTGCTATCTGCCTGATAGGGTTGATCCTCATGGAACAGGCTGTTCCATACCGCCAATGGCCAGCGCATAGAGAGCGGCCAACTGATATCGCTTTCTCGGTTGGCTACGGGCTGCGCCGTAACCTCATGCATCAGGTAGTCATACAGTGCACGCATATCCTCTGCGCTCATTTTGGCATAAGAGGTGTAGGGCATTGCCGGATACAATCGGTGGCCATCTTTGGCAATGCCTTGGCGCATCGCGCGGTCGAACTCTGCAAAGCTATAGGCCCCAATGCCGTGCACCGCATCGGGCGTGATGTTGGTGGCATAGATATCCCCTAGAGGGGTGGGGAACTTCATCCCGCCGGCCAAGGGTTTGCCAGTTGGCAGGGTATGGCAGGCGGTGCAGTCGCCCGCCTTGGCAACGTATTCCCCCGCAGACATGGCCTGAGCCAAGCCTGCGGCCAACAGCAACATCAGATACAGCGGGCGCAGACTCATGCTCCCTCCTTAACGGCAACCTTGCCGTAGGCCAGTTCATTCACTGCACGCCAGGCCTGATCGATGGCCGAATTGGCATACGGGCTCCAGTCGGAGTCTGAATTGGCAATCGCGATCTTGCCGATCGGCTGCCGTGCCGTTTCAATAATTTTTTTTGCTTCGTCTTCATCATCAAACATGCCATTGAGGAAGTACGAATAACCATGTGACCAGCGGTTAACGGTGATCGCCTGAATATCACGCTGATGGTCAAACCCGGCAGCACCCAGCATGCCCTGCAGTTGTTCACGGATCATCTGTTCATGGACCTCAAAAGGGGTTCCCAACAGCAAGGCTCGCCCTTTACGCGATTGCTCACGCGGGCTGAGGCCGCTGCCCGCCAAAGTAGGAACATACACCATGTGCAGGCCAATCGGCTGATTCGGATCGCGCGGATGCTGATAGCCCCCCATACTCACCGGATAGTCCAACTTGACGCGGCTATAAGGCGCGGTGGGGGAATAGACCTCATGCACACCCAGCTTAATAAACGGCTGCCAGTTACGGATCACCACCTTGCTGTACACCAAGGGGGATTTCACGTTCTGCTTCAGCGCTTCCTGCTGCGCCTGCGGCATTTCCGGTACCAGATAAGGGATCATCATATTGTAGCCGGCCATCACCACCTGCCCGGCACGCACCTTGGAAACATTCACCCCGTTGATGTAAGACACCTCCACCTTATCACCCACGTTAGCCACATGCAGCCCTGTGCTGCTCAAGCGCAGCTTCACCGGCGATTCAGGACGATCAAGCTGACTGTAATCAAACTGCGCCATCACGATATCGTTCATATCGTTACCCGGAGCAACAGCCGGGATCAGATGGCGCACCATCAGGCGTGCCAGCGAGGCATTGCCGTCTGGGAAATGGAACACGTAAGGATCGTCGAGATCCGCCTGTGACTCTTCATCCAGCGGCGGCAGATTCATGCCGTTCAGGCCCGGCAAGTCGCAAATCCGCGCGTCACTGCAGGAGGTGGCGTCAATACCTACCGCCTGGAAATCATTGGTAGCCTGTTGGAAATAGCGGATGGCCATCTCGCTCAACCCCACTTTCTCACGCAGGAACTGGCTGTAGCTGTGTTTATCCAGCCAGTCGACCTTTTCTTCCTGGCTCATCCCCGGCAAATAATCTTTGTCAACGGTGTGCAGCGCAATCAACGCCTGCCGATCGCTTTCCGGTAACGGGAAATCCCCAATAAACGCTTCATAGGAACGGCCATTGAGGCGATCACGCGGGATATCATCTGCTACCACCCGGCCCGGATCGCCACTCACCACTTTGTCGACGCCAAAGTTTTTGCGATCAAAGTAAACGCCACGGCTCAGATTCAGATCCGGGTAGAAAGTTTTATCGAACGCCTTTTCCAGATTATCGATGCTGACGCCCAGTTTCTGCAGCAGCCCCAGCGCCACCGGGCTGAAGTTGGAGCGCGGTGACTGCAGCGACTCACTGCCACCGTACCCGAGGATCATGCCGTTTTCGCTGCTGAACTCATTGCGCTTGGCGTGCCCGCCAAAGTCATCATGGTTATCAAGCAGCAAAATGCGCTGTTGTCGCCCTTTCATCTGCTGCCAGAAACAGGCAGCGGCCAGGCCGCTGATGCCGGCTCCGACCACCACCAGATCGAACTCCTCCTCAACGGGCACCGAACCAAAATCAAACGCTTTGCCATCACGGCCCAACTGATGGGCATGTTCAAATGAACCGGGATGGTTACCCCGCAGGCCCGTGATGGCGGGCGGATAATAGAGGGTTTTGTTGGCGGTTTGCGGCGATGCTCGCAGAATTTGCATCGGCGTTAACCCGGCGGCGATGCTAATCGCCACCCCATTGAGAAAATCACGACGAGTGATAGCCATTCATGACATCCTTCATTTTTTATCAGCCTGAAAAGCGCGTTATTTTGCAGATAAAATTCAATTTATACCCTAAATAATTCGAGTTGCAGGACAAGAACGCAACGCGTTTTTGAACAGCACTTGTGCTGGCCCAGCATGGGCCGAGTAACAAAGCCAACACACCTGCAATTTGAAGTATGACGGATATATCAATGCTTAAACATCACATGGCGGATAACGGTGTAATCCTCCAGCCCATACATCGACATATCTTTGCCGTAGCCAGACAGCTTCTGCCCCCCGTGCGGCATTTCACTGACCAGCATAAAGTGCGTGTTCACCCAGGTGCAGCCGTACTGCAAGCGCGCACTCAGACGATGTGCGCGGCCAACGTCGCGCGTCCACAGCGAGGAGGCTAAGCCATAGTTTGAATCATTTGCCCAGGCCAATACCTGCGCTTCATCATCAAACGGCGTGACCGTTACCACCGGGCCGAAAACTTCGCGCTGCACAATTTCATCTTCCTGACGAGCACCGGCCAGCAGCGTCGGCTGGAAATAAAACCCTGGGCCATTCACCTTCTCACCGCCGGTCACCACCTGCACATGCGGCAAGGCTTTGGCCCGCTCAACAAAGCCAACCACCCGTTCCAGATGCTGTGCGGTGATCAACGGCCCCAGTTCGGTGCTGCTGTCTTCCGGCGGCCCAATTTTCAGGCTGGCTACCGCGGCGCCCAGGGCTTGCACCAGGCGTGGATAAATGCCTTTCTGCGCATAAATGCGGCAGGCGGCGGTGCAATCCTGCCCGGCATTGTAAAAACCAAAGGTGCGAATCCCTTCCACCACCTGATCGAGATCGGCATCATCAAACACCAACACCGGAGCTTTTCCGCCCAGTTCCATATGCGTGCGCTTAATGCCTGGCGCGGTGTGGGCAATAATATGTTCGCCGGTCGCGATAGAGCCGGTAAGCGAGACCATACGTACCTTGCTGTGCCCCGTCAGCACATCACCGACGCTGGCCCCACGGCCAAACAACACGTTCAGCACCCCCGGCGGAAAAATACCTGCCGCCAATTCTGCCAGTTTGAAGGTGGTTAACGGGGTCTGCTCGGAAGGCTTGATGACCACACAGTTGCCCGCCGCCAGCGCCGGTGCCAGCTTCCAGGCGGCCATCATCAGTGGATAGTTCCAAGGGGCGATCGAAGCCACCACGCCCAACGGATCGCGGCGGATCATCGAGGTATGCCCGGCCAGATACTCACCGGCGGCCAACCCGCTCAGGCAACGGCTGGCACCGGCAAAGAAGCGGAACACATCGGCCACCGCAGGCAGCTCATCATTCAGCACACAGTGATAGGGTTTGCCGCAGTTGAGGGACTCCAGCTCGGCGAAGGCCGCTGCGTGCTCGTCAATCACATCAGCCAGTTTCAGCAGATGTTCGGCCCGCTCTTTCGGCGTGGTTTGCCCCCAGGTAGCGAACGCGACATCAGCCGCCAATACGGCCTGATCCACCTGCTGTGCACTGGCCTCTGCCACCTGCACAATCACCTCTCCCGTCGCCGGGTTCACTACCGGCAGCGTCTCCCCTTGGCCCGCAATCAATTGGCCATTAATCAGCAGTTGGCTTTGCATAAGGTTTTCCTTTAAAAAAATGGACGTAAGAGTTCAAGCTACTTGCCACTACCCGCAACGCTTTCCCCACCTTTAGTCAGGTAGTAAGCCCCCAGAATCGGGATCATGGTCAGCACCATCACCGACAGCGCCACCACGTTGGTGATCGGCACATCGCGCGGCCGACCCAGTTGGTTCAGCAGCCACAGCGGCAGCGAGCGCTCATGTCCGGCGGTAAAGGTGGTCACAATGATTTCATCGAATGACAGGGCGAACGCCAGCATGCCCCCCGCCAGCAGCGCCGAGCCGAGATTAGGCAGGATCACATAGCGGAAGGTTTGCCAACCATCGGCACCCAGATCCATCGAGGCTTCGATCAAACTGTGGGAAGTCCGGCGGAAGCGGGCGATCACGTTGTTGAAGACGATCACCACGCAGAATGTGGCGTGGCCGATCACAATGGTCATGATCCCCGGTTCGATATTCAGCGCCTTGAAGGCCGCCAGCAGCGCGATGCCGGTGACAATCCCTGGCAAGGCGATCGGCAACAGCAGCAACAAGGAAATACTCTGTTTACCGAAGAAATCACGGCGGTACAGCGCTGCGGCCGCCAACGTGCCCAACACCAGCGCAATGGCGGTCGCCAGGCTGGCAATCTGCACCGAAAGCAGCACCGCATCAATAATATCCTGCCGCCCGGCGGCCACGCTGAACCAGCGTAGCGTCAAGCCCTGCGGCGGGAAGCTGAATGCCGCTTCTTCGGTATTGAAGGCGTAGATGGCGATAATCGCCAGCGGGAAGTGCAGGAAGATCAGGCCGCCCCAGGCGGCCAGTTTCAGCCCTAATGGCGCGCGTTCAGAGTGCATCGAAAGCCCCCAAGCGTTTGACAATGGAAAGATAAATCGCAATCAGCACGATCGGCACCAGGGTAAAGGCCGCCGCCATCGGCATGTTGCCGATCGCCCCTTGCTGGGCGTACACCATGCTGCCGATAAAATAGCCCGGCGGGCCCACCAGCTGCGGTACGATAAAGTCCCCCAGCGTCAGCGAGAAGGTGAAAATCGAACCGGCGGCAATCCCCGGCACCGCCAGCGGCAAGATCACATAACGAAACGTCTGCGCCGGGCGAGCGCCGAGATCTGCAGAAGCATGCAACAACGAAGGGGGTAAGCGTTCTAAGGCGGCTTGGATCGGCAGGATCATGAACGGCAGCCAGATATAGACAAACACCAGAAAACGCCCCAGGCCGGAGGTGGACAGCGTATTCCCCCCCACGCCGGGAAGGCTCAGGATCCCGGCCAACAGCGGCTCCAGCCCCATATGTTGCAGGAACCATTGCGCTACGCCATCTTTAGCCAGCAGCAGCGTCCAGGCATAGGCTTTGACGATATAGCTGGCCCACATCGGCATCATCACGGCGATATAAAAGAACGCCTTCACCTTGCCGCTGGTGTAACGCGCCATGTAATAAGCTATCGGAAACGCCAGCACCGCACTGACCAGCGACACCAGCACCGCCATGGTGAGCGTGCGTACGATGATGTCGTAGTTGGCGGGGTTAAACAGCGCGCGCAAGTTGGCAAAGGTCAGATCCGGCATCACCGTCATGGTGAAGTCATCAAAGGTGTAGAACCCCTGCCATAGCAGCGTCAGCAATGACCCCAGATAGACTGCACCAAACCACAATAACGGCGGCACCAGCAGCAACAGCAGATACAGCGTAGGCTTGCGGTACAGGTAGGTGGAAAGTGCGCGGATTTTACCGCCCTGTGAAACCGGATTCTCGATGCTCATCTCCATCTCACCTCTCCTCCAGCAGCGGCACCATGGCCTCACGCGCCCAGCAGGCGGTCACCGGCTGGCCGATCAGGCGCTGCTGTTCAGCCGCCTGCCACTGCGGGTTAGCCTGGCTGACCAGCAATTTCTCCCCGCTGCTCAGGGCGATTTCGTAACGGGTAGCCGCTCCCTGATAATGGATATCCTGCAACGTGCCCTGCACCTGAATTTCCCCCTGCGCAGCCGCGCTGTGATCCAGCAGGCGAATGTGTTCCGGGCGAATTGAGAAGGTGGCGCTCTGCCCCAATAAGCGCTGCGCCAGATCGCTGCGCACCACATTGGAGGTGCCAACAAACTCGGCAACAAATGGCGTTCTTGGCCGCATATACAGCTCACGCGGTGAGTCCACTTGTTCAATGCGGCCATTGTTGAATACCGCGACACGATCCGACATCGACAACGCTTCGCTCTGATCGTGAGTGACAAAAATAAAGGTGATTCCCAACTGGCGTTGCAGCTTTTTCAGCTCCCCTTGCATCTGCTCACGCAGCTTCAAGTCCAGGGCGCCCAAAGGTTCATCCAGCAGCAACACACGTGGGCGATTGACCAGCGCACGCGCCAGTGCCACACGCTGGCGTTGGCCGCCGGAAAGATGTGCCGGCTTACGTTCGGCGGCAAACCCCAGCGCCACGCTTTCCAGCGCCTGCTGTGCCCGCGCCAGCCGTTCACGTTTAGCAACGCCTTTTACCATCAGCCCATAGGCGACGTTTTCCAACACTGACATATGTGGGAACAGTGCGTAATCCTGAAATACGGTATTCACATCACGCTGGTATGGCGGCAGATTGGCGGCCTCTTGCCCATGAATGCGAATCGAGCCAGAGCTGAGTTGCTCAAAACCGGCGATCAAACGCAGGCAGGTGGTTTTGCCCGAACCGGAAGGCCCGAGCATGGAAAAAAACTCTCCATCCTGAATGTCGACAGAAACCCGATCAACGGCACGAACATCGCCGAAAATACGCGAAACATCGATAAACTGTACGGCAATGCTCATGATATGTGCTCCACGTTGCTTTCCCCTCACCCCAACCCTCTCCCACAGGGAGAGCAGCTGTGTTTAAAGTCAATGGGTGATGATTAATTTGTCACCCATTGCCTATTATCTCGCAGCATCGCGTTTAATATCGTTAACAGCTTTCTGATGCACGCG